>JAIOPE010000029.1 GCA_021414065.1 Planctomycetota bacterium
GATGAGCCGCGGCGCGCCGGCGGCCCGGGACTTCGCCGTGGCGCCGGCGGGACGCAGCACGGAAGTGTCGGCGCCGCGCGAGACGAGAGCGGGCGCGTCGTCGAGGGACGGCGCGTCGCCGCGGTCCGGCGACCAGACGACGACGAGCGACGCCGGAACGTCGGCGGGCGCAGACGCGCGCAACGATTCGAGGGCCCCGGCCGCGCCGGGGGCAGCGCCGGGCCAGCGGAGAACGCGGTCTGCGCCGTCCACCGCGCGCGCGTCCGATGCGGCCACGAACACCACGCCGCGGCGCGGGGTGGTCGTCACCGACTCCGGTGCCGCCGCGGCGACGAGTGCGAGCGTCACGGCGGTTCCGCGCGCGATCGCTGCGCCCCAGGCGAACCGAGGGCGTCCGCGACCGAGTCCGCGACGTGCGAGCAGTGCGACCGCGGCCCCGGCCGGAGCCGCGACGGCGGCGAGCCACGGCGTGGCGAAGACAGTCGTCCAGAGCAGCGTGGTCACTTCCCCGCTGCGCGGACGAGAATCGCGCCGAGCCAGTCCGCTTCGTCTTGGACCGGATACGGATCTTCGGCGTCGCCGGCGAGGACGACGAGCGCCAGCGTCTTAGCACCGTCGAGCGGGATGCGCGGCGTGCTCACGGGGCTTGCGGCGCCGCGGCCGTCCGTGGATGCCGGACGGACGAAACCGCTCGTCCAGACCTCCTTGCCATCCACGAGCACCTGGAACACGACGCCGCCGAGCGGGCCGGCGCCGTCGTCGAGTCCGGCCGACGTGCGGAACTCGCGGTAGCGCCCATCGAGGTTCCAGGTCATCGTCGTGCCGGAGAATGCACCGATGCCGTCGAGCCACGTGCGCCCGCCGCAGCGGAGAGGCTTGCCGGAGAACGACTGGTCGAGGCGCGGCGCGAACAGCACGGCGGGGTCGCCCGCGGCCACTTCCCACACAGGCTTGACGATCGTCGTCGCCGCCGGGATGTCGGAGAGGAACGCGAACTGAGGGCTCACGCTCTGGATCGCCACGACATCCGCTACGGCGCAGTCCACTTTGAAGCCTGACGGACTCGTCATCGCAAGTCGGCCGGCGTCGATCTTCGCTTCGAGCCCCGTCACGCGTGTGCCGTCGCGGAGTGCCACGCGGAACCCGGCGGCGGGCGCGCTCGCCGCGCGCTCGTCGGACACGAGCGACACGGCCACGACTCGCTCGTACGGGATCTCGACCTTGTCCTTCTGCTGCGTGACGCTCTTCAGCGACTTCTCGCCGAAGCCCTCGATCGTCCCGGAGAACTGGTCACCGACCAGGTGGATCACGTCGGCGTCCTTGCGCGGCCGCAGGTCCGGCGGCTCCGCCGATTGCGCGAGCCGCTGGAGGAACCGCACCGTCGCAAGTCGCTCGAGCGGGAGTCGCACGCGTCCGAGGAGCGGCGCGTCGATGTCGAGATGTTCGCCGTCGCCGCCCTTCAGTTCGCCGATCACCGTTTCACCGGACCACAGATCGGCCGCGACCTCGTTCGGCGCCCACGCCCGCGTCGGGTCGAGCGGTGTCGGCAGCAGGATCTCGACGACGTCCGCGAGGGGCACGCTGACCGTGGTCGAGGCGTCGTCCGCTGAGCCGCTCGCTGCGCCGTTCGCTGAGCCGGGCGCCGCGCCGTTCGCTGCGCCGCCGGCTCCGATCTCGAGGACGAGCGCCGTCCGGTCGAGCGACACCACGCGCCGCGCCGTCATCGGTTCCGCCGAGATTCGGTCCACACGCACCGGTGCCGCCCGCGAGGGAGCGTCCGGCGCCGCCGCAGCGCGGCTGGGGGTAGCGACGAGCGCCGCGAGGAGCGCCGCCGCGAGCGCCGCCGCGAGCGCGGCGGGCGCGATCGTTCGAGGAGGGGTCATGGCGTGCAGCGTAACCGGACCGGCGCTGCTGTCGCAGGCAGACAGCGGCGTCGGCCGCCGTGCGCAGCGGTGTCGCCCTCCGCGACCACGGTGTATCTGCGCGACACGAGCCCCGCCCGTAGGCCGGTGGAACTCACCCCCTGCCGCGCGCGGCGACGTACTCGCGGCGGGAGGGGCGGGTCACATGCGGATGCTGGGGGCGTGCGAGCGTCGATGACGTCGCCCGATCAATGCGGCTGCGGGGAATCCACAGGTGCGAACAACCCGAGCCCGAAGTGCGCACCGTATCCACCAACGACCGGGCCACGCACGGGCGCCGCGAACCGCACTCGGAAGCCGTACCCGCGGTACTGGGATCGAGCTCCGAAGCCGCGCGGGCGCTGCAGAGCGAAGCGGTGCCACGGCGATGCTCCGGGTGCGACATCGATCTGCACGACCTCGACGGGCTCCGGATGTCCCATCTGCACGAGAGCGCGCGCAACCTGCTGCGAGAGGGAGTCGCGCCCGCGTTTCGCATGGCGCTGCGGGACAAACGGGGTCAGCGACACCCACTCGTGGGCACCGGGTGACGACAACAGCGGACACTCCGGGGCGTCTCTCGCTTCGCCGCTCGCCACGAGCTCGAACCGGAGCGGTCCGACGCGGTGGTCCGGCGAACCTGCGAGGATGCGGAGGGACTCCATTGCCGCGAGCGCGGATTCGTCGAACCCGTTGCGCGCCCAGAGCATGACGCGATTGATGGGGAGCCCGCGCCGCGGAGCCGCCTGCCGATCGGAGAACGGGAGCACCATGGCGTGGATGTGGCCTTGCAGCGGGGAACCGTCAGCGTCCTTGCCACTGAAGACTTGCAGCGACGACCCAGGCGTCCCGTCGCCGGAGATCGACATGAGAGCTCGCCGGACGCGATCTCCAACGAGGACCGTGTCCTCAACGCGGGGAAGGACGGATCCGCGCGGTGCCGAGACGTGGAACAGACCCCACGTAGAGAAGACCGCAGGTCGTGGCGCGTGCGTCTGCGACACGGCGGCGTGCGCCTCGAACTCGTAGTCGAACCAACGCGACCCGGGTGGAGCGGACCAGCGGTGCTTCTCGATGCTCGCAGTTTCGATCAGCAGCGCATCGAGTCGATCTCGAGGGAGCATGCGTCCCAGCGCGGGCTCCGTGTCGAGCATTGCCTGTCGCCAGGTGTCGAACTCGGCCGCCGTTGCCGGCGCAAGTAGCCGCGTCGTGTTGCGGCCGGTTGCGATGTCCCCACCGGACGGGCGTGCGACCACCGATGAGTCCGGAAGCGCATCCAGCCGTCGCGCTTCAACCCAAGTCTCAGCGCGTCCCAGATACGTCAGGTGTTCGAGTATCCCATCTAGAACGGCGGCCTCGTGCGGCTCTAGTGCTGCGTCAGGCCACGAGACGACGACCGCGGGCTCGCGTCCTTCGGCAACAATGAACGAGTCGAAGACCTTTCGCGATGCGCCGATCTTGCCCTGTGGCATGTAGTGCCGGGTGTGTGCGGCACTCGCGTGTGGGAGGCCATACGTCGGGGGACCTCCCAGGCGATCGAGGAGGAGGGAGGCCAGGCTCTCGCGCGCAGGCGGAGCCGGGAGCCGGTGTGCGGCTGCGACGAGTGCGCGCAGGATGCGCCACGGCGACGGCGGCCACTCCGGGACGCCTTCGTTGACGTTGTGGTCCCACGCCGTCCCGTGGAACCGACCTGTGAGCAGTCTGAACTCGATGGCGAGCACGGATCACTCCGAGTACCGGACAACGGTCACGGCGGGTGTGGCGAACAGCCCCGCCTTCGCGGCGGATGCGATGAGAACGGGCAACTCGGTCTCCAGCTCGCTGAGAGTGGGAAGTGTCCACCCGTCCGGCCGCTTCACGGTGATCGAGCGGCACTCCAGGTCGCACGCCGTTCGGAGTCGGAGCCCCCGATCGAGGAAGCTCCGGATCTTCCAGATCGCGAGCACCGTGAGGAGTCGAACCGCATCGTCGCCCAGCCGGTAGGCCCTGATCTGGGAGAGATCCACGCTGAAGAACGCGCGGATGGCCGCCGCAGTGAACTCCTCGCGATGGAACGGCACGTTCCCGAACCCCTTGGCGGTGTCTCCGCTCGGATCGACGCGGTCGTTCTTCACACCGCCGCTCGCCGCTGTGCCGACACCTTCGGCTTCGATGAAACCGGAGACCGACCGCGGGAGTCGGAGTCTTCCGCCAGCAAGATCGCTCTTCGCCAGGAACACGCCGTGAAGCAGGGATCCAACGTCGTATCGGGCGAGGACGCGCGCCAGCGTCGGCAGATCCACCGGCCCCTTCTCGAGGGAGCCGAGTTCCTCCTTGAGCCGCAGGAAGAACGTCCGGTCCTTCCCTTCGAGGATGTACGGGGAGTTGATCCGGTGCGCCTCAAGGATTGAGTTCGTGAGGACGGTGTCCTTCTGTCGGACCTGGATGTAGCTGAGCCCGGCGATCGGCGCGGCGAGGTCGTTGTTGGCGTCGTCCCAGCACACGGACTCGAGCCGATTGGCGACACTCTGCGCCGACTCTACGAGCAGCATCGATCGACCGTCCGGCGTGCGGTAGGTCGCAGCGCCGAGGTCGGGGAACCCCGTCGGTTGGAATCGCGTGCCTTGAAGCGGAGCGAGGTCTGCCTCGATGAGGATGCGGGGGACGTTCGGGATGTCGATCATGTGGACGCTCCTGCGTTCGTGGTCTGATGGGGGGCTTGTTGGTCGGGCTCGACGCTGAGTCCGTCGCGGAGACGACGTAGGCTGTTTGGATGAAGCGGGAACACGAGGGCCGCCGCGCACCGGCGAATGACGTCCGGAGCGACCTCGAATGGGTCTACCGCAATCGGGACGCCCGACGCGCGCAGTCGCCTGACGGCGAGTTCCACGGCGCCGCGCCCGTCACCGGCAATGGCGCGAGAGAGCATCTCGGGCGAGCGCGGGACGCGAGGCGCGACGGAGTTGGACGATGACGCCTCCGCGCGGTGATGTACGAGCGCGAGCACCGCGAATGCGGCCGGCACCGCCGCGAGCCGCTCGCGCGGGCTTCGCTCAACGCCGCGACCGTCGTCTCTCAGGAGCGACATGGCGCGGGCGAGGCGCCCGAGACCTGCGTCGTCGAGTTGCGTAGCGCGGGCGTTCACAAACGAGGTGATGTCGGCGAGCCGGGAGTACGTGCGAGGTGGTCGCTGGCGATCCGGCTCTCGCTGCGACTCGACGGCGTCGCGACGGACGATGGCGAGCAGGTTCGACACGAGGTCGCGCTCTCGCCAGTTCGTCGCGGGACCGGGCGCAGGTTCCCACGTGAGGTACCTCCGCGCGGTATCCACAGGGACCACGCGCCGCCGAAGGCCGTTCGCAGCGAGTGCGCGGGCGAGCCGCAGCTCCGGCGACTCGAACGACAGGTCGTCGAGCCACTCTGGGCTGAGCCACGGCACCGGCCGGATCTGTTCGCGAAGTCGAGGCGAGTGCGCGATCACTGCCTCGGCATCCGCGAGTGCGCATAGGAACTCGATCGTGCTCGCCTCCCCGCCGTGCGCGCAGAGACCGAGCACGGATGATTCGACCGCGGTGGAGGTGCGGCGCAGCGAAGCAGGCGCGTGGTCGTCGTTCGCTGCGCGCCTCAGATTGTCCAGCCACTGGTCGAGATCCGAGTCGTGGGCGACTCGGACAGCCTGCTTGACCGGTGTCGCCGGCACGTCATGCGGCCGAGCGGTGTGGCGAAGTACGAGAGTCCGTTGCGTGCGTGGAAACCGAATCGAACGAACTGGCGGATTCCCCGATCCGTGCCGATGGTCGCGATGGCCCGGGCGAAGTCAGTTCCACGGACGGCAGCGCGTCGGCCGATCCGAGCCCGACCTTCGCGGAAGAGCGCCGCAACCTCACTGACGCGGGCGAGGCCACTCCAGAGAGGCAGCCAGATCTCGTGGCGAGACGAAGGCTCGTCGCTCCGCGCAGCGGAGGGGTAGCCGATGCCACTCGACCTGACCGAGAATGGGAATGCGAGCTGACCGGCGCCGGTTGCCGCCAGGCGGCGCGTGACGGACGCTGCAAGGAGCAGCGCGCCCTCCACCATCAGCACGTAGTCCCATGGATTGACGATTGACTTCCGATCGAATCCAGGTCCTTGGTTCGTCCCGCCTGCGGCACCTGGGTCGAACTGACCCACGGCAGCATCGAGTAGGCGCGGAACGGCGCGGCCGAACAGTGCGCCGTCGAGCCAGCTCGCAGATGCGGAGCTCGGCGCGCCGGTCTCGAAACAGATGAGATCACCGAGTCGCTGGTGGAAGTTCGTGGCGAAGTCGAGGTTGCCGTCCGTTCCACCGGTTCCGAGCAGCGGCGGATAACGGGGCTCGTTGCCTACGAGGAGGACCGATGCGTCGAGCCACTGAAGTGCGCCGTCGGGGAGCTCGTCTCGCAGGCGCCGCACCAGCACCGCCTTCGCGTCCTCCTTGGGTGCCGAGTCGAGGCCGGCCACCGCAAGCTCGATGCGCGCGATGCCGATGGCCGCGCGAAGCGGGGCAAGTCGCGAGCACGCCGAGTTCGCTACGGCGGCGAGCGCGCGCGTGGCCTCCGTCTCCTTCGTGCGCTTTCCGGAGCCCTTCTCCTCACGGAAGAAGAACCCGCCGCCGCCGTTCCATGGCGTGATCACAGGTGCGGGGCTGTAGCCCTGCAGGAAGAACGCGCGTAGCGCCTCGACGCCGAGCCGTGTGCGGAGCACGAACGCGTCGCCGCGCCACGATGCACGAGCGTCGGCGTCCGCCTGGTCGGCGACGATGCGGAACACGCCGAGAGCTTTCAGGTACCCGGCGAGCGGCTCCGAGCGGCAGCCGACAAGTTCGTGGTCGGTCATCGCGGTGCTCCGTTCGTGCTGTCGCAGACCGGATCTGCCACGGCCATTGCAGGGCTGCGCAGCTTGGACGCTCGCCAGTCTGCGACTCGCACCAGGGCTTCGAGATACGCCAGGCGGAACGGTCCATGCGCGGCGAGGAGCGCGTGCGTTCGCTCCGACCAACTCGGATCCGGGCGCTCGGCTGTGCTACCAAGTTCCATGCACGCAAGACTCAGCGTCAGCGGCATCACGCGGACGCCGCCGCCCAAATCGATCGCGGGCAGCACGTCGCCGTCGGCAATGCCGAGTGCCGTCCGCCGTCCGTCGTCGCGCGGCGCATCTGACGGCCTAGCGGTGATGCGCATGCGCACCTTTCCGTGGTGGGCGGCCACGAGGTACGCGACCAGGTCGTCACCGCCGCGCGCGAGCCAGGCGAGCGCACTCGCCAACTCGTGGCGGACGCGCGCTCGACGGCTGGAGTCCGGGCTCTTCGCGTAGAGCGGTTGCACTGTGTCGGTGCGTGGCGACTGCGCATCGTGCGTGGCGCGCTGCGCGGCCGCAGGTCGAACGTAAGCGTTCGCTGGACCCCATCTGGCGCCGGCGCGTAGCTGCGTGACGATGTCGCGCGACCAGGAGGTCGTGCGATGGCGAGGCGGAGACGATGGACCGAGGACGAGCGACGCAACGTGCTCGCGACGTACGCGGAGAG
>JAIOPE010000141.1 GCA_021414065.1 Planctomycetota bacterium
GCGACGACGGCCGTCTTCGCCGCCGCCTTCTTCCCGATCTCGACGAGCCGGCCCGCCGAGTCGCCGCCCCACTCCCGCAGCGCCGAGGCGAGGGAGAGCTTCGAGTAGGCGCCCGGCGTGTACGCCGCCGCCGCCCCCGCAAACACCCCGCCCGCGCCGCCGATCCCGGCGCTGATGAGCGTCCGCATGCCGTCGAAGTCCCCGGTCGAAAACCCCTTGGTCTCGATGGCCTGCGTGAAGGCGTCCGAGATCGCCGCGCCGATCGCGCCCGCGGTGACCCCGACCGCGATCGCGGTGACCGCCCCGCGACCGGCAGCGAGCGCGAGGCCGGCGCCGCCCGTCACGGCACCGATGGCGAGATTCCCGAGGAGGATCGCAGCGCGCTGCCAGGGGGCGACGTCGTGGCCGCCGGTCAGGTTCTCGAAGGCTCGCGTCATGCTGCCGAGGGCGCCCATCGCGTCGTCGTACGCTCCACGCAGCGCAGGGAGCCGATAGCCGAGGGCGGCCCGGACGTCGGCGGCGTTCCGGTTCAGTCTCGGCTGCAGGTCCGGCGGGTTGCGCAGGGCCCTCGCGAGTCCCGGCCCGGCGGCGCCCGCTGCGAGCGCCATGAAGTCCACCTTCGCGGGCTTGCCGTAGGCGGCGTGGAGGGCCTCCGCCTGCTGCGCGGCGTCCACGACCGCGAGCGCATCTCCGAGGATTCCGACGTACTGCTGACCACCGGCGAGCTCGACCGCCTGGAAGTTCGCCACGGCGTCGGCGAGGACGAGGCCCTTGATCCCGAGTTCGATCTCCTGGCGTCGATCCGGCCCGACGCCCGACTTCAGCTCGCTGTGGAGGTTCGCGAGCGCAAGGTCGCCGCGCACCTGAGTCTCGATCAGCGCGAGGATCTTGTCCTTGTTCCCCCGGATGTGGCGGACCTTGCCATCCGGCGTGCGCTCGTCGTATCCGTCGATGGCGCGCTCCGGACCGAAGTACGTGGACTCGGTTGCGTCGGCGCGGCGCTCCATCTCGTCCTCGAAGGCGGTGAAGCGACGCTGTGTCTCTTCCTTGATCCACCTCTCGATCTCCGCCGGGCTCATTTTCCGGGCGGGGTCGAAGGGCGTTGTCCCGGGGACCGCGGCGGCCGCGTCGCCCGGCTGCACGCTCGGCTCCCCGGGCTGGACGGCCTTCTCCCGCTTCTTCGCCTCTTCGGCCGCCCGCGACGCGGCAAGCCGCTCTTGGCGCGCGCGCTCGGCGGCCCGCGCCCGCTGCTCGAGCTCCCGCTCGTAGGCGTCGTCCGCCGCAGTGGCCTTCGGATTGCGAGCGCCGTGTGCGGCGGTGTTCGGTGGGAACACGCGCTCGGACTCGGGCGCGCGGACGGCGTGCTGGTCGCTCGTCTCGCCGGGCGCGAGGGGTTCGAGCCCCTTGCCCTTCACGCCTGGATCCTCCTGCTCCTCGTCGAGCCGCGCGCACTCCTTCTTGTCCGGGCGCACGTAATGGAGGTGGTAGTCCCCGGTCGGGCACTTCCTCCGGCACGCCTCGACGACGGAGCTCGGGAAGACACTGACCGCACCATCCTTGGGGCAGTTCGGCCACTGCGTGTGCTCCAAGCCGATCAGCCCGCTGCGGATTCCAGCGAGGAACGCCTCCTGCGCGTTCGAGAAGGCCGTCTTGGCGACATCCAGCGCGTTCTTGGCGGCGTCGCTCGGCGCGAGCTCGCTCGCGAGTTCCGCGTCCGCGAGCTTCGCGTTCGCGAGCGCCTTGTCGAGGAGCACTGCCTGCGCGGCGGGGTTAGGGTCGGGATTGGCCGCGACACGCACCGCCTCGTGGTAGGCGCTGACGACACCTTCGGCCTGCGCCGCGAGCTCGGCAGCGTCCTGTGCGGCACCGAAGGCTGCGCGCACTTGGTCGAGCGAGCCGTACTGCTGCATGCGGCGCGCCAGCTTCGCGGCGTCCTTCGCGGCGCGAGCCGCGTCCTTCGCGCGCGCGACGGCACCCGTCGCCTGTCCGGCGACCCTCTTCGACTCCGGGTCGTTCACCATCCGACGCATCGACTGCGCCGTCCCGTTCACTCGGTCCCGCGTGTCGCGGGCGCCCGCGGTCATCGCGTCCGTCTCAAGTCGTAGATGAAGAGGCTTCCCGTCGGCGCCTTCGATCTCGCCGTAGCGGCTTCGGCGAGTGCGCTTCTCGTCTCGCTCGGCCTGCCACTCCTTCGCGTCCCTCATGCGGCGCGAGACGAGGCTCGTCGGATCCTGGAGCTGCCTTTCGATCTCGCTTGCCGGCAGCCCGAGTTGCTTGCCAAGGGCCGACTTCGCCTCGGCCTCGCCCTGGTCGGCGAGCGCGAGTTGCCGCGCGAGCGCGTTGGCCTCGTCGTTCGCGCCCTTGGCCTCGCTTGCGGTCGCGTCGAGGGCCTCCTCGGCGGAGCGGACCTCGTCGAAGCGCTTCTTCTGCTCGCCGGTGAGCTTGCCGTACGCCTCCTTGAACAGCGCGATCGTCGCTTCCTTGCCGCTGTGCAAGTCGTCCAGCAGCCTCTTGAACTCGTTGACTTCCGCTACGCCGCGGGACACCGAGTCCTCGCTGAGTCGGCCGGACCTGAGATCCGCGTCGAGCCCAGCGATGACCTGCTTGAGCTCGCGCTCCGCCTGGGGCTCGCCGGTGTGGGTGAGTTCGTGATCGAGGCGGTCTCTCAGCACGAGCGCGTCCGCCCGCTCCTGGCGCGTGCCGACCAGGGCCTGCGTCATTGCCGCGACTGTGGAGGTCGAGGCGCGTGCGTCGTTCCGGGCGGCGCGCGCGGCTGCAGCCCGGTCTCGCGCTGCCGCGAGGTCTCGTTCCAGTCGATCGACGGCAGTGGTCGCCGCGATCAGGCCGCCGAGCCCGCCGCCACCCTTCCCGGAGATGGCAAGGCCGAGCGAGGACTTGGGGTTGTCCGGGCGCGCGGCCTTGGGAGGCCGCGGCTTGATCATCCCGGCCGCCTGCGGGGTGCTCGCCGTGGCCGCGGGCCCGACGCCGCCGCCCCGCAGCGGCGGCCCGTCGCTCGGTGCCGCCTGGCCGATACGCGTGACGTTCAAGTCGACGCTCCCGGCACCCTGCTGCGGCGGTGCGACAAGGCGGCTCGCAGCACCGATCGATGTGCTCAGAGATGCGTTGAGCGCGCCGCCGGGCGCGGACACGGGGACGCTCCGCCGCTCGAGCGACACGCCGGCCTGCGCGGAACCGTCCGACCCGGGCAGCGGCGCCCTCAGCGCCTCCCCCTGGGACGGCGGCGCCTCGGGGGGCGCGATGCTCAGCGCGGGACCGGCGAGTGACCCGGTGGTCGTCGAGCGCGCCGCGCGCAGCGTGTCTGCGGAAGCGATCGGGCGCTCCAGACCCGCGGGGATCGCTGCGACGGCCGCGGACCCGGCGCCTCCCCACGGTACGGGGTCGCTCGCTGCGGGAGTGCGCGCAACGGCGAATGCGGCTGGCGCGTCGCTGCCAGCGCTCCACAGAAGGCCCGCGGGCGCGAGCCGGGCGACACCAGCCGCTGACGACGTGGCTGGCGGCGTTGCGGCCGTCACGGCCCGCGTCCCCTGGACCGCGACCGCATTGCCCCCGCCGCCGCCACCGGGCGGGGGCGGCGGCGCGGGGGGAACCGAGAACGCCGGCGGGGCGACGCCGAAAGCGACCACGAGCGGTGCGCCACCGCCCGGCGCCACGGCGGCCGGCGCCGGCCCGGCGGGTGGACCACCAAATGCGGGTGCAGCAGCGAACGCGACTCCGCCCGCGCCAAGGGGCGCGCCGAACATTGCCGCCGCGACACCTACCGGGGCGCCGAATGCCGCAGGGGCCGCGGGCGCCACGACGATCGCCACAGCCGCCGCCGGCGGTACGAATGCCCCTGGCGGCACGAATGCCCCCGGCGGCACGAATGGCTGGGGCTGGACCAGGAACCCCCGCTCGTCGCGGTCAATCCCACCTTGGCCCGGGAACCGCGCCACCACTCGGCCACGCTCGTCCGCGACCGCGCTGCCCCCGGCGTCGCCGATGGAAACCTGCACTGAGGTGCCCAGAAACGAACCCCGGCGGGACGGAGTCCACGCATCCCCGTCGGCGTCCAACCGCGCATGTGACTTCGCGTCCACGGCTCCGGCTTGCTGCACGCCGGTGCGCCACGACGTGCCGACGTGCTGCACCAACGACTGGGGCTCGTCCTGCGGCACGACAGTCGTCTCACCGGGTTCGCAGTTGCAACGCGGCGTGCACGGGCAGTTGATCCCGCTCCCCCCACCGCCGCCTCCGCCCCCCGACGGCTCGACCGGCGGATCCGCAGCAGGAGGCACCTCGAACGACTCCGGGGGGCGATCGGCGCGGGGGTGAGCGAGTTCCGGTGGCAGGCTCCCGGCTTCGACTGGTCGGACCGGCCCGGCTGGTCCGAGTGGTGTCTTCGCCCCTTCGGGAGGGCGGGTATCGAGCGGGACGATGACGAGCGCCGAGCCCGCGCCCCGCCAGTGGGATGCACTGACGTTCGCGCGGCACGCGCCACCGCACCCGCACCGGCTCCCCGAGCAGCTCACATGACCTCCCTCGCGTCCTTCGCGGCCTGCGCCGACTGCGATCCCACCGGTCCGCGTGCGCCGTCACGGCCGGCGCACGCGTCACGACCCGGTGGAGATCAGGCGGCGAGCGTCCTGCGAGCGATCAGCTCAGCCGCTCCTCGAGGAAGCCGACGGCCCAGCACGACAGCACGTTGTTGTCACCCTGGAGCTCGATCCGGATGCGGAACCAGCGCTTCTTGAGCTCGAGCGTGTACTGGGCCTCAGTGTTCTCGCCGGGGTCGCCGCCTGCGGCTCCGCCCGGCGAGCCGGCGCACACCGTCCACGAATCCTGGTCCGTCGACTCCTGAAACCACACCTTCAGCGGCGGGGTGCCCGCCGTCCCGACGATCTTGCCACGCCACATGTTGATGATGGCGTTCTGGTACTGGGTCACGTCGAGCGCGATCGTCGTGAAGTAGTAGGGGGTGCCACCAAGGTCGTTGCCCGCGTACGTCGTGTAGCGCGGGAGCAGCACCAGGGGAACGAGTTCGCCAGCCATGGTCTCCTCCGGGAATGGGCGGCGAGGGCCGCCCCGTGTGTCGGTCGGTGCCGGGACGTGGTCTCCTGCGCGCGGCGCTCCCAGCACCCGCCGCGTGCGATCTCCTTTGTTCAGGTCAGGACGTCGTCGGACGTCGCTCGTCTCACGGCAGCCGCTTGTCCAGGAACCCCGCCACCCAGCAGGTGACGACGTTGTCGGGCTGGGCGAGCTTGATCCGCACGCGGAACCAGCGTCGGGTCAGTCCGATTCCGTACGTGACCTGAACGTTCTCGCCGGGACCGCTCACCGGCGAGCCCGCGCAGGTCGTCCAGACGACTCGGTCGGTCGATCCCTCGAAGACGATCTCGAATGCGTCGGTCATCGGGGGCGGAGCCGGGCCGATCACCACACCCCGCCAGACGGTCAGACTGGCCAACGAGTACTCGGTCACATCGAGCGGAACGGACGTGAACCCGGCGCTCCCGCCGATCGAGCCCGCCAGCGACGAGTATCGCGGAACCATCACCAAGGGGACCCGCTCGGGGATCATTGCAGCCTCCTCGCACAGTCATCACGCATCGCCCGGCGCCCGCTCACCGCTCGCGCCTCTCGAGGTAGCCGGTGGACCAGCACGTCAGGGCGACGACGTCGTTCGCGTCGGCCACGAACTGCAGCTTCGCCCGCAGGTACCGCCGCATCAGGGGGGCGGACGACAACATGTGCGAATTCGGCGTGGAGAGCATCGGCGCGAACACCTGCCAGTCGTCGCCGTCCTCGGAGTGCTGGAGCACCGCCGCGGTGAGCGCCGCCCCGGAGGTGGTGTCGCCGAGGAGCGGACCTGCCCAGGTAGCGAGATGTACAAGCCCGAACGCGCTCACGTCGAGCGCCACGGTCGTGAACGTGCCCTTGCCCGCATACGTCGTGAAGCGCGGGATCAGCACCAGGGGGACGAGCTCGCCGGCCATCGGTTTCTCCTCGCGGGGTCGTCCCGCTCACTCCGTGTAGAACTCAACCACGGCGAGTTGCGACGCGCCGCCGACGGCCATGGCCTGAACGGCGCCCTCGTACCGGGAGTAGCAGCACATCTCGTGCGTGGCGCCCGGCGGGACCATGATGTCGATCGGCGTTGCCGGGCGCGCGGGACCGGCGTAGGACAGATGGACGGGGAACGCACCGAGATTCTGGAGCAGCAAGCGGGTTCGCCCGGCAAGCGGGGCGACAACCTGCGCCGAGACGCCCGCCGCCGCGATCGGCGAGGTCTGCTCGACCGCGGTCATCGGTGGGAGCACAGCCGTCAGGAAGCGCCCCTCGGAATCGACCCGCGCAACGTGACCGTCCACTGCGCCGGAGATCGTCACGACACCCATCTGTGCCTCCGCCTCGTCGTTCCGTCCTACCCGACCGCCTGCCGCCGGATGAAGTTCCCCACGCACCAGCACGTGACCGCCGGATCCGCGCCCGACACCGTGATCTTGAGCCGGATCCACTCGAACGCGAACGTGACGTTCGTCGTGGTACCCGAGACCATCGTCCCGATATCGCGCCAGATGCCGAGGTCGGGCGACTCCTGGACCTCGACCACGAGCGCCGCCGCCGGAGTTCCGATCGCGCCTGCGAGTTGGAGGTCGATGAGCGCCTCGCCGTAGCCGCGGACGTTCATCGGCGGGGTTTCGAACGTGGTCGCCCCCGCGAAGGTCGTGAAGCGCGGGAGCAGGATCAGCTTGTCGACGACCGCTTCCATGGCCAGGGTCTCCTCTTGGGTGTCCTACCTAGGCTCGAGCGGCCGAGGCACGGAAGGGGGCTGCGGCCTCGTATTGCCCAAGACGCGTCCGACCGAGTTCCACTGCTGGAGCTCCTGGTCGTAGTTGCGCCATGCCAGCCAGTTGTCGACGTTCCACGTGTTCTGCGGGATCCCGCGGCCGATATCGATCACTTCGCCGGCGGGCGCGCCGCCAAGCGTCGGCCACACACCGCCGCCGCCGCTGCGGAGGAGCCCTTCCGCCCAGCAGGTCACCATGGGCTCGTCGCCCTCGACCGCGATCCGCAGCCGGAACCAGCGCAGTCGGAAGTCGTAGCTGAAGAACTTGATCTCCGCCTGCCCGATGACGTGCGGCCCCGGCGCCGAGGGACCTAGCACCCAGGTCTCGGTGTCGAGCGACTCCTCAAGGTACGCGGTGAGCTTCGCGGCGGGCGACGGGGACTTCGTGCGGAAGGGACCTCGCCAGAGCTGGAACTGAACGCCGCCATAGGCGGAGACGTCCATCGGCTGCGTGGCGAAGCTCGTGGCACCGGCCAACGTGGTGAAGCGCGGCAGGAAGACGATGGCCGCATCGACATCAGCCATGGCGTCGATCCCTCCTCGCGCGCGTGGGCGCGCTCACCGCGACGTCGGTGCGGCTCGGTTGGTCCGCGCGCTCGACCCAGTTGACGCCGTCCGCGCTCTCCTCGATGCGGACGTCGAGCGGCACCCCCTGGAACGCGGCGTCGCTCATGACGTGAACGACGAGGGAGCCGCCCGGGTCATCCGAGTTCCCCGTGACGTGCACGGTTCCGCTCCAGTCCTGGAGGGACGGGAACTTCAGGCGTACGAACCCGTTCCTCGTCGGGATCGGCGGCCAAGTGCCATCGATCATGCGTCCTCCTCCGTGGCGCGGTGTCACGACCCGCGCAGTGCCGGTTTGCTCGTCCGAGGAGTAAGAGTTCGCTCGCGGGTCGAACTGGTAATGGAATCTGAGATTTTCGTAGTCGCCCACTCACGCGTCGGGGATCGACGGGTCGCTCAGGGCCGAGCGGAGCAGCGCCAGCGCCCGACTGTCGATCTTGCGCGCCATCTCCTCGCCCACCTGGAGTTCGATCGCGAGCGACGCACGAACCTCGCCGACGGTCAGGCCGCGGAGCCTCAGCCGGATGGCCAGCGCGAATCGATGCGGCAGCTTGCCCGTGGCGACGTCGAGTTCCTCCCGCGCCTCGCTCGCGTTCACGTCGGCGCCGCGCGATGCCGTTGCCGTCCGCTCAGCGACGGTGCGAGACCGAGCACGGTCCCGCGCGAGGCTCCGCCGGGAGGCAACCCAGGCATTCGCCAGGACCGCCCGCATCCAAGCTGGCTCGAAGGCGATTCTCCGACCGGCTTGGACAACATGGAACGCCTGCTCCTGAAGGTGCATCAGCACCTCCTCGGCGCTCGCAGGATCGAGCCCGGAACGCGCCAGCGCCAGCGCCAGGCCCGGTCGCGCGTCGCGCTCCCAGCGCACGAGCGCGTCGTCGCGCCCGGCGCAGGCCTCGGCGACGGCGTCCAGGAGGCCACACGCCTCCGACGGGACGAACAGGCGACTCTGCCGCCGACCATGCCATGTCCCCACGCCCCGAGCTTCCCGCGTCAATGTGCACCCCTCCCGCCACCGCTCGACCGCGCCCGCACGCCACCCACCATGGACGAACGAGAGTCCCCGGACATGCGGGCTCTCTTGAACCGCTGCATGCCGGCATCGGCAAACTGACGTGACCGGAGACGGGACAGCGTCCAGGTGCCGCTCCCGTCAACTACAGATACGACGAACGTGGCCCCGGCCCGCCACCACCTGACGAGTACGGCGCGACCATCACGCGGGCGACGCTGACCGGCGCCGCAGCGCGACGCGCCTGCGTGTCACGTCCGGCTCCACCCCGATGCTGCGTTGCCCCTCAGCTCCTGCTCGAGTACCTCCCCCGGAATCGGGCCGATTCCAGGAGTCAGCCTCGACACGCGCGAACTCGGCGCACGTTACGTCTTGGCCTGGCCGACGGACGGCGATCGCGTTCCTGTCCCCGGTCGCCCACGTTCCCGACGTCCTGCGGTCGGGCCACGCAGCACTGCGCGCAGCCGTCGAGCTCCTCCGGGACGACTGCGAGCTCGGCTTCGCGACGTGGGCTGAGGGGCGAGCGATGACCGTCGAACGTGCGGGCAAGCCCGCGTCCTGGCACGGGGGCGTGGCCGCTGGCGCGGGGAGCTTGCGAAACGACCGCCCCGATCGCGCGGGCCGCGCCGGGATCGCGGGGCCGGACACGGGCTTCGGGGACGCGAAGTGGCCGCGTCGCGTGGACCCGCTTGCGGGTAGACTCCGCGGCCTTCGATGACAGCCCCATCCCAACCGACCGACTCCGCCGTCGAAGCGTTCATCGCGCGATGGCAGGATGTGGACGGCTCCGAGCGAGCGAACTACCAGCTCTTCCTGACCGAGCTGACGGACCTTCTCGGGCTCCCGAAAGCTGGCCCGGCGGGCGCCGTTGCACGCGACAACGCCTACGTCTTCGAACGGCGCGTCATCGTCGAGAACGGGGACGGCACGACGTCGGACGGGTTCATCGACCTGTACCGGCGCGGCGCGTTCGTTTGCGAGGCGAAGCGCGCCGCCGCGACGAGCACCGGGAGGGGATTCGACACGAAGATGCGCAAGGCCCGTTCGCAGGCCGAGACGTACGCTCGCGCACTGCCTGCCGACGAGGGACGCCCGCCGCTCCTGCTCGTCGTGGACGTCGGGCGCGTCATCGAGATGTACGCGGAGTTCAGCCGCACGGGCGGCACGTACACGCCGTTTCCAGACCAGAGTTCCCACCGCGTGCGCCTCCCCGATCTGCGGACTGACGCGGTGCGCGAGCGGCTGCGGCAGGTCTGGCTCGACCCGCTCGGCCTCGACCCCACGCGGCGGGCCGCGAAGGCGACGCGCGACATCGCGCGGACGCTCGCAGAGATCGCCAAGACCCTGGAGGCCGACGGCCATGCCCCGGAGGAGGTCGGACAGTTCCTGACCCGCTGCCTCTTCACGTTCTTCGCCGAAGACGTTGGTCTGCTCCCGAAGCGTTCGTTCGCCGACCTGCTCGACTCGATCATCGACACGCCGCAGCAGTTCGTCCCCCTGGTGGCGGAGCTGTGGCGCGCGATGGATGAGGGGAAGTTCTCCACCGCGATCCGAACCCAGTTGCTCCGCTTCAACGGCAAGTTGTTCAAGGACTCGGCAGTGCTGCCGCTGACGCCGGGCCAGATCGCACTCCTACGGGCGGCGAGCCGCGCGGACTGGAGCTCCGTTGAGCCCGCGATCTTCGGCACCCTCCTCGAGCGGGCGTTGGACCCGAAGGAGCGTCACGAACTCGGCGCGCACTACACGCCGCGCGCCTACGTCGAGCGCCTGGTGCTACCCACCGTGATCGAGCCGCTCCGAGAGGACTGGCAACTCGCGCAGGCCGCCGCGCTCGCGAGCGCGCTCAAGTCCGACATGAAGGGGGCGCAGCGAATCGTCCACGAGTTCCACCGGCACCTGTGTTCGCTGCGGGTCCTTGACCCGGCCTGCGGATCCGGGAACTTCCTCTACGTCACGCTCGAGCACATGAAGCGGCTTGAGGGTGAAGTCCTAGACCAGCTCAAGGAGCTTGGCGACACGACGGGCTTCTTCGATCTGGGCGGCGGTACGGTGGACCCGCACCAGTTCCTCGGGATCGAGGTCAACCCGCGCGCCGCCGCGATCGCCGAGATGGTGCTCTGGATCGGCTACCTCCAGTGGCACTACCGGACGCGGGGGAACGTGCAGCCTCCCGAGCCTGTCCTCCGGGACTTCCGGAACATCGAGTGCCGAGACGCCGTGCTCGTTTGGAACTCGAAGGAGGCCGTCACGGACGACGCGGGAGCTGCGGTCACCCGGTGGGACGGCGAGAGCGTCCGCGAGCACCCGGCGACCGGCGAATGGGTCCCCGACGACACCGGCCGGACGGCGGTGACGCGGTACGTTGGCGCGCGCGCCGCCGACTGGCCCGACGCCGACTTCGTGGTCGGGAATCCGCCGTTCGTGGGCAACAAGCGGATGCGGACGGTCCTCGGCGACAGCTACGTCGAGGCGCTGCGAGCGGCGTGGCCGGAGGTTCCCGGCGCCGCGGACTACGTCATGTACTGGTGGCACCGTGCGGCGGAATTGACCCGGGCGGGAGTGCTGCGGCGGTTCGGGCTGATCACGACCAACAGTCTGCGGCAGGCGTTCAGCCGAAAGGTCGTCGCCGCGCAGCTCGACGCGAGCCCGCCGCTGTCGATTGCCTTCGCGATTCCGGACCACCCGTGGGTGGACTCTGCGGACGGCGCGGACGTCCGGATCTCGATGACGGTTGGCGTGGCGGGCCGTCGAAGCGGGCGCGTCGCGACGGTCGCGGAGGAGGTCGTGGGGGCCGACGGCGAGGCCACGGTGCGACTCCTCCACCGCGTCGGTGATGTGCAGGCGAACCTGGCGGTCGGGGCAGCGGTCAGTTCCGCCGTGCCACTGCGCGCGAACCAGGGCGTCTGTTTCCAGGGCATGAACCTTGTCGGGAAGGGGTTCCGGCTCACGCGCGAGGACGTCGTCGCACTCGGCTACGACCCAGCCCACCTGCCCCCGGTGATCCCGCCCCACTACAATGCCCGCGACCACATGCAGGGCGGGGTGCCGGAGTACGTGATCGACTTCTTCGGATGGTCGGCCGACGACGCTCGTGATGCGCACCCCGCCCTCTACCAGTGGCTGCTTGATCGCGTGAAGCCGGAACGGGATCAGAACCGGGATGCTCAGCGGCGACGCTCGTGGTGGCTGTTCGGACGCTCGAACCGGGATCTGCGCCGGAGTTGGACGGGACTTCGCCGCATCATCCTCACGCCGGAAACTTCCAAGCACCGCGTCTTCACGTTCATCGACATGCCGTTCTGCCCCGACCACAAGCTCTATGCCGCGGCGCTCGACAATCCAGTCTGCCTCGGGGTGCTCAGCTCGCGCGTCCACTGTAGCTGGGCGTTCGCGGCGGGCGCGCGACAGGGGGTTGGAAACGACCCCGTCTACAACAACACCGTCTGCTTCCTGCCGTTCCCCTTCCCCGTGGGAGATTCGCATGCGTTGCAGTTGATTGCGACGCGCGCTGCGAAGCTTGACAGACATCGGAGAGAGCGCCAGGCGTCTCACCCGAGTCTCGCGCTCACTGCGATGTACAACGTTCTTGAGAAGCTCCGCGGAGGCGAGCCGCTCTCCAACGTCGAACGCAGAGTGCACGAGCAGGGCCTCGTGTCCGTGTTGCGCGAGATCCACGACGAGCTCGATCGCGCAGCGTTCGCAGCGTACGGTTGGGACGATCTCGCCGCGGCGCTCGTTGGCCGTCCGGGCGCGACGGTTCCGATGAAGGAGAAGTCGCCGGACCAGGCCGCAGCCGAGGATGAACTCCTCTCCCGGCTCGTCGCGCTCAACGCGGAGCGCGCCGCCGAGGAGGGTCGCGGCATAGTCCGCTGGCTGCGCCCGGAGTTCCAGAATCCAGCAGGCACGTCCGCGTCGCAGGCGGAGCTTCCAGGCGTCGCCGCCGCGACCGGCAAACTTCCGGCGCTCGCTGTCGCAGCGAAGCGTCCCTGGCCCAACGAGCCGAAGGAGCAGGCGAGGGCTGTCGCGGGTGTCCTTGCAGCGTCACGGCGACCGATGGCGCTCGACGACGTCGCCGCGCACTTCACGGCGCGCGGTCGATGGCGCGAGCGCATCCCGCCGCTGCTGGAGATGCTCGAGGTCCTCGGACGTGCGCGCCGCCTCCCGAATGGCACCTACGCGAACGCCGGGTGATCCGGCGAGCCGACGGAGCATCCCATGACCGCACTCCCACCCGACCCGACGACCGGCCTCGCCGCGCTGAAGACGCTGTGCGACCTCCCGAAGCCGGTCATCGACCTCGGCTGCGACTTGGTCCGCGACCTGCTCGGCGGGCCTGTGAAAGTCGCCGGCGCGATGCTCTCGGACCAGGTCTACGTCTGGCAGTGGCGGAACCGGGTCCGGATCGCGAACCGCGCCGCCGAGATCATGGAGCGCGACGGGATCGCACGAAGGATTGTCCCGCCGTCGTTCCTGCTGCCGCTCCTGGAGGCTGCGGGGAATGTCGAGGACCCGAACCTCCAGGAGATGTGGGCGCGGCTCCTCGCGTCCGGCGTAGAGGCGGACGAGCACCAGCACCCGATGTGGGTGCGGATCTTGGCGCAGATGTCGGGGGAGGACGCGCGGGCGTTCGAGTTCGCCTGCGCCACAGCCGCAGCGGCCGCGGTCGAGTACGCGGCGGACGGCGCGCGTCCGTTCTGGCCCCGCGGAAGCGACATTGCGTCGCATGTGCGCCTTGAGGCGCTCGGCTTGGCCGTCGTCGGCTCGCGCCTGCGAACTGGCGAGGCGGTCGATCGCACCGACGTCGTGCAACCCCTGTTGCCGACGCGACTCGGCGCCCAGTTCCGCCGCGCCGTGATGCCGCGTCCCTGAAGCCCGCGTCCGCCCCGACGTCGTCCGCTGCGGCGTCCGCGTCCCGGAGGACGCCCGCGGCGCCGAAGCGGACCACGGCGCGACCTACGCTGCGGACGAGGCCGTGACGCGATCGGAGCCCCGCCTCCGCCGCGGCACTGCTGGTGGAGCCCGCTCCGCAGTCAGGGACCCGGACCCCACCGAACAGTAGGCGCAGCTCATCGCGTCCGACGCTCGAGTCCGTTCGCGCCATTGCCATAGCGGCCGGAATCGAGCACGCGGTCGCCGCCGCGCATGCCTTCCGCCCGCTTCGCGAAGCACCAGCCTGACGGCCTCGCTGCCCGTTGCGTGGACGCCACAGGCGCCGAAGACTGAAGTCGCACGGCCCGCTCTCTGAGCTCACACGTGAAGCGTCGGCCGGTCGGCTCCGCGGCGCGATTCTCGTCACAGTCTCTCGTGGCGCGATTCGCCGCCACGAGCGCCGACGCCCCCGCGGCAGCGACGGTCCGTCAGACACGACGCAGCGATGAAAGTCAGCATCCATCTACATCCGAGCGCCCCACAGATTCCGCGGGTTGACTTCCTTGGAATCCGCGCGAGACTTTCCGTGATCGCGAAGTCTGCGGCGTCCTGGGTCGGACGCGCAACGGACCGATCGGTACTGGAAGGAGTTGCTGGCACACCTAGAGTCGTGGGACGTGCGTTGAGGAACTGCGCCGACGTCGCGTCATCGACATCGGCCGTCATCGAGTCCGGTCATCGAAGAGGC
Source organism: Planctomycetota bacterium (assembly GCA_021414065.1). Lineage (GTDB taxonomy): Bacteria > Planctomycetota > JAJSAM01 > JAJSAM01 > JAJVHW01 > JAIOPE01. The sequence continues at coordinate 14,041 of JAIOPE010000141.1, forward strand.
CGGTCCGTGGGTGCGCACAGGCGAGACGTTCTGAACCCGTGCGCTGATATCCAAGGTCTGCACTGCGGCGTTGGAGGATTCCGGCGCTCGTGCGGTCCGGGGCATCGAATGTGAACTGAGTCTCCATCGAACCGATGCATCGCGCACGGGTCGTTGTGCTCGCTATGTGAATCGAGTCACCGGAAGAGGAGAACGTCCATGAGCAGCAAGGGAAGTCGTCGTGAGGGCGCGGGACGCACGGTGCTCGGTGTGCCGCTCGTGGTGGGCCTCGTCATCGGCCTCGGTCTCACGGTGCTCGTCGTCGGCCAGGCGGCCGGCGCGGACCAGCGCGTCGTCGGCCTGAAGGCCAAGTGCACGGCGACGCGCTCGGACACGGACCACCGCGACTTCCTCGAGCAGCTGAAGGACATCGACAGCTCCGAGAGTCGCACGGCCCTGGAGGAAGTGGCCGACGGCACGGACCCGATGGCCGCCGCGCTCGCGCTCCACACGATCGGTCGCTCCGGCTACTCCGGCGCCGCGACGAAGTTGAAGGCGGTCTTCGAGGACACGACCCGCAGCCATGCGGTGCGCGTCGCCGCGTTCCAGGGATGGGCGCGGATGGAAGCCGACGCAGGAACGTCGTGGTCCACTGTCGAGCGGTACGCCAAGTCGAAGACGACCGCGGGCACCGCGCTTCGAGACTCGGCCCTCGCGGTGGAGTGCATCCTGTTCCCGTCGTCGTCGCGGTAAGGGGGAGAACCATGAGCACCACGAAGAGCCTTCGGACGTTTGCGTGCGCGCTGGTCGCAGCGGTCATCGGCCTGACGTCGGTCCCGGCGTTCGCCACGGGGCCCGATGGGGACGGGGACGGAATCTCCAACCTGGACGAGCTGACGATCTGGAGCAGCAGCCCGACGAACACCGACTCAGACGGGGACTCCCTTAGCGATGGCGCCGAGGTGCTGCTCTACGGGACATCTCCGACCCTCGCCGACACGGACGGGGACGGCACCCCCGACAATCTCGACTCGACGCCGACCCACTTCAACGGCACGACGTACGGCGGCGGCAACAACGCCACGTTCACGAACGGACGCACCGGCACGATCGGCGCGGTCTCCGGACTCTCGCCCTACGGCGGGGTCGGGGTCCTGCTCGTCGAGGGGAGTCTGCAGTACGACTTCTCCGTCGGCCACGCGAAGGGTGTCGCGAGTCTGCACCACGCGCTCGGGCTCCACTACGACAGCCAGTCGCTCTGGAACGGCCATCACGGGATGGGCTGGGTCTCGATTCTCGACACGCAGCGCACGGTGTTCGGTTCGACGCGCCGGACCTCTACATCTTCTTCTCGCCGACGGGCCCGGAGATGACGGTTTCGGCAGCCGGGATCGAGAACGTGAAGGACCGCTTCGGGAACCAGATCACCTACAACCGCTCCGGTGGTGCGCTGACCTCGATCACGGACTCCCGGGGGGAGACGCACACGCTGGCGTTCTACGCGACGGGCCGTCTGCAGACGCTGACCATGGCCGACGGGGCGGTGTGGGAGTTCAAGTACAACACCCTGAACCAGCTCTGGAAGGTGATCGGCCCCGTGACGACCTCCTTCTCGAGCGGGATCATCTACGAGTTCCGGTACTCGAACGGAGCGTCGAGCGCATCGCTCAACAGCAACATGGTTGCCGCGGCGGACGGTCGTGGCCACTGGTGGCTGAGGAACGTGTATGACTCCTCGGACCGGGTCACCTCGCAGTTCGTAGGGACCGGCGAGTTCACGTTCGACTACTCCGCGGCGTCGTCGTCGCAGCAGGTCACGGTGACCGACCGGATCGGCAACGACCGCGTCTGGACCTGGGACGCGACGAAGCTGACGAAGGCGTCGCTCGTCGAGAACACGAACCGCAACGTGCGCAGCGGCGAGGGCGACTACACGACCTCGTGGATCACCGACTCCGACGGCTACCAGACCGCGGTCACATACCCCGAGGGCAACGGCGTCAAGACGACGCTCAACTCGTTGAAGATGCCGACCGAAGTCCGTCGCAAGGCGGTCATGTCGGCCGCGGACAGCTCGAGCGATCTCGTCCAGTCGTACACGTACGACCCGTCGAAGTTCTACGGCTGCTCGCAGTTCACGGACGAGCTCACTCGAGTCACGACGTACACGCTGAACGCGAAGGGCCAGCCGGAGACGGTCGCGTTCCCGATGGTCACGGGCGCGTCCGTCCCGGTCACGAACAGCTACGCCTACAACTCGAACGGCACGCTCGACACGTTCACCGACGGCGAGGCGCTCGGCTACGCGACTGAGTACGACCACGACGGCAACCTGAACGTGATCGAGAAGCGCGTCAAGAACATCGACCACGACGGAACGTGGCTCGCGTCTCCCCAGTGGTGGAGAACCGCCTACATCTACACGGTGATGGACCAGCCGGGCGTGATCGAGGAGTGGTCGAGCGACACCCAGTCCAGGACGACCACGCTCGCCTACGACGCGAACGACCAGATGGAGCGAGTCACGCGCGACAGCCGCGTGACCACGATGCTCTACGACGAGCGCGGGCTCCTCTATCAGCGCACGAGAGAGCTCGGAGCGACGGACGCGGTGGAGGAGTTCACCTACGACGGCAATCGGAACATGACGGTTTCGAAGAACCCGCGCGGGTTCGAGACGACGCAGGTCTTCGACGGCTACGACCGGGTCACGCAGGTGATCAACGCGCTCGGCCACTACGAGCAGCGGATCTACGACAAGGCGGGCCACGTCCTCGAACGCAAGCAGTACGAGGAAGCGGGCGCGACCGACGTGCTCCTCGCCCACCACCGCGACACCTTCGACGAGATGGGCCGGCGCTGGAAGGAGGAGGACGCCCTCATCGGCGGCAGCACCTCGTGGCTCGCGCGGACGTTTGCGTTCGACGAGGACAGCGCGGTGGTCACGGTCACCGACCGCCTGAGCAACAACACGACGATCACGTACGACGCCGCCGGGCGGCGGGACTCCGTCACCGACCCGATCGGGAACCTGACCGAGTGGGAGTACGACGAGAACGGCAACGTCACGGCCACGGTCGAGACGGAGAAGATCCCCGGCTCCTCCTCGACCGAGGCGTACCGGACGGAGATGGAGTACGACCAGATCAACCGGATGAAGA
>JAIOPE010000142.1 GCA_021414065.1 Planctomycetota bacterium
CGGGCGGCGCGGCCGTGCCGATCCCGAGGTACACCGCGCGCACGGCGTCCACGAGCCAGGGGAACGCGAGCGCGAACGCGGCGATCCCGAGTTCGAACATCGCGTAGAGGAACGCCGGCCGCTTCGTCCGGTCCGCGAGCCTTCCGCCGACTTCCGACCCGAGTGCCAGCCCGAGCATGTACGCCGCGAGCAGCAGCGCCACCGCGCGCGTCGTGTTCCCGAAGACCAGCACCAGGTGCCGCGTCCAGGCCACCTCATAGCAGAGCGCCGCCGCGCCCGAGAGGGCGAAGAGCAGTCCGAGCAGGAGACGCCGCGGCATCGCCGGAGGATCGTCGCACGCATCGCGCCCAGCCAGAAAGGGGACTCGCGATGTCGTGGGTTTCCGAGAACCGTCTCGACTGTCCGGCGCGAAGTCCCGTATGCTCCTCCGCGCGGGCAGGGGACGGCTCGCGAAGGAGGGTCGGTGGGGAACTCGTCGTCGGGAACTTCGGGAAGACATCGTCGCGGATCACGGAACGGCCTGTTCGTTCCACCCGAGACCGCGGGGCTAATCGCCGCCATGTCCGCCGCACGTACCGGCAACGACGACGCGCTCCGCCTGTGGTCGCAGGATGCTGTACCGATCCTCCAGCGTCGCCTCCTGCTCGCCGGCTTCGACCCAGCGAGCGCCGACGACGCAATCACACATCTGCTCGAACAGTCGCATTGCGCCGTCCTGTCCAAGCGCCAGGTCCGACACGAAGCCGTCTGGATGCGCGCCGTGCTCGTCCGCTCCCGGACGGCCGCAGTCCGCCGCGCGTGCCGCGATGCGCGCATCCTGCGTCGTTGCCCGGCGGTCTCGACTGCGAGCTTCGCGCCGCCGCTCGACGCCGAGTTGCGAGAGGAGCTTACCGCTGTCGCAGCGGCACTCCCGGAGTCGTGCGCACTCGCAGTTCGCCTGCGGTTGAGCGGGATGGAACCGGGCGACGCCCGCCGCGCGCTCGCAGAGCGCCTCGGCGTCGGCGAGGAGCAGGCACGCAAGATCGTGCGGTGCGCGTTCGCCAAGATGCGCGAGGGTCTCGCGAGGCACGGGACGGGACGGGACGGGACGGGACGGGACGGGACGGGACGGGACGGGACGGGACGGGACGGGACGAACTGACGGTGCCTGACCACAAAGAAAAATCCCCGGATTCCATTCCCACCTGGCCCCCTCTCGCGCCTCTTACTTGTGGACATCGTGAGCGCCTTGCCGTGGCAAGCGCTGCTGCGCGACCGGAACTCGAGGTACTGGATGCACGACCCCCGCCCACTCGATGACGAGAGCCAACGCAAGCAGCACCTTCGGCTCGGACTTCCTGCGGGATGGTCGTTCATCGACGCGGACGGCGCCCCATGCGATGTCTTCGTTGCGTCGTGGTCTCACGCACGAGCGATCGCGGAGTCCCGACCGTCGCTCGCCTTCACGATCGAAGAGAGCCGCGACGGCATCAACTGGGTGAGTACGCCGCTGACGCACGGAGGACGCCATGGCTGACGTCGATGCTGCGATCGCGTTCCTGCCGCGCTTCACGACGCTGGTCGGCGCTTCGTCCTTTACGACGCTGCCACTCGACGTCTCGCGTTTCGGTTCGGCGCAGTTCCAGATCTGGCGCGGGCCGCTCCGAGGGACGACGCCGACGTTTCTCGCGTACCTGGAGGAGTCGCTCGACGCAGAGCACTGGGTTCTCGGGCCATCGACGCCGACAGGCTACGACCCGGCCACTGACGACCCGACCCTCGTCCGCCCGAAGCTCTTCAGCTACGGCTTTCGACTGCGCTGGTTCCGTGTCCGGGTGGAGCTCGGCGGCACGAACCCGGGCGTGACCTGCTGGGCCGAGGGCCTGCTGCGCGACGGCGGCGGCGGAGGCGCGTGGGTGTCGAGCCCGCAGTCGTCGCAGAGCGCCGCGTCGATGCGGTCCCCCGTGACGAACGTCGGAGCGATGATCGGCCCGCCCGCCGCGGATCTCGGGCGTCGCAAGGGCATGACGCCGCCGTGGGCCGACGGCACCCCCCTGACCAAGCTCCCGTTCGTCGGGAAGTGACGGAGCCGACCGATGTCCCACCCCATTGAAGTGCAGAAGATCGTGCTGCTGCCGCGGTACACGTCGTTCTCCGGCGCGCAGGTGCTCACGACCGCCCCGATCAATGTGCGTGCGTTCGCGTCAGCGACGATCGGGTTCTGGGTCGGGAACGGAATCGGCACCACACCCACGATCGCGATGGAGATCCAGCAGTCCCCGGACCTGAAGATATGGACGTCGCTCTCGACCTTCACCGGCACGCCGGAGACCGAGGTGACGAACAACGTGACGTTCGAGATGGAGTGGGTGCGTCTCGCGATCACGCTCACGGGAACCGATCCCGGCTTCACCGGGTGGTGCGTCGGGGACTTCGTCACGCGCGCGCCAAGGCGGTAACTGCGGCGTCAACTACGTAGCGAGGAGAGGACCATGGACGCTTCCATCTTCGATCCGGTGCAAGGCTACGGCGCTGCCGTCAAGAGTACAGGCGAGCTCAAGGTCGAGGCATCGGTGCCGGGCACCGTGACCGTGACGGTGAGCGGCACAGTGGATATCGGATCGGTCGCCGGCACGGTGGACGTCAACCTCGCCTCGCAATCGGGGCAGGTGGAGACGACGCCCGGCAACTCGGGCGCGGCGAGCCAGGATCAAGTGGACGTCGGCACCTCGGCGACGACGATCGTCACGTCCGGGAGCCGGAAGGGCCTCCTCATCGCGAACCTCGACAGCACCAAGATCGTCTTCCTCGGTTTCGGGAACACGCCGACGCTCACGGACAGCTTCCCGATCGGCCCCGGCGCCACACTCGCCCTTCCAGCCGGGGTCACGACCGACGTCGAGGTCCAGGGCATCACCGCGACAGGCACGGCGCGCGTCGCGTTCGTGGAGTTCACGTAGACCGCCTTCGGGCGGCGCATCCTGAGGGAGCTCTCCATGGGCATGGCTGGCGAACTGGTGCCGTTCGTGATGATCCCGCGCTTCACGAGCTACTTCGGGACGAGCGAGTTCACGACCGTCGCCCTGGACGTCTCGGCGTTCCAGGGCGGCAGCCTCACCCTGTGGCGCGGCAAGCTCATCGGCGGCGGGGCGTTCGCGCTCTACACCGAGACCTCGCACGACGGCTACACGTGGTTCGGCTATCCGCCGGGTCCCGGTGGAACGCCGCTGCCGTGGAACCCGGGGAACGACGGATCCGTGTCCGTCGGGCTCGCCTTCACGCGCCGGTACTTCCGAGTGCGAATCGTGCTCACGGGAACCGATCCGGCGGTGACGTGCTGGGCGACGGGGTTGCTGGAGTACCGGATCGACGCATGAGCTGAGACGCAGGAGCGGAGCGAGCGCACGGCCGACGTCCGGCGGTGCGCTCGGCCGGACGATCAGAGGACCACTGGAGAGCCGGCCCGAAGGGCCAAGGAGATCGACATGGCAGGCGTGCAGACCCCCGTCGTGATGTTGCCGCGGTACTCGTGCTACAGCGGCGCAGACGACTTCATCACGATCGCGATGGACGTGACGGCGTACGTGAAAGCGACGATGAACGTGTGGCGTTCGCCGCTCGTCGGCACGACGCCGACCTTCGCGATCGCGTTCGAGGAGTCCACCGACCAGAACTCGTGGAGCGCGTGCGCCGTCTCCGGGACGCCCTTCCCCGATCCGGGCGCCGACAGCGAGACGCAGTACACGGCGACGTTCACGAAGCGGTGGTTCCGCGTGAAGGTGACGCTCGGCGGCACGGCTCCGGTTGCGACGTGCTGGTGCGTTGGGTTCTTCGAAGAGCGCGAGAGCTAGGCGACCATTCCCCGTCGAGCGCTGTCCTCGATTGTCTTTGATGACGCCTGCACCCGCGCCGGATCCCGGCGCGGGGCGACGTCGAGAGGCTGACCCATGGCGTGCGGCGGCTCATGCGGATGCGGCGGGAGTTGCGGCGGCGAGAAGTCCGCCGCCCCCCGCGATTCGCAGGGCTCGTCGAGCGCCGCGGGGACGGCCTCGGGCGGTGCTGACGGAGGCCGCTCCAAGGGCGCATCGCAGGCCGGAGCAGCAATCGCATCGCCCCCGCCGAGCCGCGACACCGCGAGCGTGGCAGGTGCGGCACCGGCGGACTCGCGGTCGGCAGAGCGCGCAGGTGGTCCCGCCGCGGACGGCGACGAGGTGGTCCACCCGCACGACATCCTCATGCCGGGCGGCGGCGGTGGCCAGGAACTTGAGGTGAAGGTCGCGACCGTCGCCGCCGACCGGTGCAACTGCTTCTGCTGGCCGCTGTGGTGGGGGGACCCAGACTCCGTCCGCCACTTCGCGTTCATGGACCTGGCGAGCGCGGTCGCCTTGCCGCCGACGACGATCATGAACGCGGGGATCGCGGAGATCGATCGCCCCGCGAGCCACGTCGGCAGGGCGCACACCGGGGTCTTGCCGGTGCTGGACGCCTCGAGCTCCGTCTTCGCCGCGTCGAGCTATCCGGTCGCCGGCCGAAACGTCGGAACGATCGGCCTCTTCGGTCTCGGTGCAGCGTCTGGCTGGTCTGGCGCCATCCCCGAACCCGTGGGCGGTATGCAACTCGGTCCGGCCGGACTGGTTGGCGCGGACGGCATGGCCTGGTTCGCGGATCCGCTCGGCGGCGCGGGACGCGGCGGGAATGGCGGCGCCGCGCCCGGTGCGCCTGGGGCTCCCGCGGGTGGGATACCCCCCGGGCCCGCCGGAGGAGGTGGCGGCGCTGGAGGAGGGGGCGGCGGATCCGGCGGACCGCAACTCGCCCTCGGCGCGATCGGACCGACGATGTCACCTCTCCCGGGATCGCCCGGCAGCGCTCTGACGCCCGGCACCAGTCCCTCCGCAGCGATCCTTCCCTGGCGTGACGAGGGAGGCGGCGCGGCGCGTGGGCGTCCTCAGCCGATTCTCGTGCTCGTGGAGCCGCCCGACACGCGACTGCTCGGCGTTGCACCGCGCGCGGCCAGGACGCGCGCGATGGTCGCGCCGCCCCACGCTGGAACGTTCGCGTTCGGCGGACCGGACGCGCGCGCTGGCGCTGGGGTCGGGTCGCGCCAGTTCCCTCCGCTCGATCATGGCTTCGAAGCCGCAGGGTACGACCGCGAGCTCCTGAGCACGCCGCGCGGCCCGAGTGCGGCGGACCTGCCGGACTCCGTCGATGTCGCGCGCCCGAGCCAGGGCAGGATCGGCAGCGCCGATCTCGGTGAGCCCGGCTCCGCCGGCACTCCAGACCAGGTCTACGCAGATCGAGCGAGCCTCGGCCTTACTGACGACGTGGACCCACCGGGAAGCGGGTCGCCCCGATGGGCAGATCTGAGCGCGTCTCCCTCTCCGAACCCCGCAACTGGTCTCGGAGCGTCGCTCGCAGCCGGACTCGCGCCTGGCAAGGGTCCGAACGGCGTACTTCAGCCCGGCGCGAGCCCGGGGAACGGCGCCAACGGCTTCTCGGGCGTCGCCCCAAAGGGCGCCCCTCCTGGCATCGGTGCGGCCTCAGTCATCGGCTTACTTCCCACCACGGGCTCACCGCAACTCGGCGGCGGAGGCGGTGGTGCGATCAGCGGTCTGGCCGACGCGAGCAATGCAGCCGAGCGCGCGGCCGAACGTGCGGACGACACAGCGGCTGCGCACAAGGCGGCGACAGCGAAGAGGGATGCGGCAGACGCGCGTCACGACGAGACGCACGATCCGGTGAAAGGGAAGAACTACACAGTCGAGCAGCGAATTCAGGCCAGCGAGAGTGCAACGCAAGCCGCTGGCGAGGAGAAGAAGGCGGCGGACGCCGCCGCCCAGGCGAAGGCCGAGTCTGACGCCACGGGCAATGCAGAGACTCGAGATGCGTACCTGAAAGCCCTAGAGAACATGGGCGGTAATCAGGAACAGCTCGACAAGCTGATCGCGGAAGAGGCGGCGCGGCAGAAGAAGTACGAACAGTGGGCGAGTGAGCGCGATGACAAGGCGACGGCTCGAGACGAGCGGCATGGCGCGAAGAAGGCGACGAAGCAAGCACTCGCATCCGCGCGCAACACGCGCGACAAGAACACGGCGACGAAGAACGCGATCTCGGGCATCAAGAGTGGATCGAGCAAGGAGTCCAAACAAGCGACGGCGGAAGCCAAGTCCGCGCACAAGGACGCGAAGAAGTCCGAGAAGGAGGCGAAGCAAGCGGCGAAGGCCGCGCAGCGTGCCGCGACTTACGGCAACAAGGACCAGCAGAAGAAGGCTCAGGAGAAGGCGGACTACAAGGCGAAGCTCGCGGACGCGAAGGCCGACTACGCCAAGGCCAAGGCCGAGGAAGCAAGGGTGAACTCCGACAAGAGTTCGACGAACGCCCAGAAGGCGCGAGCCAAGGCGAACTCCACCAAGGCTACGGCCGGCGTCCTGCGGACCGAGGCCAACCAGAAGAAGAAGGAGGCCACGGCCGCGCAGGACAAGGCCAACGCGGCGAAACGGAAGAAGAAGGAGGCCACGGCCGCGCAGGACGAGGCCAGCGCCGTGAAACAGGAGTCGGAAAAGCAGAAGCACCTTCAGAAGGAAGCCGATAAGAAGCAGGCTGAGGCCCACGAAGCTGAGATACAAGCGAGCGTCGCAGAGTCCGAGGCCAAAACACAGGACGACGCAGCCGCCAAGGCGGAAGCCCCTCCTTCGCCAACTCAGCCGCCCTGTACATGCAAGCTGCCCTGCCCGTCCGGAAGCTATTGCGTCTGTCTCGCTCCTCCGCCGCCCGGTCCTGGCGGACTGCCGGGGCCCGGTGGGGGCGGCAAGGGGAAAGGCGGCGGCGAGATCGTCGTTCTAGCGGACACCACCAATCTCCCCCAGGGCGCGCAGCGGGCGGACGGGGCCCTCGCCGACGACGACGAGAAGCAGACACTGAAGCCGGGCGACTCTGTCCAATCAGTGCCCGACGGTTCCGGTGGCGATGAAACGGCACAGAAGCCCGCGCAGCAGGACCCCGGGAAGGGGCAGAAGCCCGATGGCGGCGGCGACAAGAATCAGAAGGAGCCCGCCGATGGACGCGGCGCCACTCAGGCAGCGAAGGAGGAACCGCCGCCGCCACCCCCGCCAAAGAAGCCGCCCCCGTCGCCGCCTCCCCGTCGGCGAAGTCGTTGGGAGTTCTATCCAGGCCCGGATGACGGCTCGATGCCGCCCCCGATCAGGCCGTACGCCAGCCCTGACGAGGGCAAGAAGCAGGAACCACCGAAGCGGGACGATGAGACTGGCAAGAGAGCCAACGGAGACGCGACCAAGGCAGGTGACCCGCCGCAGACTCAACCTCCTCCGGGTGAGAAGACTGAGGCGCTATCGCCGACGTCGTCAAGGACAACCGACTGTCGGTGGCCGTTCCGAGTTCGCATCAGAGCGTTCATTCCGCTCGATCGCTTCTGGTTCGATCCGATGGGACCGATTGCGCGTGTTCCGCCGCAGGTCAAGGACGCGGAACCTGGAGAACGGTGGATCTATACAGGTCCCGACATTATCGGACTTCCCCCCATTGGGAAGTCGGTGAAACGTCATCCGCACCCTATTGTCCACGGCGACGGGCGCGGATTCAGCTCCAACCCGGACGACGGGACACATCGCGTGATGATCTCGGTTGACGCCGCTCCCGCCGACGACAAGAACTGGCTCGGCACTCGGGAGAAGCGCATCACGACCGGAGAAAGCAAAGTGACGCTCACGAGCGGAAAGACGGCGGAGGCACAGCTTAAGCCGTCCGCGGACTCATGGAACGCGGACTCGAAGTGGCCCAAAGGCGGTGTGTTTCAATTCGACGACGATGGGGTGGCCCGCTATGACAGCGACGCCGTTGTTCACGCAACTGGAAGCTTCGCCATCCCAGTCGATCCTAACACCGGCGAGATCGTCGAGTCCGGGATCTCGAAAGCACCGGCCATTGATTTTGAGATAAATGTGAAACTGATCCGAATGACAGACGGGTCGTTCGCAGTAGTCGTCGCAGGCAAGCATGACGGGTTCCCAGCCTATGAGGTGCTAGTGAGCATCAATTGCGGACCGTGGTTCCCTGCGTATCAATACCACCCACTCGCGCACGATCGGACTCCACTAAGTCTCATGGATCTGGACCTCGGGCTAAATCAAGTGGACGCCAACCAGACTACGCAGGTCGACTCAAGCGGCCGCCCGAAGTCAGGGAAGAAGCAGTAGCCGTGCGCGTGGTTGATGACCCGACACCGCGCTCCTTTGCACGTCCTCTGGTGGTATTCATATGTGCCATTCTACTGCTCAGCCTCGTTGCGGCACTGATTGGGCCAATCCCGAGAACGCCGAGTGTCGTTGTCATGTACGAGTTCGAGACTGGGTTTCGAGGCCGTTTCGTGGTCACTGACTCGGAACGGGACGTCCCGTTCCTCACAGGAGGCCAGCTCCGGATCGAGGTCGCTGCCAACGGGCTCGCTCGAGCTCCTATCGCACAGGTGCATGTGCTGGATACACTAGCGCAGTGCGCGGGTGGTGACCCTATCCCGACGCACGCGTTTCTTTACCATCACGTTCCCCGGGAGCCCCTTGTCGTTTGGCTCTTTGGGATGCGCCAGAACGCAGGCGAGGCCTGGGAGGCAGGTGGCTGCGTTGGATCGTTCGCGGAGGCCGAGAAGGACTATCGCGATTGGATTGAACCTCGCTGACGCCGAGAGTACAGACAGAGCGATGCGACTCCCAACGAACGGTGCCCATCGCCCCCAGCGACGGTCCGCAGAGCTCACGAATCCGCGAATCGCAACCTCGCTTCCGACCCCCGCCAAACGACCTCATTGCGCATGGTGCGCAGATCTCGACGATGGGAGCCCCACGCGATCCACCACGTCGTGGCTCGCGCGCACTGCGGCGGTCCGATCCTCGCCACCGACGAGGACCGGGCGTTCGTCGTCAAGCGTGCGGCACGCGCGTTCGCGGAGACCGACGCGACCTGCCTCGGCTGGGCGATCCTCGCCAATCACTACCATGTGCTCGTCCGATGCAAGGGCCCGCCGGGGCGGACCTTCGCCAGGCTGAACACCGCGATCGCGTGGCGCACCCTTCGGCACCGTGGGGACCACGGGTCGGTGTTCCAAAACCGGTTCTTCTCGGACACCTGCGACGACGAGGCCGCGGTCCTCATGCGTCTCGTCTACGTTCTGGGCAACCCCGTCCACCACCGCATCGTTCCGACGGTCGATGCCCTCCGCAGCTACGCCTGGTCGGGGCTCGGTGAGATCCTCGGCCTGCGCGAGTCACGATGGACCGACGTCGGCGCGGCGCTCGCGCTCCTGGACCCGGACCCCGATCGCGCCAGACAGACGCTGCTGCGTGCAATCGAGGCGAAGGCCGCGGAGTGGGCGGCGGACAGCGGCGACCCCGCCGAGGACCGCCGACCGACTGACGCCGCGACGGCGGATGCGAGCTCGAATCCCCTCGATGGCCGGCCGGCGGCTCCAGCCGTCGCACCGTCGGCGTCCGCTCTACTCGGCGCGATCGCCGAGCCCGCGACCTGTCTCCGAAACGCGCTGCGCCACGAGGGGTGGACGCCCGGCCGACTCCTGCCCGTGGCGTGTGCGCTCACCGGCGCCGACCTCATGCGCGTCGCCGCCGGCGCGCAGACACGAGCCGAGGCCGCCGCCCAGCACGTCGCGCCGAGCACACCCTGCGACTCCATCAGCACGAAGCCCGTCCCCGCGGCGCCGAGCACAGCGCCGACGATGTTCATCGAGTAGAGGAACCCGATGTCGCGGCCGGTGTCCTTCGCGTCGGCGACCGTCGC
>JAIOPE010000126.1 GCA_021414065.1 Planctomycetota bacterium
GACCTCGCCGCGTACCAGGAGGGCTCCGTCGTCAGCCGCCAGTTCCTGAAGAAGGACGCGGGCACGGTGACGATGTTCGCCTTCGCCGCGGGACAGGGGCTCTCCGAGCACACCGCGCCGTTCGACGCGCTCGTGCAGATCCTCGACGGCGCGGCCGACGTGGTCGTCTCCGGCGCGACCTTTCGCGTGTCGGCGGGCGAGGCGATCGTCCTTCCGGCGAACCGCCCCCACTCCCTCGCGGCCGTGACGCCGTTCAAAATGCTGCTCACGATGATCCGCTCGGCCGGCTGACCAGTCACAGCGCCGTTCGCGGGCGCCCCGATAGCATCTGCGGCTCGACCCGGAGGCCGCCCATGCGTTCACTTCCCGCCCGACTCGCCGCTGCTGTCCTCGCCACCTCGGCCCTCGTCGCAGGTGCGGTGCCCGGCTTGGCCGCCGACGCCGAGAAGCCCCTCCACCACGCGGTGAACGTGCGCCTCGAGCCGGCGGCGCACCGCATCGACGGGACGGACGATCTCACCGTGCCGCCCTCGAAGCGCAAGGTGCCGTTCGAGTTCCAGATCCACGCGGGACTTGACGTGTCGTCGGCGGACGGCACCTGGGACGTTCGTCCGGTCGAGGACGCGGCGGGCGCGAAGGAAGCGCCCTCCCCCGGCGAGCAGCAGGGCAAGCCGCTGCGCGTGCGCCGCTGGACGGCGACGCCGGTCGGCGCAACCAGCGGCGCAACAAGCGGCGCAACTGGCGCTGCGTGGCCGGGCGATGCGCCGCTGAAGCTCAAGTTCTCCGGCGAGATCCACCACCCACTCGAGACGGGCGGCGAGGAGTACTCGCGCAGTTTCTCGCAGACGCCGGGCACGATCGAGGACCAGGGAGTCGTCATTTCCGGTTCGACGTGGTGGCTGCCGTCGCTCGGCGACGGGCTGATGACGTTCACGCTCACCGCGAACGTGCCGCCCGACTGGGACGTCGTGAGCCAGGGGAAGCGGACGTTCCACGCTCTCGTCCACGCCGCGGGCGACGGCGCCGACCAGCGCCGCGTGGTCACTTGGGACTGCGCCCAGCCGATGGACGAGGTCTACCTGATCGCCGCGCGCTTCACCGAGTACGAGCGCCCCGCGGGGAACATCGTCGCACAGGCGTTCTTGCGGACGCCCGACCCGAACATGGCGGCGAAGTACCTCGAGGCGACCGCGCAGTACCTCGACATGTACTGGAAGCTCCTCGGGCCCTATCCGTTCGAGAAGTTCGCGCTCGTCGAGAACTTCTGGGAGACGGGCTACGGGATGCCGTCCTTCACGCTGCTCGGGCCGCAGATCATCCGCTTCCCGTTCATCCTTCACTCCTCGTACCCGCACGAGATCCTGCACAACTGGTGGGGAAATTCGGTCTACGTGGACTGGTCGCAGGGCAACTGGTGCGAGGGCCTCACGGCGTATCTCGCCGACCACCTGATCCGCGAGGGCCAGGGACGCGGCACGGAGTACCGGAACGACACGCTGAAGGGCTACCGAAGCTACGTCGGCGACGCGCGCGACTTCCCGCTCACGGAGTTCCGCTCGCGGCACTCGTCGGCGACGCAGGCCGTCGGCTACGGCAAGTGCCTCATGCTCTGGCACATGCTCCGCGTGCGGATGGGCGACGCGCTGTTCGTCAAGGCGTTGCAGAAGTTCTATCGGAAGAACCAGTTCAAGGTCGCCGCGTGGGCCGACATCGAACCCGTGTTCTCCGAAGTCGCCGGCGCGGACCTGAAGCCGTTCTTCAAGCAGTGGACGACGCAGACAGGGGCGCTCGCGCTCGCCGTCGAGTCGTCCGCTGGAACCGAGAGTGGCTTCATGCTCTCGCTGAAGCAGACGCAGGCGGGTGAACCGTACTCCGGCGTGGACGTTCCGATCGCCGTCACCTATGCCGGTCGCGAGACAGCGGAGATCGTGCGGGCGCACCTCGACGGCGCGCAGACGGTGGTCATGTTCCCGACCGGCGGCGCGCAGGTCGTCCGCATCGACATCGACCCGGAGTTCGACGTCTTCCGTGCCCTCGATCAGTCCGAGACCCCGCCGACGCTCTCCGAGATGTTCGGCGCGGAGCACGTCACGCTGATCGTCCCCTCGAAGGACGCGCCTCTCGCCGCCGAGTGGGCCGTGTTCGCAGCGACCTGGGCCGCGAGTGCGAAGGATGTCGCGATGGTCTCGGAGGACGCGATCGACGCGATCCCCGCGGGCCGCGCGGTGTGGGCCCTGGGCGCGGCGAACCGCTTCGGTCCGCAGGTGATCGCTTCGCTCGCGTCGCTCGGCGCGAAGGTGGACGCCTCGGAGGCGCGGTTCGGCGTCGAGTTCGTGCCGCGCGCGGCGCACTCGTTCGTGTACGTCGCACGGCACCCGTCCGACGCGAAGCTCGCTGCGGGCTGGGTCGGCACCGATGTGGCAGCCGCGATCCCCGGTCTCGGCCGCAAGCTCCCCCACTACGGCAAGTACTCATATCTCGCGTTCACCGGCGAGGCGCCGGACAACGTCGTGAAGGGCGCATGGCCCGCCACCGACTCGCCGCTCGTTCACTTCGTCGGCGAAGGCGTGACGACGCACCCGGCGCGCGGCAAGCTGCCGCCGCGGACGGCGCTCGCGAAGCTCGCTCCAGTGTTCGATCCAGGGCGTCTCTCCGGGCACGTGAAGTTCCTCGCAGATGACGCGCAGGAAGGCCGCGGCGTCGGAACGGCGGGGCTCGACCGCAGCGGCGACTACATCGCCAAGGCGTTCGCCGACGCGGGCATCAAGCCCGCCGGCACCGGCGCTGCCGGCGCCGCGTGGTTCGACGCCTGGACCGAGGAGAACGGCCCGGACGGCAAGCCCGCGACGCTCCGCAACGTGATCGGCATGATCCCGGGAACGAACCCCGCGCTGAACGGTCAGTGCGTCGTGATCGGCGCGCACTACGACCATCTCGGACTCGGCTGGCCGGACGTCCGCGAGGGGCAGGCCGGGAAGATCCACAACGGCGCCGACGACAATGCGTCGGGCGTGGCGGTCCTACTCGAGGTCGCGAAGCTGCTCGGCAACGACCTGAAGCCCGGGCGGACCATCGTGTTCGTCGCGTTCTCCGGCGAAGAGTGGGGGCTGAAGGGCTCGAAGCGGTTCGTCGCAACGCAGAAGATCGGGACGCCCTTCGCGATGGTCAACCTCGACACCGTCGGTCGCCTCGGAGACAAGAAACTGCTCGTCCTCGGCGCCGGAACGGCGAGCGAGTGGCGCCACATCGCGATGGGCGTGGGGTTCACGACCGGGATCGAGTCCACCTGCATCGCCGACGACCCGGGCGGCAGCGACCAGAAGTCGTTCCACGACGCCGGCGTGCCTGCGGTGCAGTTGTTCACAGGCCCGCACGCCGACTACCACCGCCCCACCGACGACGTCGAGAAGGTGGACGTGGACGGTCTCGTGAAGATCTCGACCTGGCTCCGCGAGACGATCGTCTACCTCGGCGAGCGTCCGGAACCGCTGACGTCGTCACTCCCCGCAGCGGGGACCAGTCCCCCGAAGCCCGCGAGCGCCGGAGGCGCGAGCGGCGAAGGGGGACGCCGCGCGAGCCTCGGGACGATGCCCGACTTCGAGTTCGCCGGTCCCGGCGTCCGCGTGGCGTCGGTCATCGAGGGCTCACCCGCGCAGAAGGCCGGCATCGCAACGGGCGACATCGTGCTGTCGATCGACGGCGCGCCCATCGAGGACCTGCGCGCGTACAGCACGGTCCTCAAGGCCCACAAGCCCGGCGACGTCGTGAAACTGCGCATCCGCCGCGGCGACACGGAGCAAGATCTCCAAGCGACGCTCGTCGCCCGTTGAATACCGAGGCGGGACAATTTTCTGTCCCGCGCAATTCGTTAACCCGGGTCATTCACGGAGCTCCGCGAGAGAACGGCGTGCAACGTAGGAAAAGCTTGCGATGCACGCCGATCCGAGGGTCGTTCGCACGACAACACACTGTCCTGGACGAGATCCGCGGAGCTGACCGCAAGGCGGGACTCGCAGCGTCGGCTTTGTCAAGCCACGCAAGGGTCCCAACGCAGCGGTCGGCCAGTCGGCGACGAGGCCGGCTCGTCCAGGCGCGGAGCTTCGTGAATGACCCGGGTTAACCCGAACGGGCCACCAAACACGGAGACCTGCGTCTTCGGGAACTCGCCTGCGAGCGCGGCGTCATCGACTTCTCTTCCCGGACCGGTTCCGGTGCGGAGTCAGTCGGTCCCGGGGCGGAACCTCACACGCCGAAACTCTCACGGCAGTACCTACTTCGCCACGATCTCGAACGGGATCGCCGGCAGATAGCCGAGCGCCAGGCGACGCAGGCCACCGGGACCATCGCCCTTCCCCGCACCCTTCGCAGCACCCTTGCCGTCGGGCGCCTTCGACTTCGCGCCCGGCTTCTTCGCGTCGCCCTTCCCCGGCGTGGTCGGCGCCTCCGGCGCTCCGAACGCAGCGAGACCGACGAGATCGAGGTACGCCTCGACGATCAGGTTGTCCGTCGTCCCGACCGTTGCCGCAGCAGCGTCCGCGCGCACCGTGAACACGATCGCCGACGGCTCCGTGCGGACGCCCTCGATGCGGAGACCGGCCGGCCCCTCGTCCAACGCCAAGCGGACATCGAATCCCCGCGGAAGTTCGCGCCCGGGCAGTTCGATCCGGACCGTCGCCGCGCCGCCCGCGGGAATGCGCACCGCCCCGGTGCCCGCGATGACGACCGGCGGTTGGTTGCGCCGTGCCGCGACGGTCGCCACGGCGAACTCCTGCGCGGGCACGACATGCTTGTAGATGAACGCCTGCATCCGTTCGTCGGCGGCGACGACCGCGCGGTGAACCTCCGTTCCGCCGATCAGCGCCACGGCCTCCAGTTGCAGCGGCACAACGGCATCAACCGCGTCAGGCGGCGCCGCAATCGTCATCCGAACCGATGTGTGACCCGCCGGGATACGTCCTCCGCTCAGCATCCAGCCGGCCGGCGCGTCCTTCAGCCGCACCTCAACCTCGCCCAGGAAGCCGTCGGTCCGCACAAGTCGCGCTGTGAACGGGACGGAGTGCCCCGCGGGGACGCGCACGCCGGACGGCGTCGCGAAGACGCCGAAGTCAGGCGCGGGAAGTCCGATCCGCACGCGATACCCGAACTCGGGCCCGCCGTGCGCCTGCGCGTCTGCGATCTTCAGACGGTACTGGCCGTAGGCCGGGAGCTTCACGCGGAGGAATGAGTCGGCGGCGTGCGTGCCGATGCCGCCCGATCCGTCGTCGAAGTCGTCGTTCCAGCCGAGCACTTTGCCGGTAGCGTCAGTCAGCGTGACCAGCGAGTCGATCGGCGACTGGAGCCGGCGCCCCTCGACGTCCACCACGATCTCGTCGCCCCCGAGGCCGAGGAACGTGAACCAGTCCACGTCGCCGGGCTTGCCGATCCGACCGTTCACGTTGCCCGGGATGGTGATCGTCTGCGCGGTGGCCGCGCTGTCGTTCGGCTCCGATTCGTCGCACTCCGGCAAGTCGTCCACCGCGTACGGCAACGCGTTCGAGGCGACGCCGCCGCGTTTCGTCACGGCCCAGCGCACGCCGCCGCCCGCGCCCTCTTCGGCGGACATGTCCAGCGGCAGATTCGCAGCAGAACTCGACGGGCCGAGGTTCCACCCGAGGACGGTCGCGGTGCGCTCCGATCCGGCACGTCCACCGAGCGGGAACATGCCGGTGATGAAGGGTTCGTCGCTCACGGTCACGCGATAGACGAAGTCCTCGCGGCCGCGCCACAGAGCGTCGCGGACCTCGAGCACGTACTCGCCGTCCGCCGGGACATCCACGAACAGCACGGGGTCCGGGTCGAACCGGTAGTCATCCGCGAACGCGATCTCTTCGCCCGCCCCGTCGTAGAGGCTCATCGTCGCCTGGAACCAGCCCGGCACCGCGTCGGCAAGAAACGGCACGAGCCGCCGCGCACTCGCGTCGAAGACGAGTCGCTGCCCGCGCTTCGCCCGGAACCGGAAGCGATCGGCGTCGCCCGGGAGGATCTGCCCGTTGAGGACGACCGGGAGATCGATGAGTGCCAGGTCGCGCGTCGCCGGGTTGGGAACTTCGTCGTCCATTGCCTCGGGGAGTGCGCCCACCTGGAATCGCAGCGGGTTCGTGAGCCCGCTCGGTGTGACGAGACGGATCTCGCGGTCGCCCGGCGCGGCGTCGCGGTCGATCGTCACTTCGATTTCGACGGTCTCGGCGATCTGCACGTTCACCTGACGCCGCGCCGCCGAGCCGATGAACCGCGCGGCGACGTCGCGGAGCTCCTTCGGCGACTTCTTGTCGAAGTCCTTGAGCATCGGGTGGTCGGGGAGTTCGATGACCTCCGCCTCCGGCGTCTTCGCGTCGCGGCGTGCGACGCGATCGCGAGCACGGGGATCGGCCGCGGCGGCGAGCTGACGCCGGAGCTCTGCGAGTTGCTGCGGCGAGAGCGGGCGCATGAACCGCAGCACCTTCGCGGACACGCCGACGCCGGACACGCTCGCTGCGGTGACGCCGCGTAGGTTCTGGCCCGCCGCGAGCACCTGCACGACGGTCGCCTTCCGACCGCCCGCGGGGTAGACGTAGCCGACCGACGGCTCCTTGCGGTCGTCGGGGCCGTCGGCCGCACGGGACGACGTGACGAGCGCGGCGAACACCACGACGCCCGCCGACGCCGCGAGTACGAACCGACGAGCCGGGCGCCGCATCACGCGATCTCCGGGAGGCGCTTCGCGTCGGCGCCACCTTCCAGCGGGTCCGTCACCGTGACGTCGAGTCCGCGCTGATTCGGGAGCGGACCGTCGGGGTCGATGCCGAGCTTCTCGTACATCGCACCGTGCAGCTCACGGGGGTGCACGGGCCGATCGGCCACGTCCTCACCCTTCTTGTCTGTGGTTCCGACGACCACCCCGCCCTTGAACCCCCCGCCCGCGACGAGCGTGGAGAAGCACCGCCCGTGGTGTCCGCGGCCACCGTTCCAGGGCGCCTCCCACAGAACCTTCGGCGTGCGGCCGAACTCACCGCCGCACCAGACGATCGTGCTGTCGAGGAGCCCGCGCCCCGCGAGGTCCTGGAGCAACGTCGAGACGCCGCGGTCGAGGTCGGGCAGGCGGCGCCGCATCGTCTCGAAGTGCTGCTTGTGCGTGTCCCACCCGCCGACGTGGATCGTCACGTAGGGAACGCCGGTCTCGACGAGTCGGCGCGCCACGAGACAGGACTGGCCGAACGTCGTCCGTCCGTACGAGTCGCGCACCGGGTCCTTCTCCTCCGATAGGTCGAACACCCGCCCGGCGTCGCCGAGGATCATGTCGTACGCCTTGTCCTCGCAGCGGTCGAGCGCTTCGAGCCCCGGGCTCTTCGGCAGCGCGTGCCCCAGAGCGTCGAGCTTGTGGAGCAACTCGCGGCGGTCCTTCTGCCGCTCGTCGGAGATGCCCTCAGCAACGATCCCCTCGACGGCGAACCGCCGCTGGTTCGGGTCGCCTCCGGTCGCGAACGGCGCGTACTTCGGCCCGAGGAAGCCCGACTCCGAGAATCGGCCGAGCGGCGCCGTAAGCACCACGTACGGCGGGATCACTCCCGTGTACGCATTCGTCCCGCCCTTGAACAGCGACACGACCGCGCCGAACCCCGGGTAGACGAGTCGCTCGCCGGGATTCCGGCCGGTCTGGGTGATGTAGGCGGCCGTCTCGTGGCCGTTGTTCCCGTGCGACATGCTGCGGATGATCGAGTACTTGTCGGCCTGCTTCGCGAGGAGCGGGAGGAGCGAGCCGATGCGGATGCCGTCGGCGTTCGTCTGGATCGGCGCGCCGAGCGGACCGGCGTAGTCCTCTCCGGCCTCCGGCTTCGGATCGAAGGTGTCGATGTGACACGGCCCACCGGCCATCCAGATCTCGATCACGGCCTTCGCGCGCGCAGTTTTCGCCGTCGGCGGCGTGGTCGGAGCGTCGCCCGCCCACGCCACGCGGCCGAGAGTCGCCGCCATCGGAACGCCCGCGGCCACGATCGCGATTCGACGCAGCGCGTCGCGGCGCGTGATCCCGCGGATCAGGCCCGGCTCGCTCACGGCTCCGTCTTCGCGCATCGAACGACCTCGCTCCGGACTAGTGCCGGTACAGGAACTCCTTCGAGTTGACGAGCGACCACGCCAGGTCCGCGCCCGCCTCGCGCGGCGACCTCCCGGGGCTCTTCGCATAGGCAATCACGGCGTCGATCTCCGCCTGGGTGGGAGCCCTCGAGAGCAGGAGCAGGTAGACCTGTGTGACGAGTTCCTCCGCATCGCCGCGGTGCTTGTCGAAGAGGGCGATGAGGCGCGGGCTCCGTTCGAGGCGCCGCTGCACATCCGACGAGTTCAGCAGGAAGAGGCGCTGCGCGTCGGTCGGGTTGCTGCTGCGCTCCGAAGCGAGGCCGGTGTCGCGCGCGGGCCGTCCGAACATGTCGAGGAACGGACTCGAGATGCTGCCGTCGGCGAGCGTGATCGTGCGGTTCTCCTCCGGGACGAACGTGTACGGCTCGGGGATCACGCTCGTGTAGCCCTCGCCCTTCCCGGAGATCCAGCCGAGCGCGTCCACGAGGACCTCGGCGTCGAGTCGGCGCACGGGATAGCACGCGAACGCGGGCTCCGCCTTCGCGAGATCGCTCCGAGGGATCGGCGACTGCTGGTACGTGCGCGAGTTCAGGATCAATCGGTAGATGTGCCGCAAGTCGTACTTCGCGTCCACCAACTCCTTCTCGAGATAGGTGAGCAGTTCCGGGATCGACGGAGGGTTGTCGGCGCGGAAGTCGTCGGGCTCGTGGACGATCCCCCGCCCCATCAACCACGCCCACATCCGGTTCACCACCGTGCGAGCGAACCAGTGGTTCATCGGCTCGATGAGCCAGTCCGCGAAGACGACGCGCGGGTCCTGGTCGGCCGGGATCGTCACCGACGTGCCGTCGGGGAAGACGGCTGCGATCTCCGCGCCGGGCGCAGGGTCCTGGAAGACGATCTCTTCCTTCCACTCGCCCGTCTTCTTGTACGCCACGCGGGAGAAGAACTTCGCCATCGCGGCGCGCCGCTCCGCGGGCCACTTCTCCGCGCGCTCCCCCATGAACGTCAGCGCCACCGCCGACGCGAGCGACTGCGGATCGCGACCCTGCGTTGCGCGGTAGAAGTTCACCGGTGGCACGCGGAAGTTGCTGCCGCTCGACGTGAGCAGGTCCCGCGCGAAGCGATCGTAGGGCACGTTGTCGTGGATCGCCGCGCGCACCCACCGGTGGTACGCCTGCACCGCGTTCGGCCAGAGGTTGATCGGGAACTCCGACTTCACGCGGAGCGCGTCGCACCACTTGAGCGACCAGTAATCGGCGAACTCGTCTCGTGCGAGCAGGCTCTCGACGAGTGCCGCGCGCTTGCCGTTGCGGTTGTCCACGAGGAACCGAGTGACCTCGGCCGGTTCCGGGAGCGTGCCGATCACGTCGAGGTAGACCCGCCGACAGAACACCGCGTCCGAGCAGGCGGGGGCCGGTTCGACACCGCGCTTCCGCTGCGACGCCACGACGATGGTGTCGAGTCGCGTCGGCGAGACGGTCTGCGCTTCGGTCTCGAAGGGGGCAACGATCGTCCGGTCCGCCGCGATCCCGTCTTGGACCGCGACGAGCAGCAAGGCCGCCCAGAGGAGTTTCTTCATCGCCGCAGGCTCTCTTCTCTCCGCGGTGGTACGTCGCGTCCGTGACTGGCGTCACGGCACCGCGACACGACCGCTGCACCTCTCACCGGAACACCGGCGGGAACGGTCCGGTTCCTTGATTCGATTGGATTTCGAGGCGAATCGAACGACGAGGTACCTGGAGCGACCGGAGCCCGCGACCAGGGTCACGATCCAAGGTGCTGGCGCACGTCAGACCGGCGCGACTGCCGCCGGCGCGTCCGACTGCCACATCATGAGCATCACGCCGTTGCCGTCCGGGTCGCGGAACTCCGCGACGATCCCGCCGAACGCCATCTCGGATGGCGGCATCCGAAAGGCAACGCCGCGCTCGCGGAGGCGCTTGAACTCCGCGTGGACGTCGTCCACCTGGAGCGAGATCGTGATCGGCCCGTGCGGGAGCGGGCCCGCGTCACCGTCGGGGAAGATCGCGAAGTGCACCGGACCGATGTCGGCGTCGGCGTGGAGACCGTCGCCGTGGTCGGCGACCTGGAGCGGCAGTCCGACGACGTCGCGGTAGAACGCGATCAGGCGCCCCGAGTTCTGCGAGTGGAGCAGCACGGCGTTGATGGTGCGGATCATGGGTGGCTCCTTCGGACGGCGGCGCGCGACCGCGACGGACTCTGGCCGACGGGCCCCCGTCGGCGTCAAGGATCGCCGACCCGCCGCGCCGGAGCGAGCGCCGCCGCCGCCGCCCGTGACGCAGGTCGCGCGACCGCGGTGGGCCCGGATTGTGGAACGGGCGCCGCGTCCCCCCGTCCGCTAGGATGCGCGCCCCGACCCCGGCCGTGTCGATGTGCGGCATCCCGCGGGCCAGGGACGAGACCTCGACGAAGGCTTGCATGGGAGGCTGACGATGCGGATCACGCGCTGGCACCGATCGATTCTGAAGACCACGCTCTCCACCACCGCGGTCGCCGCGGCCCTGGCTGTCGGCCTGACGGTCGGCTGCGGCAAGGGCGACGCCCCGAAGCCCGCCCCGGCCCCCGGAGGCGCTCCGGCCGCTGCGCCGGCGGCCACGAACGCCGAGGAAGACGCCCTGATCGCCAAGTACGAGAAGTGGTTCAACCTTCCGACAGCGAAGTACGAGTGGGATCACAACGCGGGCGACAAGTCGGTCTCGGCTGAACTGGGCGGCCCCGGCTTCACTGGCGCGGGCTGGCAGACCTGCCTCGAATTCCCGAGCACCGCGTGGCCCGACGCACCGCAGGGCGGCGAGATGCGACTCTCGATCGAGGACTGGCCGGCGACACTGCGCCTCCACGGCGAGAACTGGAACTCCAGCTTCAACTACAACGTCGCCACGCTCTGCATGGAGAACCTGGTCGGGCTCCACCCCGTGACGCAGCAGTTCATCCCTGTGCTCGCGACACACTGGAAGATCTCCGACGATCACAAGACGTTCACGTTCCGGATCAACCCGGAGGCCCGGTGGAGCGACGGCAAGGAGCTCACGTCGGCGGACGTCGTCGCCACGTGGAAGCTCCAGATGGACCCGAAGTGCCGCTTCCCGTCGTCCGTCATCACCTACGGCAAGTTCGACGAGCCGGTCGCCAAGTCGAAGTACATCGTCGAGGTCCGCTGCAAGGAAGAGAACTGGCGCAACTTCATGTACTTCGGCGGCATGCAGATCATGCCCGCGCACGAGATCGGCATTCCGGGCGACGAGTACCTCGAGAAGTTCCAGAACAAGTTCCACACTCTCTCCGGCCCGTACACGGTCCGGACCGAGGACATCGTCATGGGCCGCAGCCTGACGATCACGCGGCGGAACGACTGGTGGGGCGCGAAGAACCCCGCCAACAAGGGCTCCGTGAACGTGGACCGCTACATCTTCGAGATCGTCACGGACCCGGCACTCGAGTACGAGAAGGTGAAGAAGGGCGAGGTGGACTACTTCGCCGTGCCGAAGGCGCAGTGGTGGGTCGAGGAGATCCCGAAGCTCGAGCCCGTCAAGCGCGGCCTGCTCCAGATGCACAAGATCTACAACGACGCCCCGCTCGGCATGAGCGGCCTCGCGATCAACATGAAGAAGGCGCCGCTCGACGACGTGCGCATCCGCAAGGCGCTGCAGATGCTCATGAACCGCCGATCGATGATCAAGAACCTGTTCTTCAACGAGTACGAGCCCCACTGCCACTACGAGGGCGGCGGACTCTGGGCGAACCCCGAGAACAAGGTGGTCGAGTACGACCCGGTCGGCGCGGTTGAACTGCTCGAGCAGGCCGGCTGGAAGGACATGAACGCCGAGCTGTACCGCGTGAAGGACGGCAAGGTCCTGAAGCTTGAGGTGATCTATGCGAGCCCGCTGTCCGAGCGCTGGCTGACTGTCTACCAGGAGGACTGCAAGAAGGCGGGCATCGAGCTCGAGCTGAAGCGACTGACCCCTGCGTCGCGCTGGAAGAACATGACGCAGAAGGAGTTCGAGCTGGCCGAGGCCGGCTGGGGCGGGCTCAACACGCCGAACCCCGAGACGAGCTGGTCGAGCAAACTCGCGAACGAGACCGGCAACAACAACATCACCGGCTTCTCGAACGCCCGCGTGGACAAGCTCATCGCGGACTACGACCTCGCGTACGACCCCGCCCTGCGGTCGAAGATCATCCGCGAGATCGACGGCATCATCTACTCCCAGTACCCCTACGTGCAGGGCTGGTTCAACCCCGCGCAGCGCTGGGTGCACTGGAACAAGTTCGGCATGCCGCCCTGGGGCGGGTCGAAGATCTCCGACCAGAGCGAGATCTGGCTCGGCCTCTGGGTCGATCCGGTGAAGGAGAAGGCGCTCGCGGAAGCCATGAAGGACCCGACGAAGACGCTTCCCGTCGAAGAGGAGAAGAACCGCTTCTGGCAAGCGTGGAACATCTGGCAGCGGCGCAAGGAGCAGGCGGGCAAGTAGCCCGGCGCAAACACATGGGAGCCTACTTCGCCCGCCGTTTCCTGTTGATGATCCCGACGTTCCTCGGCATCACGTTCATGGTCTTCCTGATCACCCGGTTCGTTCCGGGCGGCCCGATCGAGCAGATGGTCCTGCAACTCGAGCAGGGCGGCGGCAAGGGCGGTGAGACCGGTGCCGCCGCAACGGCGGGCGCAGCGCAGAACACGGGCCGCGGCTCCCGTATCCCTCCGGAGGTGATGGCAGAGCTGAACAAGAAGTTCGGCTTCGACAAGCCGGTGCCAGTCGCCTACGCGCACTGGCTCTGGGACGTGGTCCGGCTGGACCTCGGCAAGTCCTACAAGTACGACACGCCGGTGATCGACCTGGTGACGGCGCGGTTCCCGGTGAGCATCTACTTCGGGCTCATAGGATTCACGCTGGCCTACCTGGTGTGTATTCCGCTGGGCGTGATGAAGGCCATCCATCACGGATCCGCGTTCGATCTGGTCTCGAGCGTGGTGGTGTTCGTCGGGTACTCGATTCCAGGCTGGGCGCTCGGCACCCTGCTGCTCGTGTACTTCGGCGGCGGGTCCTTCTGGAACCTGATCCCGCTGGGCGGCTTCCGGTCGCCCGGCTGGGAGCAGATGGACTGGTGGAACAAGATCACCGACCAGGTCCACCACACGATCGCGCCGGTCATCTGCTTCGCGATCGGCAGCTTCGCCACGCTCACGGTGCTCATGAAGAACAGCCTGATGGAGAACCTGGGGCAGGACTACGTGCGGACCGCGTTCGCGAAGGGCCTCCCGGAGAAGCGCGTGATCTTCGTCCACGCTCTTCGGAACTCGCTGATTCCGGTGTGCACGGGTCTCGGGCACGCCATCGGCATCATCATGGCCGGCTCTTACCTGATCGAGTTCACCTTCAACATCAACGGGCTCGGGCTGCTCGGGTACAACTCGGTCATCGAGCGCGACTACGCGGTGGTCATGGGAGTCCTCGTCATCAATACGCTGCTCGTCCTCGTCGGGAACATGCTGAGCGACGTGCTGTACGTCGTCGTGGACCCGCGGATCCGGTTCTCGTAGGAAGGGCCCGATGTCCACAGCAGCCAAGACCTCGGCCCACCCGAATTCGCCGCCACCCGGCGTGGTCGTTCCCGAATCCAGGGAGGAATCCGCGTCGGTGCTCGTGCGCCGCTGGCGCAAGTTCAAGAGCATGAAGCGAGGCTGGTACAGCTTCCTCATCCTGCTCAGCCTCTACGCGCTCAGCCTGCTCAACCCGCTGCTGATCAACCAGCGGGCGCTCATCGTGAGCCACCAGGGCGAACTCCGGTTCCCTGCGGTCACCGAGTGGTTCACCGACCGCCTCTACGCGGCGAAGGACCTCGGGCAGCGAGCCATCGGCGAGTGCAACTACCGCAAGCTGAAGGAGCAGTACGACGCCGCCGGCGGCGACGACTGGGTGCTCCTCGCGCCGTACCCGTTCGGGCCGAACGAGTCCCTCATGGAGGAACTCGAAGGACGTCCGCCGCACCCGCCGCAACAGGGTCACTGGCTCGGCACCGACGACCGCGGCCGCGACGTCTTCGCGCGTCTCGCCTACGGATTCCGCATCTCGATCAGCTTCGCGCTGCTCGTCGTGTTCCTGGACTACCTGATCGGTGTCGCAGCGGGTGCGACGCTCGGGTTCTTCGGCGGCCGCGTGGACTTCTACGGGCAACGACTCGTCGAGATCTGGGCCGCGATCCCGTTCCTCTACACCGTGATCATCATCGAATCGACGCTGAAACCAGGGCTGTTCATGCTCGCCGTCCTGCTCGCGCTCTTCGGATGGGTCGGGATCAGCTACTACATGCGCGGCGAGTTCTATCGGGAGAAGGCGAAGGACTACGTCGCCGCAGCGATCGCTCAAGGCGAGTCGCGGATGTCGATCATGTTCACGCACATCCTGCCGAACTCGCTCACGCCGATCATCAGTTTTGCGCCGTTCGCGATCGTGGGCTCGATCACGGCGCTCGTGAGTCTCGACTTCCTCGGTTTCGGCCTGCAGCCCCCGACGCCGAGCTGGGGTGAGCTCGTCAACCAGGGCAAGCAGAACATCCAGGACTGGCACCTCGTGACGTTCCCCCTGGCCGCGCTCTTCGCAACGCTCATGCTCGTCGTGTTCATCGGCGAGGCCGTCCGCGAGGCGTTCGATCCGAAGACCTACTCGAGGCTCCGATGAGCGTGCAACCCGCACAGAAGCCGGCCGGCGCTCCGCTGCTGCAGGTCAAGAACCTGCAGACGCACTTCGCCGTCGGCGGCATGGTCGCGAAAGCCGTCAGCGGCGTGTCGTTCGACTTGCACAAGGGCGAGGTGCTCGGAATCGTCGGCGAGTCCGGCTCGGGCAAGTCCGTCACCGCTCTCTCGCTGATCCGGCTCATCCCCGACCCGCCCGGAAAGATCGTCGGCGGCGAGGTGATCTTCAACGGCCAGGACCTGCTGAAGATGCCGATCGAGGATGTCCGCAAGATCCGCGGGCGCGACATCGGGATGATCTTCCAGGAGCCGATGACCTCGCTGAACCCGGTGTTCACCATCGGGAAGCAGGTGATGGAACCGCTCCTCTTCCACGAGAAGCTCTCGAAGGCCGAGGCACGGAACCGGGCCATCGAGGCGCTCGCCGGAGTCGGCATCCCCGACGCCGCGCGACGCTTGGACGACTACCCGCACCAGTTCTCCGGCGGCATGCGCCAGCGCGTGATGATCGCGATGATGATGGTGTGCAACCCCGCCATTCTCATCGCCGACGAGCCCTCGACGGCGCTCGACGTGACGATCCAGGCCCAGGTCCTGGAGCTCATGCTCGACCTGCGCAGGAAGCGCGAGGGCGCGGCGATCATCCTGATCACGCACGATCTGGCCGTCGTGGCCGAGACGTGTGACCGGGTCCTCGTGATGTACGGCGGGAAGGTGCAGGAGGCATCGACGGTCGTCGATCTCTTCGAGAACCCGATGCACCCCTACACGCGCGGCCTGATGAAGAGCATCCCGCACGCGCAGGACAAGGGCAAGCGGCTCACCGCGATCCGGGGGAACGTGCCGTCGATCTTCGACCTGCCGGACGGCTGCAAGTTCTGTACGCGCTGCCCCGACGTGATGGACCGCTGCTGGACGGTCGAGCCGGAACTGCGAGAGGTGACCCCGGGTCACTGGGTGCGATGCCACCTGACGGAGGACAAGAAGTGACCGCACCGAGCGGAGTCCATTCCACGGGCGGCGAGCCGCTCCTCGACGTCCAGGACTTGCAGGTTCACTTCCCCGTCCACGGCGGCGTGTTCAGCCGGGTGATGGGATGGGTGAAGGCCGTGGACGGCGTTTCCTTCCACGTGAACCCGGGCGAGACGCTCGGGTTCGTCGGCGAGTCGGGTTCCGGCAAGACCACCGTGGGCCGGGCGATCATGAATCTGCTGCGTCCGATGACGCCCGACGTCCACCTCGGAGGCAAGATTCTCTTTCGCTCCGAGAGCGGTGTCTTCGACCTGAACAATCTCGACCGCGCGACGATGCACCCGCTTCGCGCCGAGATCTCGATGATCTTTCAGGACCCGTACTCGTCGCTCAACCCGCGCATGACCGTCGAGCAGATCGTGGACGGTCCGCTGAAGATCCACACGAAGCTCACGCGACAGGAGCGCCGCGATCGCGTACTCGGCATCCTCGACCGCGTCGGCCTCCAACCGCAGTACGCGAACCGCTACCCGCACGAGTTCTCCGGCGGACAGCGCCAGCGCATCGGCATCGCCCGCGCGCTCGCGACGCGGCCGAAGCTCGTCATCGCCGACGAACCCGTCAGCGCGCTCGACGTGTCGGTCCGCGCGCAGGTGATCAACCTGATGCAGGACCTGCAGGACGAGTTCAAGCTGACGTACCTGTTCGTCGCGCACGACCTGTCGGTCGTCCACCACATCTCGAACCGCATCGCCGTGATGTACCTCGGGAGCCTCGCGGAGATCGGGACGTCGGACCAGGTCTACGAAGCGCCCGTCCACCCCTACTCCAAGGCCCTGCTCTCCGCCGTGCCGCAGCCCGACCCGCACCGGCGCCGCAGCGACCGCATCCGTCTTCAGGGCGACATCCCGACCCCGCTCCGGAAGCCGTCGGGATGCGGGTTCCGCACGCGGTGCCCTGTCGCGCAGGAACGCTGCGCGGCGACCGTTCCGCCGCTCGTGGACGTCGGCGCGGGGCAGATGGTCGCGTGCCCCATCGTCGCGGAGCAGCGCGCGCAGAAGTCGGCCTGAGACCGTGGCGGCGGCGCAGGTGCAACTCGAGTCGATTGCGGGCGTCTGCGAGGTGATGCACGTCCGCGGCGCGTCCTGCCCGGTCGGCGCTCCGCCCGACGTCCTGTTCGAGGTGCCGCACGGCGCGACCCGGGCGCACCACTTCGATTCGCTCCGCGCGGCGTTGCGAGGAGCGTTCGCCGACGACCTGCGCGACTTCTTCTTCGTGAACACCGACGTCGGCGCGCCCGACGTGGCGTTGCTGACCGCCGAGCGATTCGTGGACGACACGCCGTCGCGCAGTGCCGTCGTCGTCCGCTGCCTGATCCCCCGCACGTTCATCGACTGCAACCGCGTCATCGATCCGGACTCCCAGCCCGCGGCGTCGGCCGCGGGCGCGGTGACCCCGGGGCTGCAACCGTACGTCCGCGATCCGGCCGACATCCGCTTGCTGCTCGATCGGTACCGCGCGTATCGAGATCTGGTCTCGGCCGCGTTCGACCACGTCTGCGGCAGCGGCGGCCGGGCCCTCATGGTCCACAGCTACGCCCCGCGCAGCATCGACGTGCCGGTGGACGACCATATCGTCGCCAGTCTGCGGAATGCATACCGCCCCGAGACGATCGGCACGTGGCCGCTCCGGGCTGAGATCGACCTCATCACACACGCCCCCGACGGCTCCCGCGTGGCGTCCGAGTCCATGAGCGCCTCGGCCCGCGCGGCGTTCTCCTCGGCAGGATTCCGCATCGTCGCAAACGAGGCCTACGCGCTGCATCCGGTGACGCTCGCCTGGGTGTTCGCGACGCGCTGGCCGGAACGAACGCTCTGTCTCGAGATCCGCCGCGATCTCCTCGTGCCCGAGTTCACGCCGTTCAGCGAGATGACGGTCGACCCCGAGAAGGCCGACCGCGTGGCGCGCGCGCTCGCACGCACGCTTCAGCTCTGACTCACAGCATCGCACGGAGCGCGTCGATGCGGCCGAGTTCGTCGGGTCCCAATTCGACACCGCCGAACCGCGCGGCCTGTTGGCGCCGCGTGAGATCGACGAACGGCGCGAGGGCTGTGTCCGACGCAGCGACGTGCGCCGCGAACTCGAGCGCGGTCTGTGCCGGGCGCCGACGGTGCCCGTGCCGCGCAAGGGCCGCGAGGAGCCTGCCCCACGGCGTGCGGTCCCATGCGCTCGACGTGTCGATCCCGTTGAGTCGCTCGTGGCGCGACTTGAGCACGCGCGCAAGCGTCAGCACCGAGACGAGCAAGGCGACCGCCCAGAGACCCGGGTGCTCACTCACCGAGTCGCGGATGCCGCCGTTCGCGGATTGAAGGGCATCCGTGAGTCCGGAGAGCCCGTCCGGCGCCGGCTCCGACGCATCGGTCGTCGGTGCGGGACGCTGCGCGTTGCTGACTTCCAGATCGCCCGGGGCGATCGGTGTCGCATCGAACGTGACCCAGCCGCAGCCGTCGAAGTCCACCTCGATCCATGCGTGGTAGTCGCGGCCGCGGGCGAAGTAGTGGCCGAGCGAGGCGTCCCAGTTGCGGGCGAGGAACCCGTGCACCACGCGCGCCGGAATCCCGATGCTCCTGAGCATCACGGCCGACGCTTCGGCGAACTGAACGCACGTGCCCTTCCGGTCCGCGACGAACACGTCGAGCGCCGCCATGCCGGTGAGTTCCTCGTCGATCGGCTCGTACGCCCAGTTCTCCCGCAAGTGACGCACGACCGACCGCACGCGCGCCAGATCGGTACCGGCGCCGTTCGTCACCTTGCGCGCGATCGCCCCGAGCAAGTCAACGACGGGAATCCCGGCAGGCAGTGCGAGCGTGCGAGCATCCCGTGCCGCGACGTGCGTACGATCCGTCGGGTACGGCGCACTGGTCGGCGCACGGCACCGAACGCGGTAGTCCACCCATTCACCCTTCGCGGGCGGCAGCAGCACCGCAGCTTCCGTCGCGGAGCGCAGCGTCCGGCGCGCGACCGCAGCCGCGACAGGCGGCGCGTGCAGGATGGTCCATCCGGTCGCATCGTGCGCGATGGCGAACTGGCGAATGTCGAAGTCGATCGCACCTGCCGCGGGAGCGCGATCGCCGATGCGCGTCCAACCGTCCGAATCGCCGTCGTCGGCGTCGCGCCGCACGATGAACGCTTCGTCGTCGTCGTTGAATCGCCCGGCGTCGTCGATCGAGGGCAGCACGATCCCGCGAAGGTAGAGCGCGCCGAGGTTGCCCGTCGGGAGGTCGTCGCGCGACGGCGTTGCCGTCAGGAGCACTCGGCGCAACAGCCAGGGATCGGACAGCGATGCTTCGGACGGACTCGACCGCAGGCCGCTCCCCGTGTCGGTCGCCCCGCCGCTCGACGGCTCCCCGCCGGCGCCCGACTCGGCCGCTGCGCTTCCGCTCGCGTCCACGGGACCGGTGGTGTCCGATTCGTCGGCTCCGCTCTGCCGTGGCGGCGGCGACTCGACGCGCGGCGGCGAACCGATCTTGAAGTCCAGCGCGGGGCGCCACAGCGCGACGGGCAGCAGGATCACCGCCAGCACGAACGCGGGGACGACGAGTGCAAGCGCGGATGCACCGCGCCGCCACTCGTCGAACGGGCGCTCGGCGCGGATTGCCGCGCTGCGAAGCCCGCCGCGGAGCGCACCGAGCGCGCGATCTCGCACCGCCGCGGAGTGGATCGACGCCAACGCAGCGAGCACGCACGCGAGTCCGGCGGCGACCAGGATCAGGCCCGCGGCGTCCGGCAGGCACCATGCGACACCCAGCGCGACGAGCGGAAGGGTGAAGAGCGCACCCGCAAATGAAGTCCGGCCGACGAGCGCCGTCACGACCGCACCCCGAGCAGGACGTCGTGGCCCGGCCGGCGCACGCGGTCGAAGACGTCCGACGTCGCCCGGTCCGCGACGTCGAGCACACGAACGGAGCTTCCGTCACGGCGGCACGACTCCTCGACGCGGTGCGCCGAGCCACCTCCCGATCTCACGACGAACACGCGCTCGCCGCTACGCACCGCCAGCGGCGCCTCGGTGCCCGCCGACGGACCGCCGGCTGCCTCGGGCGTGACATCCGCCAGCGCGCGCAGCGCCGAGAACATCCCGCCACGGCCGCGGCGGCACGTGATCGTCCGAGGCGTCCGCCCGAGGAGAGTCAACCGCACCGCGTGCTCCCGGCGCACGTGATGTTCGACGAGCGTCGCTGCGAGGCTCACCGCGTCTTCGAACCCGGCGCGGTTCGCCGCGGTCGCGAGCGGCGTGAGCGTCGAGAGGATCACGTGAACCATCGGTCGCGGCTGGCTGCGGAACTCGCGGACGAGCAGTCGCCCGCGACGCGCCGACAGCTTCCAGTGGACGCCGCGAAGGCTCTCGCCCTCGCGCCACGCCCGGACACCGTCCACCTCCTGTTCGTCGCCGCGCCCGGCACGCCCGTGGACGAAGTTCATCCGGCCGCGGACCTGGGCGGCCGCGAGTCTCCGGATGGCACCAAGACGCGGGAGGACGACGACCTCACTCGGCAGCACGAACACGAGTCGGCACTCCGCGAGTCCGAGCGGAAACGCCGAGTCGAGTTCGAGGCGCCCCTGCGGATGCACGCCGCGGCGCAGGACCGGATGCAACACGTCGATGCGCGAAGTCTCGCCCGCGCCGAGTCGCGCGAGGAACGCCCCGATGCGGCGGTGCGCGCCGTCGGCATCGAGGATCGAGAACGTCACGTCGAACGCCGTCGCGCGGCGCGCCCGGTTCGCCACGACGACGTCGATCGCGAACCGCTCGCCTGCGAACGCCGACACCGGGGGCGGTGCCGCGATCCGCAGCGCGGATGCGTGACGTAGCGCCGCCAGTGCCGCCGCGGCAGCGACCGCCGCGCCGAACGTCGCAATGAGCGAGAACACGATCCCGGCGCCAACCCAGCCGGCGACCAGCGCCGCCGCGGCGACGAACAGGAGCACACGTCCCGGCCGTGTCAATCGCACGCGGACCGACGCAGGCCGCAGCGTCTCCGCCACGTCGAGCGGCGGGGACGTCGCGGCGGCCGACGAGAGTTGAGTCGGCGTCACGCCGGGACGACCGTCCGTTCGACGAGATCCGAGATCAGGCCGTCGCCGTCGCCCGCGTCCTCGGTCTGCACCGGGCTCGGCACCACGCGGTGGCCGAACACCGGGACCGCCAGAGACTTCACGTCATCGGGCACGCAGTAGTCGCGGCCGTCGAGGACGGCCCGCGCCTGTGCCGCGCGCACGATCCCGACTCCGGCGCGCGTGCTCAGTCCGAGCACGAACCGCCCGCCGTGACGCGTCGCGTCGAGGAGCGTCAGCACGTAGTCCTCGATCGCCGGATCGACGCGCACCGAGCGCACGAGCGCGATCAGTTCGCCGACCTCGGCCCGCCGGAGCACCGGTTCGATCGCATCGACGTCGTCGGGCGCGTTCCGGGCCCGCAACACGCGGCGCTCGTCCTCGCGGGCCGGGTATCCCATGCGGATGCGAACGAGGAACCGGTCGAGTTGCGACTCGGGAAGCGGATACGTGCCCTCGAATTCGAGTGGGTTCTGCGTGGCGATGACGAGGAACGGGCGCGGCAGCACGTGCGTGCGTCCGTCGATCGAGACGCGGCGGTCGGCCATGCACTCGAGGAGCGCCGACTGCGTCCGCGGCGTCGTCCGATTCAGTTCGTCTGCGAGGACGACGTTCGCGAACACCGGGCCGGGCTTGAATGCGAACTCACCCGTCGCGGCGTCGAGAACCGACACACCGACCACGTCCGAAGGGAGGAGATCCGACGTGAACTGGAGGCGCCGGAAGTCGAGTTCGAGCGAACGTGCGAGCGCCCGCGCGAGCGTCGTCTTCCCGGTGCCCGGCACGTCTTCGATGAGCACGTGCCCTTCGGCAAGGAGTCCGATCACCGCCAGTTCGACCTGCCGCCGCTTCCCGACGACGAACCGCTCGATGCTGCCGATGAGGCGTTCGAGCCGCGGCAGTGCGGCCGCGGGTGTGCTGAGTGCGCTCATCGCTGTTCTCTCCCTTCGGTGTCCGTCGATGCCGGTGCCAACGCGGAGTCTCCAACGACCTTGCTGACGAGGCTTCCGTGGTCCCAGAGTTCCACGCAGGTCTCGATGCCGGAGGTGTCGAACGTGCGGTACGGGCCGTCGAGAACGTCGTCCACGTAGGTCCCGCGCGCCGAAACCACGCCGTTCGGGTGATACCAGACCGCTTCGCCCCAGCGCTTGCCGCAGGTGTAGGGCATGACGTACTCGAGCGCACCATCGTCGTACCAACCGGTCGTCGCGGCGATGTCCTTGCCGTCTTCGTAGAACGACTCTCGCATCAACACACCGTTCGGGTGGTACTCGCGCACCGGGCCGGTCACCTTGCCGGCGACGAACTCCCGCGTGCTGATGAGATAGCCCGACGCGTGCCACGCGGTCCAGGTGCCGACGAGGTCGTCGGCCGAGTAGGTTCCAAGGAACCGCGGCGTGCCGTCGGCCCTCCACGCCGCCGATCGGCCGCTCTTCAGCCCAAGGTGATACTCGGTTTCCGACCGTCCGCCCTCGGCGTCGGTCTCGACCCAGAGGCCCTCGCGCTCGCCGTTCACGAACGATCCCCGCAGGGTGGCTCGCGCGCCGATCTTCACCTCGTCCCAGATCCCGTTCTTCCCGTCGCCGACGGTGACACGACCATCGGGCGACTCGACGCGCGGCCCGGAGGAACCGCGGGCGATCCGTCGCATCAGCTCCTCGGCCGCCTGGTTCAGGTGCGCGAGTCCAGCGGCGGCATCCGCTTCGGCCTGGTCGCTGACACGCGCCCCGGGACGAGCCGCACGACGCCTCGGGGGAAGCGGCGCGGCGGGCGCCGGCGG
>JAIOPE010000128.1 GCA_021414065.1 Planctomycetota bacterium
CCGACGCCGGTTCCGAGCGTGAGGAAGTGGCGGGCGATGGGCGAATCCATGACGGACAACTCCTCAAGTTGACCCTGACCCCAGGCGCGACGCGTACTCTCCGCCCGGACGAGCATCGACCGGCTTCACGTCAGTCCTTCATCAGGTCGAGAGCTTGCCTGGCCAACTGCATCACCTCAGACCACTCTCGGGTCGCCACGTACTCCGCGTCGGATCGCCGCGTGCCGTACTTCTTCAGCAGACGCTCGATAGCACATGCCACCTCGGCTGCTGCCCGCGCCTCGTCCACGTTGCATGTGAAACTGCCGATGCTCTTGTCTGGGTCCCGTCCCAGGTCGAGATCGTCCAAAATCGTATGTACGACTTCGTCGAAGTTGGCGTGCCAGCGCTTCTCCGCGTCACTGCGTCGCGCAACCCAGACAAGCTGTTGGAACTCGGAATCCGCCAGCGCCCGCAACGCCTCCTGCAGGAACCACCTCATCTGTGGGAAGCGCACGCGGGCACTCATCGCCACATCGTTCAGTGCGAAGTAGTTGCCGCCGAAGTAGCGCACCGCGTCATCCGAGCGCGATCCGCAGCGCCTCCACCACGGCCTCCGGGGTGGCCTCGGCGGCGACGGCGGCGGGCGGCCATCCGTAGGCGACGAGAGCGGCGGCAGTCGTGCGGCCGAGGGCGATCGCGGGCGGGCGGGGCGACGGGAACAGCCGCAGCGCGCGCTCGCCGAGGCGCGGGCTGCCGACGACGACGGCCGCGAACTCGCCCGTCGCGGCGCGTTCGCCGACGGGGTCGTCCACCATGCGGTAGACGGGAATCGTGACGACGTGGACGTCGGCGTCGCCGAGTTCGGCCGTGAGTTCCGGGCGCGTCTCGTCGCCGCAAGGGAAGAGGACGACGTCGCCCGGCGCGAGATCGGACTCGATCATGCGACGCGCGAGGGCCTTGCCACCCGCGTCGCCGACGAGGTCCACGCGGCGCCCGGTCGCGAGCACGGCCGATGCGGTGCCCTGCCCGACGACCGCGATGCGCACGTCGTCGGGCCACGGGTTCACCGACTCGAGCACCCACGCGGCATTCGGCGACGTGACTGCGACCCATCGGGGCGGACCGGCGGCGGGACGGCCGGGGATCGGCGTCGGACCACGGCGGAGCAACCGCTCGAACGACGCGTCCTGTCCGTCGATGCGCTCCTCGCGGAACGGCGAAACGAGCACCGGCACGAATCCCATCTGCTCGACCGCCTTCGCGAAGGCGTCTGCGCGCCCCGCACTCTTCACGATGGCGACGCGGCGGGGTTCCACCGTTACTCCTTCGGCAACAGCGCGCGGGCGCCCTTCGCGACGAGCTCCGCACCGATCCGGAGGCCGAGCGCTTCGGCGTGGTCAATCGTGTCGTCGCCGGAGGCCTCGACCATCTCGCGCCCGTCGATCGAGACGACGCGCGCGTGGAGCGTCACGCGGCCGCCGGAGACGCGGGCGAGACATCCGAGCGGCAGATGGCAGCCGCCTCCGAGAGTGCAGAGCACCGCGCGCTCGGCAGCGATCTCGGCGCGCGTCGGCGCGTGGTCGAGTTGCGCGACGGCGGCGATCGCAGCGGCCGCGCGCGGACTGCCGTCGTCGCCGACGACGAGCGCGAGCGAGCCCTGCCCCGCGGCCGGCACGAACCGGTCCGGCGCGAGCACTTCGCTGATCTCCGCGGTGAGGCCGAGGCGCACGAGCCCGGCGCGAGCGAGCATCGTGGCGTCGAACGTGCCGTCACGCACCTTGCGGATGCGCGTGTCCACGTTGCCGCGGATCTCCTCGATCACGAGGTCCGGGCGGAGTCGGAGCAGTTGCGCGCGGCGCCGCGGACTGCCGCTGCCGACGCGCGCACCGTGCGGCAGGTCCGCGAGCATCCGCCCGCCGGACGTGACGAGCGTGTCCTCGACCGGCGCGCGCTCCGGCGTGGCCACGAGCACGAGGCCTTCGCGGCCCGCGGTCGGCAGGTCCTTCAGACTGTGGACGGAGATCTCGAAGCGGCCCGCGCGCTGGCCTTCGTCGATCTCCTTCGTGAACACGCCGACGCCGCCGAACGTGCGCAGCGCGACGTCCTGCACGCGGTCGCCCGAGGTCTTGACGATCTCGATGACCGGTTCCACGCCGGTGATCTCGTGAAGCCGCGCGGCGACCCACCTCGACTGGGCGAGCGCGAGCGCGCTGCCGCGACTTCCGATGCGCAAAGGGCCGGTCACGCCTTCTCCTCGTGGTCTTCGTCGGTGTCCGCACTCGCCAGTTCGATGCCGAACGCGTCGAGGATCTGGCGCGGGTTCGTGGAGCCGTCCTTCATGCGCGGCGCGAGGCGGCGGAGGAGGCGGTCCACGAGGCGGCCGGTCGCACGCTCGACCGCTTCACGCGTCTCGGGCGTCAGGTTCTTCTCGTGGTCGAGCACTTCGCCGCGCGTCCGGAGCATCCCGTCGAGGAGCGCCTTGATCGCGGGCTCGGCCTCCATCTGCTGGCGGCGGCGGCGGAACTCCGTGACCGCCATGGCGACGATCGCCTCGGCCTTCGGGATCTCCTGCGAACGCTGCTCGATCGAGCGGTCGGTGATCGCGCGGAGGTCGTCCACGTCGTGCAGGTAGACGTTGTCGAGGCGGCCGACGGCCGGCTCCACGTCGCGCGGCACGCCGAGGTCCAGGATCATGAGCGGACGCTCGCGGCGGCGCGTCGCTTCCACGATTTCGGCCGCGCGGAGGAGCGGCTCCGTGGCGGCCGTCGCGGCGATCACGATGTCGGCCTCGGCGACGCGACGGGGCAGGTCGGAGAGCGGCGCCGGCTGCCCGTTGAACTTCAGCGCGAGCGCTTCGGCGCGGGCGGCGGTGCGATTGCAGATGACGAGGCGTCCGGTGGTTCGCGGGCGGAGCGCGCGGAGGGCCGTCTCCACGGTTTCGCCGGCACCGATCGTCACCACATGACAGTTCGAGAGGTCACGGAACACGCGCTCACCGAGGGCGACGACCGCACCGGCGACGCTCGACACGCCGCGCGCGAGCGCCGTCTCGGTCCGCACCCGCTTGCCGATCTGGAGCGCGCGCGGCACGGCGCGGTTCAGCAGCGCGCCCGCCGTCCCGGCCTGGCAGGCGAGCGTGTAGGCGTCGCTCATCTGCCGCGCGATCTCGACCTCGCCGACGACCATCGAGTCGAGGCCCGACGCAACACGGAAGAGGTGCCGCAGCGCGTCGTCGCCCTGGCGCACGTAGACGTGCCCCTCGAGCGGCGGCGCGCCGGCCGGGCGCAGACTGTCGAGGAACTCCAGCGCGCGGTGGTCGGAACCGGAGACCGACGACCGTGCGTAGAGCTCCGTGCGGTTGCAGGTCGAGAGCAGCAGGCCCTCGGCGAACCCGAGCGTCTTGACGAGGCGGTCGAGCGCGGGCGGCACGCGCTCGGGCGGCTGGGCGATCCGCTCACGCAGCTCGACCGGTGCGGTGTGGTGCGACAGTCCGGCGACGATGAGTTCCATCAGAGACCCGCGTGAACCTGGGAGAAGCGGCTGACGATCGCCATGTTGGCGAAGGCGTAGGCGAAGAGGCCGATCGAGACCCGCGCGGCCACCGCGGGGCGCATCCGCTTCGACTTGCGAGCGGCGAACGTCAGCAGCGTGAGCAGCCAGAGCAAGTTCGTGGCGATCACCTTCGGGTCCCAGGAGGTGCCCATCCGATCGCTGTAGTGGCGGGCCATGTGTCCGAGGCCGATGGTGACGGTCAGGAAGATCGTCGCTGCGCCGAGCGACCCGCGCGTGAACGAGTCGAGCAGTTCGATCGACGGGAGCCGCTCCCAGAAGAGGCCGAACCGCCGGTTCCGGAGCGCGCGTTGCTGCGCGAGGAGCAGCGCGCCGAAGATCGCAGCGAGGAGCAATCCGGCGTACCCGGCAATCGCACCGGCGACGTGCAGCGACGTCCGGCCCGTCGGCACGCCCTCCGGCGCCGTGGCGAACGGATCGCCGATGGCTGACCCGACGGTCGCCAGGAGCGCCGCGGTGGCGATCGCGAACACGCCGATCGAGGGCTTCCTGATCTTCCGTTCCAGCACGAGATAGACGAGCGCGGCGGCGAGCCCCATCCCGGAGACGAGAGTCCCCGGCTGGAGGAGCGGCGCGAGCCCGGCGGCCCCCGTCGCCGCGAGGTCGGAGACGTGGAGGAGCGCCGCCAGGAGCGACAGCCGGGCGCCCCACCGCGCCGCCGGAAGGTCGTCCCGGACGAACACGACCCAATACGCGGCGGCGGCCGCCGTCCAGAGGACGGGGACCACGACGTGCAGGGCTCGGACGAGGGCTTCCATGGGGTCGGGTGCTGGGTTCGGGTGCCGAGCGGGACCGGAGTTCCCGGTCCACTGAAGGCTCCCATCGTACATGGGAACCTCGCCGTCGGCAGGCAGAGTGTGCCCGGTCGGCCCGCAGAAAGCCGTGACCGCAGTCACGCAAGCGGTCCCGCAAGCACGGGCGGCGCTCGTCCGCGGGTTGGAGTCCCGGGGACGGTCCCCAAAAACTCACAAACTGGTCGTCGCGCCGGCCGCCGCGAACGCTTGCCCTCCACGATCGACCAAGAACGCCCGGTCCTCGTCCGTGGCGAAGATCGAACCGCGGCAGTGCGGGCGAACCGCCACGTCGTGGATCGCGTGGAATCCGCTCGACGGGACGTGCGCGCCATGCACGAAGCAGTCGCCCGCCGGGGGCACGAAGTGACCTCGGGAATCGCGAGTTTGTGAGTTTTTGGGGACCGTCCCCGAGAGGACAGATCAATGCCACACCTGGACCGACTCCGACGCAGCCGGTATCGAGGAAGTTGAGTCGTAGGAGCGTCCCTGTGCGCCATTGCGTCCCACACGCTCCGCTCCTACCTGCCCGCCGCCCCTTCGGCGGCTTCGGCTCGGAGCGAGATCCTCCGGCCTCAGCAGGCGTCAGCGGGCGGCCGGAGTTTCCGGAATCGACAGGCAGAGAGGCGCGGTGATAGAAGGAGGGGCATGGCACCCACGGGATCGCGTCACGCACCGCTCGGCACGTCGGTCGGCCTCGACTGGGGTCACGATGGCGCAGCCCGCGCCGCGGGGCGCGGCGACGTGCTCGTCGTCGTGGACGTGCTGAGCTTCTCATCGGTGGCCGCGACCGCGGTCCACCGCGGTGTGGAGCTCCTGCCATGCGGTTGGGACGAGGATCCCGTCGAACTCGCCGCGCGTCATGCGGCGCAGACGGCGGTCCACCGCCGCGACGTGCCCTCGCGCGGCCGGTACTCGCTTTCCCCGCTGACGTTCCTCGACGCGCCGCGCGGGGCGCGGGTGGTCCTGCGATCACCGAACGGCGCGACGTGCGTGCGACACGCGGGCTCGGTCCCGGAACTCCTCGTGGGTTCGCTCCTGAACGCGCGCGCCACCGCGTGGGCGGCCAGCGACGCGGCCGAGCGCACGTGCCGCCCGATCACGGTGCTGGCGTGCGGCGAGCGCTGGGCAGCGCCCGGTTCCGATGGGCCGCTGCGCTTCGCGGTCGAGGACCTGCTGGGCGCTGGCGCAGTGCTCACCGGATTGGAGGATCGCGGGCTCTCGCCGGATGCCGCCGCTGCGGTCGCGGCCTTCCGCGATGCGGCACCCGCCATGGAGCAACACCTCTTGCGTTGCGAGAGCGGCTGTGAGCTCGTCGCGGCGGGGTATCGCGAGGACGTGCGGCATGCTGCTCAGCTCGACCTGTACGAAGAGGCCGTCGCGCTCGTCGAACGCCGCCTCGTCGCGCAGCCTGTCCGAGATGGTCAGGTGTGACAGCGTTGCCCCCCGGGGACGGTCCCCAAAAAACTCAAAAGAAGCTCTGCGACACGACGAGGCCGCGACGGCGATGGCGCACGAGTTCGGGATGGACTGACGACCGGACCCTGGCCTGGCATCCCGACGTACCTGCGTCGGACCGGGGCCGGGGCGCTACTCCCCGTACTTCCCGCGCAGTTCCTTCGTGGCCTGCTCGCGGAGCTTCAGCGCTTCCCCTGCGACCTTCGACACCGCGGGCTTGTCCCCCTGCGCCAAGTCGGCCATGACGAGGGAGCGCGCGTACTGCCGAGCGATCCATGCGTCGGCACGCGTCGCCATCACCATCTCGCCGCCGAGGAGGACCCCGACGACCTTCTTCTGGTCCTGGCTCGTCGCGACGCCGGATGTGGCCAGCTCATTCCAGAACCCTTCGTTGTCGCGCGGCTGCTTGCCCGAGAAGACGTAGAGCAGGCACATCACTCCCTTGCGCGCGAAGCTCCGGAGCTCCGGCCCCTTCTGCGTGCAGTGGACCGCGAGGGGGACGCACTTCGCCGCCGTCCCGAGGACCGCCCCCGACGGCCTGCGGTCGAGGATCGCGTCCACCGCCCCGTCGAAGCGCTTCGCGGCGAGCATCTCCTCCATCTCCTTCTGCGTGATCGGGAAGTCGCGCCCCATCGCGTCGCGCGCCCATGCGGCGAGGTCGAACGCCTCCGGCCCGCCGGCCGCGAGCTGGTCGAGGATCGCCGTGCGTCGCTCGGGCGTCGCCTTCGCGTGTTCCGCGAGGGACTTCGCCACGTCGGGCTTGCCCGCAACCTTCGCGTCCTTCGATCCGCCGGCGCCGGCCGCCCAGGTACGCACGTCGAAGTCCGGGACTGCCTTCTCCACGAGCCGCTCGAGCGCGGCGCGCGCCTCGGGCTTCCCGACGACGCCCAGGTAGGACGCAAGGAGCGTCCCGGGACTCGACTCGAGCCCGAGCGCCTTCTCGATCGCCGCCTCGACGTCGTACGGGGCGCCGAAGTACACGAGCTTGCCGTCCTTCCCGATCACCGCGGTCGTCGGCCAGCTAGACACGCCGTACGCGGAAACGCAGGTCTTGTCCGGGTCCGAGCCGACCGTCATCGTCCAGCCGTTCTTCGCGAGAACCGGCTCCATCACGGAGGCGTCCTCGTACGAGATCGCGACCACACGAAGCCCGCGGTCCTTGTAGCGGTCGTGCATCTCCTGGACGTGCGGCATGGCGCGCATGCACGGCCCGCACCACGTCCCCCAGAACTCGATCATCACGACCTTGTCCTTGAGGCGCTCCGGCGTCGGCTCGTCGCCCTTCGCGGCGTTGAGCCAAGCCTTCGCCGTCACCGGCGGCGCGGCTTCACCGATCGCGGGAGGGCCAGCCCCGAACGCCGACGCAGCGACCCAGATGGCCGCCACCGCCGCGACCGCTCCAAGTGGTCTCATCATGCACCTCCGTCGGGCGTGGATCGTATCCGCCCGGTGCCTCGCCTCCGCCTCCGCCTCCGCCCGCCCCTCACTCCTTGGGCGACATGATCCTCTGGAGGTCGGAGTGCGCGCCGATCCCCTTCAGTTCGAACGCCTCAGCGACCTGCTCGATCTTCTCGCGCTGCTTCGCGTCCGGCTCCAGTGTCGCGATCTCCCGGAGGAAGCGCGCGGCGTCCTCCTTCTGCTCCTCGTCCATCACGCGCACCTCGAAACACCCGAGCCCGAAGAGCGCCGTCCGCAAGAGGGACTTGCGCACCGTCGCGTCGGACGTGCCGCCGAACAGGATGCGGAACCGCGTGCGCGCGTCCTCGATGCGCTTCCCGGCGTCGCCGCCACCACCGCTGCCTGTGACCGAGTTGGCGGCATGCGCGATGCCCGCGGCGAGGTCGTTCTTCAGGTCCTGATCGGTCGCCGCCTGGAACTGCGGAAAGAGCGACATCCCGCGATCCATCACGCCTGCCCCGCGTGCGATCGCCTCCCAGACCGCGCGACGCCCAGGGCTCGGAGGAAGTCGATCGGCGGCCGCCTTGAGGGCGTCCATCGTCTCCGGCGGCGGCGACCACGCACTGAGGTTTCGCGCGATCTGGCCGACGACCTCCGGCGACGCGTCCGTGCGCAGAACCTCGTTCAAATACCCGTTCATCTCCTTGGCGACCGTCTTCATCTTCTCGTCGGAGCCGCCGCGGAACTGCTCGGACATGAACAGCGCGTTCGCGGCCGCCGCGCGCGTCTCCCGCATCGGTGCCGCACGGAGCAGGTCGAGAAACGCCCGCCGATCCTCGGT
This sequence comes from Planctomycetota bacterium, assembly GCA_021414065.1. Lineage (GTDB taxonomy): Bacteria > Planctomycetota > JAJSAM01 > JAJSAM01 > JAJVHW01 > JAIOPE01. The sequence continues at coordinate 8,041 of JAIOPE010000128.1, forward strand.
GGACGT
>JAIOPE010000129.1 GCA_021414065.1 Planctomycetota bacterium
CCCGGATCATTCACGAAGCTCCGCGAGAGAACGGCGCGCAACGTAGGAAGAACTTGCGATGCACGCCGATCCGAGGCTCGTTCGCACGACGACAGACTGTCCTGGACGAGATCCGCGGAGTCGACCGCAAGGCGGGACCCGCGGCGTCGGCTCTGTCAAGCCACGCGAGGGTCCCAACGCAGCGGACGACCCGCGGGCTCGTCCAGGCGCGGAGCTTCGTGAATGATCCGGGTTAGCTACGATCGATCACGGTCAGTCGGCGCATCGCGTCCTGCGACCGCCGCGCGCGGAGCGAACTGCGGCGGTGCCCGGTCGAGGACGACGGGTGTTCACGGACCCCGAGCCCGGAGCAGCCCGCAGGTGCCGAGAAGGTCCGCGCCGATGCGACGGACGAGCGCGAAAGGTCGACTGGGCGCAGCGATGCCGCCGGGCGGCGCGCGCCACGAGTCGCCTGGCGCCGGACGAACCCGGCGCGTGCCCCGAACTACTTCCAGGACTTGTCGCGGCCACGGCACGGCTTACGACCGTGATTGGCCTTCTTGCTCCGCCAGCTCAGCTTGTACGTCCGACGATTCTTGCCCATGGGTGCAAATCTCCGAGCGGCGGGAGGCCCACCGTCAAAGAGGCGAAGATACGCGACGGCCCGCGCGGGGCCAGAAACTCCGCCGCCCGCGTCGACCTGCGGCCCGTCGTCGAGCCTGGACGGACCGGTTCCGCGGTTTCTCGAGTTCCCCGCGCCGCACAGACTTTTGCACCGCCGTGCCCCTGGCCGATACTCCCCGGCTTCCCCGAGGCGGCGTAGCCAAGTGGTAAGGCAACGGATTGCAAATCCGTCACTCCCCGGTTCGATCCCGGGCGCCGCCTCCAGTTCCAAGCGAGCGAGTACAGGGGTTCCGGGTCGATGGCCCCTCCGGGGTCGCGCGGAGCCTGGGTGACTTGGAGCGCCCGCGAGTTGCCCTCATGTGCCCGCGGTTACGTCGCCCCATAAGTCACCGTGTCGTCGTGCGAACGGGCCTCGGAGCGGCGTGCAACGTAGGGCGAGCTTGCGATGCACGCCGATCCGAGGGGCGTTCGCACGACATCCGCCGCGAGGGGTGCGCGCCGAACTCGGGCGTCGGTGCATGAGTCGCCTTCGGGGACAGGGAACTGCGCAACTGAACCCTGTCCCCGAAGGCGCCGAAGGCGCCACCCCGTCCCCGAAGGCGCCACGCACGGGTCCCGATGCAGCGGTCGGCCCGTGGGCTCGGCCAGACGCGAATCCTCGTGAGTTTTCCGGGTCAGGACCGCCCGGAGCGCGACACGGCACACGAATACGGTGCTTGCCCGGACGGCGGCGCGGCCGAAGAATGTGACCCCAATGCACACACCTCAGTCCGCGACTCAGGTCACATGCGCTCCCACCGGGTTGGGGCGCCGTCGCCGCCGGGTCGGCCCGGCGAGTGTCCTGTTCGCCCTAGCCGGCGCGCTCCTCGCCGCGGACCCGCTCGCGTCGCCGCGCGCGTTCGCTGACCTCGAAGTGTCGCTCGCGAGCGGCGACCGCGTCATCGGGCGCCTCGATCCCGTCTCGGAGGTCGAGCGCCACACGCTCACGTGCGCGGAGGGCACGCTCATCACCGCGTCGGTCGTCGCGAAGAAGGTCCCGCCGTCGAAGGTCACGGCGGCGATCCGCGTCCGCCTTCTCGACGACGTGGGGGACACTCTCAGCGTCGCCGGACCCGGCGGGGCCGTCGCGACGGACGTGACGGGGAAGCGCGTCGTCTTCCGCAATGTGGCCGCGCCGCGCTCCGGGCGCGTCGTCTTGGAGGTTTCCGCCGCGGACGGGTCATCGGTCGCCGCAGCCGGATACACGCTCGCGGTCTCGCTGAAGCCGCAGACGACCTGGCGGACGCCGACCCTCGCCGTGTCTCCGTCGCAGCCCGGGCTCCTCACGTTCGCCGCGCCCGCCGGAGCGACGGTCCGCTTCAAGGCGAAGGCGCCGGCCGGGGTCGCGCCGACGTTCGGCCGCGTCCTCGAGGACTCGACGCCTACCGGGACGGACTTCACCGGGACCGCGCCCGCCGCGGCGGTGTTCGTCGCGCCGACGACGGGCACGTTCCAGCTCGAGGTACTCGGCGCGACCGACGGCGTCGTGCGCCCGACGGCCACGGTCGTCGCACCGAAGTCGCGCGGCCGGAAGCTCGACGTATCCAAATTCGCCGACTCCGGCGAGGGCCTGCTCCAGACGCTCGACGGCACGTCGCCCGTCGATCTCGCGCCGGACGCCGACGGACTTGAAGGATTCCGCGTCGAGATCCCCGGCGGCGTCTTCCCGGCCGGCACGATCCTCTACGTCGGTCCGTCGCCGACGCTGAACCCCGTCGGGAGCTTCAGGCCCGCAGGCCCGGCGATCACGATCTCGGCGTCGTCGGCGTTCGCGAAGGGCGCGACGGTGACGCTCACGCTGCCGTTCGACGCGAGCGCCGCGAACGGGAGCACCTCCGGCGTCGCCGTGACCGTGCGCGACGATGCGGGAAACATCAGCGAGACGACCGAGGGCCTCGTCGTCGATCTGACTGGCGGCCAAGTGTCGTTCCCGGCGTCCCACTTCAGCGCGTACCAGGTCGTCGTCGCCGCGACGCCCGGCATCATCTCGACGTTCGCCGGCACCGGGGCGGCCGCCGACTCGGGCGACGGCGGCCCGGCCACCGCCGCAGGCGTGCAGAATCCGGTCGGCGTCGCTGTCGCGGCGACCGGCGTGGTCTACATCTCCGACGGAGGCGGTCACTCGATCCGCGCGGTGGACCTGCTCGGCGTGATCTCCACCGTCGCGGGCGACGGCACGGCGAGTTTCGCGGGGGACGGCGGCCCGGCGTCGGCCGCGCGCCTGAACGAACCGCACGCCATCTTCGTCGATCGCGTCGGGGCGCTCGTCGTCTGCGACCGCGGGAACCACCGGCTCCGCCGGATCGACTCGTCGGGCATGATCGCGACGATCGCGGGCGACGGCGCGGGCGCCTTCGCAGGCGACGGCTCGGCCGCGACGTCGGCGAGCCTCAACGGTCCCGCGGGCGCCTGCGCCGACGCGGCGGGCAACATCTACATCGCCGACACGTACAATCACCGCCTGCGCCGCGTGGACACGTCCGGCACGATCACGACCGTCGCTGGGAACGGCGTCGCGACCTTCGCGGGCGACGGCGCCGCCGCGACATCCGCCTCGATCCGCTTTCCGACGGGCGTCGCCGTCAACGCCGCGGGCGACATCTTCATCGCCGACAACGGGAACAACCGCATCCGTCGGATCGCCGCGTCGGACGGCGTGATCAGCACGATCGCAGGCGACGGCACCCCCGGCCTCTCCGGTGACGGCGGCCCCGCGAGCGCCGCGCGTCTGAACATCCCGTTCTCCGTCGCGTTCGACATCGACGGCGCCCTCCTCATCACCGAGGCCGTGAACAACACCGTACGCCGCATCACCGTCGCCGGCGGGATCGAACGCGTCGCCGGCACGGGCGTCTCCGGCTTCACCGGCGACGACGGCCCCGCCGTGGACGCGACACTCGACTTCCCGCTCTGCCTCACCGTGGACCGCGCGGGCACGCTCTACATCGCGGAGTACGGCAACAGCCGCGTCCGCCGCGTCATCCGCTGACGGGCGTGTCGCGGGCGGGGGGGAGGCGTGACGCACGCAGTCCTTTGCGACGCGCCTCCGCGGAGCAGAGCGGCCGGGCCGCACCGAGGAGAACAGGACGCGGCGCTCGCAGGGACGTCCCCGACGAGGTAGGCCCGAGTCGCGAACGGTACAGCGGGCAGAACCCGTCAAGCTCCAGGACGCGCGTCATCGGCGAGCTCCCGGCCGACCGGAACTGCGGCATCGTCTGCCGCGACCTGGCTCCGGGCGCACCCACGCGGGCGCGTGATGGATCGTTCTGAACGGGGACGCTCTTCACTCTTCACCTGCCCCGCGCGGTCGTTGAGCGGCCGACGCGCGGCGTCGGCAAGTGCAGAGTGAAGGGCATCCCCCGACGCGAGAACGTGCGCCGCCCTCCGAGCAGCGTCCCATTGAATCGACCGGGCCCGGAAGCGTGTGCCTCCGGGCCCGGGGGAAAGCTCAGCGGTGCGGTTCGACTACCAGCCGAACTGCTTCGACAGGTTCTCGACGTTCAGGACGTTCGAGAGGCCGGAGACGGCGGCCTGGACGACGTTCGCGACGGCAAGGAGTACGCCGGCAACCATGACGGCCACGGCGACGTTGCCCTTCGCGATCTCCTTCATCTCCTCGATCTTCTCGGTGGCCTTGTCGAGGGTCTTGATCGCCAGACTGATGACGCTCGTCGCGATCCAGAGCGAGATGAGCAGGTTGATGATGCCGATCACGATCCCGAGGGCGAACGACAGGGTCAGCGAGGGGTGCATGAGACCCTTCGTGAGGCTCTCGACGCCGCCGCTGATCACGTTGCCGACTGCGTAGATCATCGCCGCCATCACGATGCCGACCGCGACGTTGCCCTTGCCGAGTTCGGTCCACTCGTCGATGCCCTCGGTGGTCTTGTCGAACATCTCGATCGCCTTCTTCACGGCCTGCATGGCGAGCCAGAGCGAGAGAAGGAGGGCGATGATCGCAGTGACCAGGCCGATGACGACGGCGATCAGGCCGTCGAAGAACGTGTGCGTGGCTGCGGGCTTCGCAGCTTCCTGCGCGAAGGCCGGCGCGGCAGAACACGCCAGCGCAACGAACGAGAGAACCAGGGAACGACGCTTCATGGGATGACCTCCGGGGGGATCTGTGGACCGCACGGATGATGCCACACCTGCGCTCGCCGATCACGGAAGTCGGGGGCGTAGGGCGGGGCGCGCGTTGCCGTTCCACCCGGGTTCAGCGGGTGTTCGGTGGGGGGTCAGCGCGGCGCCGGAACCAGGTGGCCTGCGATCCGGCTCGTCACGAAACGGCCGCCGGCTCGGGCCCACCATGCGCGGGCCTCGTCCACCGGCAGCACGGACGGCGACCCGAGCTGGCCCCAGCGGGGTTCCCAGCCGAAGGCACCGTCGAAGAACGTGCCCACGATGTCTGCTTCGGAGCAGCAGTTGCCGGCGAGGCCCTCAATCCAGACAGGCGCGACGGCGACCGGGTCGCCCATCGCGATCTGTCGCCACGAGAGTTGCTCGAGCCAGCGGTAACGCATGTCGGAGAGGGCGGCTTCCGTCTCGGCGCGCGCCGCGGCGTCGCCCAGGAGAGCCAGTTCCGCTGTGGCCCACGCGTACAGTCCGATGTCCCGACGTTTGCGCAGGCCGCTCAGGTATGCGCGAATCGGCGGATGGTCGCCGACGAGGTGGACGTCGTCGAACTGCTCGTACGGCGCGTGATCGAGGACGAGCGCGACCGCGTCGGTGACGCGCCCGGCAAACACGGCGTCTCGCACCGCCCGGCGCAGCGACTCGCTGACGTTCTCCAGTTGGAGTTCGCGGGACAGCGACCGAGCAGCGTCCTCGGGCAGCCCCTGGCAGACGGCGAGCGCCGCGATGGCGGTCGCCTGGACCTCCGGTTGCGACGACGCGGAGTCGCGCGCGAGCGAACCGAGCACGTCTCGGACCTCCGGGCCGTCGCTCCGCGCGAGCCAGTAGGGGACGTCGTCCATGTCGCCGGCGTCGCCGCTCCGCACCCACTCCGCGAGGCGCGCGCCGCACGTCGCGTCGCCGAGGCGCAGCAGCGGCGTGACGAACGCGTTCGCGTTGTCGGCGGAGACCTCCCACCACGCGCGGAGCAGACCGCGCAGCGCGTCGGCGTCCACCGTCTCGAGGAACGTGTACGTGGCGTCGTCGTCCTCCCACGTCGGCGGGACCGCAGGGTTCACGCGGTCGAGGATCGCGCGGCCGAGATCCAACGTCCGTGCAAACGGCAATTCGAGCGCGATCCGCGCGAGGCGGTGCGGCGGGAGTTTCGATGCCGCCGCGCGGTGCGCGATGGGCGCCAGAATCGAGCGGTCCCACGTCGCGGCGGGGGACATGCCGTCGGCCTCGTCCACCGCGTGGAGCACGGCGCTGGCGTGGTCCTCGTCCTCGGCGAGCAGTGCGTCTCCCACGGCGGCGACCGTCGCGTCGGGGAGGACGGCGAACGCTTCGGTGAGGACTTCGGCTTCGTGGCAACGCGCGAAGAGCGTCTTCGCGGCGTCGGCGTCGCCGCGCTTCGCGAGCGCTGCGAGCAGCGCGGGGCGATCTCCTTGGCCGTCCTCGACCAGTCGCCGGATCACGTCGTCCGTGGACGACCCGGGTTGCGCCAGGAGGAGTCGCAGCGCGATGTCGCCCCACGGCTGTGCGTCCGGTTCGTACGCGTCCACGATGGCCTGCAGGTCGGCTTCGTGCCCCGCGGCTTGCGCAGCGGACGTGCGACCGAGGACGCGCCACGCCCAGAACGCGGTTCCGTTGATTCGCGGCGGCGTGGCCTTCAGACGTTCGCGCTGCTCCATCACGACGCGCACCGCTCCGACGGGGTCCGCCGAAGGGCTCGGGAGAGCGACCGGTTCCCCACGCGACAGGTGCGTGCGGATGGCGTCGGCGCAGGCGTCCGCGTCGTCGTCGGTCATCATCATCCCAAGATCGACGAGCTCCCACGCTTCGGCCGCGGTGACGTCGTCCGGGGACGCGACGAGCGCCCCGAGTTGCGGGAGGTGGCCCTTGCCGATGAGCTTGTGCAGGTCGGACATCCCATAGACGCGGCCCTCGGGCGGCGGTGACTTCGCGAGCCCCGTGACGAGCGCGGTCAGGTCCGGACCGCCGCCGATCTCGAACAGATCGTTCTCGCCGGGAGGGTCGCCGCCGGGCAGCAGGAACGTCGGATCGACGATCGCCTCGACGAGCAGCGCCGACGCGCGCCGCTGCTCCCAGAGGTCGAGCATGGGCCCGTACGTGCCGCTCGCGGCGAGGTTCGCGATCGTGCGCGATGCCGTCGCGTCGGAGAGCCGAAGACCGGCGCGGATCACTCCGAGCGTGCGTGCGTCGTCCTCGATCTCCTGGATCTCGTCCCACGCGGCTTCGCGCTCCTCCGGAGTGCTCGTGCCGCCGAGGCGCGCAGCGAGGGCGAGGTCGTCCGCTGACGGCGTCCAGCCGTCGGGCGCGTCGGCGACGAGCGCGTGACCCGCGACGAGCACCGTCGGCTTGGCGCGCGGACGCTGCGCGGTGGGCCGTTCGCCGACGCCGGTCGTGTGTCCCGCGGTCGTCGGTGCCGCCGGATCGTCCTGCCCGCACGCAGCGAGGGTGAGGAGCAGGGCGAGCGCACGCCGATTCATGGGCGCAGTCTAACCGCGGCGGCGCCGCGCGGGTCGGTGCTCCGGCGGGGCGGTCCACGGGTCCTCGGGCCAGGAGTGCCGCGGGTAGCGGCGCTTCAGCTCCTTCCGGACTTCGGGGTACGTGTTCGCCCAGAAGCTGCGCAGGTCGTTCGTCACCTGCTGCGGCTGGCGGTTCGGGCCGAGCAGTTCGAGCGTCACCTGCACGCGGCCGCCGGCGAGCCGAGGCGTGTCGGCGAGCCCGAAGATCTCCTGGATGCGGACGGCCACGACCGGCGCCCGGCCCGGGTCGTACCGCACGGGCACGTGGCTTCCGCTCGGGACGGTGATCCGCTCCGGCGCTTCCCGGTCGAGGGTCGCAAGCTGGCGGCGGTCGAGTCGCGCACGAAGGACCGCCGCGACGGGCGCGCGTCGCAACTCCTCGAAGGATCGCAGGCCGACGCACAGATCGGGGAGCGCGGCGCGGAGGGCGTCGTCGTCGATCGCGGGCAGGGCGGCGTCGGGCATGTGCTCGCGGAGGAACGCGACGCGCGTTCGGAGGCCGACGAGTTCCGGCGATCCGAGATCGAGAGCGCGTGTCAGATCGCGCGCCGCGGCTTCGGCCAGGATGGTCGCCGGGCGGTCGTCGCCGTCGTCGCGCGAGGGGAGCGCCGCCGCGTGCTCGTCGAGGACGAGTTCGTCGAACCGCGTGCGGCGGAAGGCGACGACTTTGTCCGCCGCGCCGTCGAACTCGATGTCGGTGCGCGTGGTCATGCGCGCCGGGTCGAGCCACTCGCGGCGAACGGCCGACGCCTTCCGGACGACCGCCTCCGGCCCGGAGCTGCCGTCTACGTCGACGCAGACGAACAACTCGGCGTCGGCGACGGAGCTCTCGTCGGCCAGGCGCACGCCGCGGCCGGTGACGAGCACCGCACGTCGGTCGCCGGGCGCCCGGCGGCGCGCGAGACGGTCCGGGTATCCGGCGAGGAGCGCGCGCATCACGACTTCGTCGCCCGACGGAGCGCGCCCGGCGATCGCGGGGCAGTCGCCGAGTTCGTCCATCGTGGTGAGGATGAGTTGGTCGGCGACGCGCTTGATCCAGCGCGTCGAACCGGCGTCCACGTCGCCGGCCGCGCGGACCGGGGCGTCGTGGGGCGTGTGGTGCGACATGAGATCGAGGATGTCCAGCACGTCGGAGTCGCTGTGGTGGCGGGCGGTGCGCGGTCGGCTCGCGCGGATCATCGGGTCGCGCTCGGAGAGCAGCGCTGCGGCCCACGCCGTCCGTGCGGGGTGACCGAGGCGGTGGCCTTCCGCGAGCATCCGGGCGAGACGCGGGTGAACCGGAAGGCGGACCATCGTCTGCCCGAGCGGCGTGATGCGTCCGTCGGACCTCGCCCCGAGACGTTCGAGCAGGTCGAGCGCCGACGCAAGCCGCGCGGCGTCGGGCGGCTCGAACCAGGGGAACGCGGTGAGGTCCGTTTCACCCCACGCGAGCAGTTCCAGCGCGGACCCGGCGAGATCGACGCGTCGCACCTCGGGTTCGAGGCGCTGGGGAAACGTCCGCTCCTCGTTCGCCGTCCAGAGGCGGAAGCAGACTCCCGGGGCGGTGCGGCCCGCGCGGCCGGTGCGTTGGACGATCGACGAGCTCGCGACTTGCGTGAGGACGAGGCGATCGAGTCCCGCCGCAGGGTCGAAGCGCTGCACCCGGGCGAGGCCCGAGTCCACGACGGCCGTGACGCCCTCGACCGTCACCGAGGTCTCGGCGACGTTCGTGGCGAGGATGACGCGGCGCCGCGGACCGCGTCGCAGCGCTGCGTCCTGCCGCTCGGGCGGGAGGTCGCCGTACAACTCGACGACGTCGATCCCGGCCGATCGTGCGAGGTCTCCGAGCTTGCCGGCCGTGCCGCGGATCTCGCCGACGCCGGGGAGGAACGCGAGCACGTCGCCCGTCGTCGCGGCGAGCGCGCGGCGGATGCCGTCGGCAGTCTGATCCTGGATCCATCGAGTGTCAGGGCGTTCGAGATGACGGACCTCGACCGGGTGGAGGAAGCCCTCGCTCTCGACGATCGGCGCGCTGAGGTACGCGGCGACGGGGGCCGTCTCGACGGTCGCCGACATGACGACGATCCGGAGTTCCGGTCGCGCTTCACGCTGGAGACGGCGGACCATCGCGAGCGACACGTCCGCGGTGAGCGATCGCTCGTGGAACTCGTCGAAGATCACTGCGCCGACGTCCTCCACGTACGGGTCGTCCTGGAGGCGACGGAGGAGCAGGCCTTCGGTCAGCGCGAGGATGCGCGTGCCGCGCGACGCCTTGCGGTCGAAGCGAACGTGCCAGCCGACTTCGCCCCCGAGGGTCGCCCCGCGTTCGTCGGCGATGCGGCGCGCCGCGGCACGGGCCGCGACGCGGCGGGGTTCCAGCAGGAGCACCTGCCCCGGGCCCGCGAGGCCGGCGTCAAGGATGGCGGGGGGGACGCGCGTGGTCTTGCCGGCGCCCGCGGGGGCCCGTAGGACGACCGAGCCGGTGGCCCGGAGCGCGTCGAGGAGACGCGGCAGGGCTTCGTCCACGGGGAGGGGCGTGAGGGGCACGTCCGGGATTCGAACCGCGCCGCGCGGCGCCCGCATGGAGTCCCCGAGGGGCGACGCCCGCGGACTGTCAGGAGCCGCCATCCGTGTACGAATTGCGCGGGACAAAAGAATTGTCCCGCCTCGGTACTCAAGCAAAAGAGATGCTCGCCTCCGGTCCGGGTCGAGACTCGGCGGCGCATGTCCGACGACCATGCCAGCGACCGCGGCGACGCCGTCCGTGCCCTCATCGACACGGGCACGGAGGCGGACCTGCGCATGTTCCTGGCGGGGCTCTCGCCGCAGGAGGTGGCTGACCTGCTCGAGACGCTCGACGACGAGCAGCGCGAGCACGTGTTCCCGCTGTTCGACACGCCGCGCCAGGCGTCGGTGCTGCGCGAGGTCGATACCGAGACGAGCCGCGACAGCCTGATCGCGGCGATCCCCGACGACCAGCTCGCGGACATCGTCGAGCACGCAGCGTCGGACGACGCAGCCGACCTCGTCGAGTCGATCCCGGAGGAACGCCGCGAGCGCGTGCTCGACGAGGTCGAAGACGAAGAGCGCGCGGCGATCGAGGACCTGCAACGGTACGCGCCGGACACCGCCGGCGGCCTGATGCAGAAGGAGTTGCTGAAGGTCCGGATCGACCAGACGGTGGCCGAGGCCGTGGAGACGATCCGACGCGAGTGGGAGCCGAAGATCGGCGAGGTCTACGACATCTACGTGGTGGACGCCGACGGCCGCGTGCAGGGCCGCGTGCGCAACCGTCACCTGATCATCCATCCGCCGCACCGGCGCATCGCCGAGATCATGCTGAAGGACGTCCGCACCGTCCCCGTCACGATGGACCAGGAGAAGATCGCGGAGATCGTGCAGGACTACGACTTGTCGAGCGTGGCCGTCGTTGACGAGCATGACCGGCTCGCGGGGCGCATCCTCGTGGACGACATCGTGGACGTCATCGAGGAAGAGGCCACCGAGGACATCCACAAGATGGGCGGCTCCGAGGCCCTCGGTGAGCCGTACCTGCACGTGCGTTTCCGGTCGATGGTCCAGAAGCGCGCGGGCTGGCTCGCGATCCTGTTCGTGGGCGAGACGCTCACGGCCTCCGCGATGACGTACTTCGAGGACGAGATGCGGCGGGCGATCGTCCTCGGCATGTTCACGCCGCTGATCATCTCGAGCGGCGGCAACTCCGGGTCGCAGGCGACGTCACTCATCATCCGCGCGATGGCGCTCGGTGAGGTGCGGCTGGCCGACTGGTGGCGCGTCATGCGGCGCGAACTGTTCGCCGGGTTCTCGCTCGGCTGCATCCTCGCCGTGATCGGAATGAGCCGGATCATGCTCTGGCACGAGCTCTTCGGCACCTACCCCGACTACCCGCTCCTCTTGGCGGTCACTGTGGGGTTGTCGCTCATCGGCATCGTCACGTGGGGCACGCTGGCCGGCTCGATGCTGCCCTTCCTGCTGCGTCGGCTGGGATTCGACCCGGCCCACTCGTCGGCTCCGTTCGTGGCCACGCTGGTGGACGTTTCGGGCCTCGTCATCTACTTCGTGGTCGCGATGTATGTTCTGAAAGGGACGCTTCTCTAGCCCGGACACGGCGAGTACCCTGCCCGCATGCGACGGAAGGACACGACCGACGAGGCTGGAATCTGGGTGCGCCTGGAACTCGACAACGGCGCCACGCTGACCGGATTCGCCTCCGGCGCAGACTCGCCGAACGACTTCTGGTCCGTCTTCAAGACGCAGTTGATCCGCCTCGAAGAAGCGTGGGAGACGGCGCCCGGCGGCACCCGCCGCAACTACCCGACGATCTACGTCAACCGCGACCGCATCGTGCTCGTGGACGTTGTCGAGCCGGAGTCGGGCGAGGAAGACCCGCCGACAGACGCGTAGCGGCGACTCGTTCGTTCGTTCGGAGTACCGGCTTTCAGCCGGAGGTGGCGTCTCGTGGCGACGTCGCGCTCGCCGGGCGCCGCCGACGTCGCGACTCGAGCGACGATCGCCCGGGAGTACGCGCCGTGACCCGAGCGACGTCCGCCTGAAGGCGAACGAACCGCAGAGCTCCGACGACGCTCCGCGCTCGCCGGGTGCCAGAGACGTCGCCACTCGAGCGACGCATCCGCTGGTCCACGCAAGTTGCCGCCGGTGCCTAGTTTCCGCCGCCTCCGGGGCGCCGACGTCCGCCGCCTCCGTTGCCGCCGTTCTGGGGGCCCGGCCCGCGTGTCTGTGTCGCCCGCTGGCGGACGACTTCCATCTGCTGCGCGTCGAGCACCGCCGCGAGGGACTCGAGGCGCTCCTGCTGGAGCGCCTGGATGTCCGTTCGACGCTGTTCGTCCGAGATCGTCTCGTCGTCGCGGATCGCCTCGACCTTCACCATGCCCGCGAGGACGGCCTTCTTCACGTCCGCCCGCTGTTGGTCGGTGACGGTGAGGTCCCGCAGGTAGTTCCGCGCGATGCCGTCGGCTTGGCGCTCCATCCGCTCCTTGCGACGGGCCTCGTCGCGCTCGTCGAGCACCTTCGCGACCGCGCCCTTGAATGTATCGGTCGAGTACGCGGCGATGATGTCGGAGGCCGACGCCGACACCGCCGGGCCGGACTCCGCGCTCGCAGTCGCTTGCCCGGCGGTCGGTCCTTCGCCGGGCGCAGCAGGCAGGCGCCGCTCGATCTCGGCGAGGCGTGTCGCCAGTTCCGCGACCTGAGGGTTCGCACGCGGAGTCGGCTGCGGGCGGGCCGCGTCCGCGGACGTCTTCGCGTCGCCCGCCGACTTCGCCGGGGCCGGGCCCGCAGCGTCGGTCGATGCGATCTGTTGGCGCAGGTCCTGGATCTCGGACGAGAGCGACAGGTTCCACACCACGAGGCCGGCGGCGGCGGGGATCGTCAGGAAGAGGACGAGCTTGGACATGGGACCTCCGATGCAGAAACGAACCCGTCACCGGGCCGACGAGTTCCGCGGCGCACGATGAACATTCTCGTCCGGCGCGGAGCGTTCGCGCGAATTGTCCAGAAACACCGGAACCCGGCCGCATCGGGCGACGTTCTACTCATCACACCGCGCGACTGCCGGTAGGGACGGACGGGAGTCCGGGACACCGCGCGCATGCAGCGGGAACTGCCGCCGCCGGGGGCGTATCCTCCCGCCCCCATGCGCATCGCCACCTGGAACGTCAACTCGATCCGCGTCCGCGTGGACGCCGTCGCCGCCTGGCTCGAGACGAAACGGCCCGACGTGCTGTGTCTCCAAGAGATCAAGGTCGAGGAGAAGGACTTCCCCGCGGCGCGGTTCGAGGCGCTCGGCTACCGGTCGGCCGTGAGCGGGCAGAAGACCTACAACGGCGTGGCGATCCTCACGCGCGACGCGCCGGAGAACGCCGTCACCGACGTCGTCGCCGGGTTCGCCGACGGTGCCGACGAGGACCCGCACCGCCGACTCCTCCGCGCGACCGTCGGCGGCGTCCGCGTGATCGACGCCTACTGCCCGAACGGGGAAGACGTCACCTCCGACAAGTACGTCTACAAGCTCGCCTGGTTCGCGCGCCTGCGGCGGATGTTCGACACGCAGGAGGACGCGACGAAGCCGGTCGTGATCGTCGGTGACTTCAACGTCGCGCCGGCCGACATCGACGTCCACGCGCCGGATCGCTGGAAGGGGAAGGTGCTCTGCACCGACGCCGAACGCGCCGCGCTCGCGAACGTCCAGTCCTGGGGCCTGACGGACTGCATGCGCAAGCTCCACCCCGACACTCCGAAGCTCTTCACGTGGTGGGACTATCGCCTCGCCGCGTTCAACCGCGGATGGGGGATGCGGATCGACCACGTTCTGGCGTCTGCGCCGCTGGCCGCGCGTCTGACGGCGTGCGAGGTGGACGTCGAGCCGCGGCGGGCCGAGCGCCCGAGCGACCACGCGCCGGTTTTCGCCGACTTCGGACCCTGAAATGGAGAGAGGCGGGCGCCGGAGAGAGTTGGCGCCCGCCTCAGGAGAGATCAGGTGTCGGCCCCGCCGCAACTTCGACGAGCGGCCGACCTGGAGGGAGAGTGATCCTCCTACAGCAGGCGGCGTGCCAAACGCCCGGAGCCGTCTCCGCACCTGGTCCAGGCTCGAACCGCCCTCGGACGTGCAACAACCGACGTCCGGATGCGACACTGAGACATCACCTAGTTGCAAAGGATCGACATGAACCCTGCCGAGCCCGGCGTCTTGCACAACACTGGTCCCGCCGACCCCCTGCTCCGCTTCCGCGACGAGTTCCCGATCCTCGGGCGGACGAACTACCTCATCTCGAACTCCCTCGGCGCCATGCCCCGCGGCGCAGCCGAGGGGCTCCGCCGGTACGCCGACTCGTGGGAGACCCGCGGCGTCCGTGCGTGGGGCGACCCGGTCAACGGGTGGTGGGACATGTCGGTGAAGACGGGCGACCTGCTCGCGCCGATCCTCGGCGTGGGACTCGGCGAGACGACCTTCCACCAGAACGTGACGATCGCCTCCGCGCTCTTCCTCTCCTGCCTCGACTTCCGCGGGCCGCGGAACAAGATCGTCCTGATCGACGTGGACTTCCCGTCGCTCCAGTACCTCTACCACCGCCACCCCGACGCCCAGGTCGTCACGCTGAAGTCGCCCGACGGCCTCGGTGTGGATGTCGAGGAACTCTGCGCCGCGATCGACGAAGAGACGCGGCTCGTGGCCGTCTCGCACGTGCTCTTCCGGTCGAGCTTCGTCGTGGACGCGCAGCGGGTCTCGCGCCGCTGCAAGGAGGTCGGGGCCACGCTGCTCCTCGACGTGTTCCAGTCCGCGGGCACCATGCCGATCCACCTGAAGCAGTGGGGGATCGACGCCGCGACGGGCGGCTGCCTCAAGTGGCTCTGCGGCGGCCCGGGGAACGCGTATCTCTGGGTGAACCCCGACCACTGGCAGACGCTCGCGCCGCGCCTCACCGGATGGCAGGCCCACGCGCGCCCGTTCGGCTTCGAGCCGGGCCCGATCGACGCCCACCTCGATGCGCGGCGATTCCTCACCGGCACGCCGAACGTCCCCGCGCTCTTCGCCGCGCCCGCGGGCCTCGAGATCGTCGCCGCAGCGGGGCTCTCGCCGATCCGCGCGAAGTCCACGCGGCAGACGTCCCACCTGATCGAGCTCGCCGACGCCGCGGGCTGGAAGGTCAACGCGTCCCGCGACCCCGCGCGCCGCGGCGGCACGGTCGCCATCGAGATGCCGCACGCGAAGGAGGTCGCCGCCGAGCTGAACGCGCGCGACATCTGCTGCGACTACCGGCCCGGCGCGGGCGTGCGGTTCTCGCCGCACTTCTACACGCGGGACGACGAGCTCGACGCGGCCGTCGAAGGGGTGAAGGACATCATCCGGACCGGCGCGTGGGAGCGTCACGCCGCGGTGCACAGGACGGTGACATGAGTCTGATCGACATCTCGCAGCGTGTCTCCGCGGAGACGGGCGTCTTCCCCGGCGACACGCGCTTCTCGCTGCGCAAGGTCGCCGCGATGGCCGACGGCGCGTCGTGCGACGTCGGGACGATCACGACGACGCTCCACATCGGCACGCACGCCGACGCGCCGTCGCACTTCGTCGCGGGGGCTGCCGACATCGGCGAGGTCCCGCTGGAGAAGTACTACGGCCCGTGCCGGGTCGTCGAGCGCCTCGGCGATGCGGCGATCTCCGCCGACGAGGTCCGCGCGTGGCGTCTCATGCGAGGGATGCGCTATCTCGTTCGCACACGCGCCGTCGTGGACCCGTCGGTCTTCCCGGAGGCGTTCGCGCATCTCGATCCGGAGGCCGCGGAGGTGTTCGCGGCGTCGGGCGCCGCGCTCTTCGGCATCGACACGCCGTCCGTGGACCACCAGGCGAGCAAGACGCTCGACGCGCACAAGCACCTCTGCGGCGGCGGCGTCGCCATCCTCGAGAACCTGGACCTGTCGCACGTCCGCCCCGGGCACTACGAGCTGATGGCCTTCCCGCTGCGGATCGCCGGCGCCGACGCGGCCCCCGTGCGCGCCGTGCTGCGAACACTCGCATGACCAACGACCCGGCGCGGCCCGATCCAGGCCTTGGACGTCGGTTCGTCGTCGCGGTGATCGTCGTACTCGTCGGGCTCGTCGCGTGGGCGTTCATCCCGCCGTCGGACGCGCCGCTGCGGGAGAAGATCGAGGAACTCCGCGCGGCGGGGTTCGCGGTGACGATCCGCGACGCGATCGGCCCCGATCCTCCGGAGAGCGAGAACGGGTGGGCGGAGTTCGCGGCGGCGGTCGAGGCGGCGAAGGTGGCCGTCGGGTCGCGGGCGGGCCAGAATGGGTTCGGGCCGTGGGACAACGACTTCGTCGAGGAGGACGGCGGCGACCCGTGGTGGGTCGCGTATCCGCCGGAGAAGCGGGAGAAGCTCGCGGTGTACGTCGCGAAGCTTGCGTCGTTCCTCGAAGGTGTCGAGACAGCGCTCGCGAAGCCGCACCTCGCGCCGCCGCTCGTGCTCGACACGTGGGACATGCCGGATGGGGCGCACGTCTCGGTGTTGCAGGCGGCGTCGAAGGACCTGTCGGTGCTCGCGTACGGCGCCGTATCGACCGACGTGCGTCGTCGCGCGGCTCTCGCGCAGATAGCGATCGGGGACCGCCTGCGTCGGGTCGTGCTGATCGACGAGATGGTCGCGGCGGTGATCGCATCCGGCGGACGCGACGCGCTGCGCGTCGGCGTGACCAGCGGCGCATTCGACGCGGCGACGCTGCGCGGCAGGGCCGATGCGGTGCTGCGTCGCGGCTGGCTCACGGAGTGGCCGAGCACGATCCGGCTCGAGATCGCGTACCAGGCTGGTTGGTCTCAGAAGCTCGTGGCCGGAGTGACTCTGCCGGCGGAGTGGGGGACGCAGCCGACGATCGGATACCGCGCCAAACGGACCGCGGAGCGGCTTCAAGCGGCGTTGCGCGGGAAGAGGTTGGCGAAGGAGATGTACGAGCTGACTCCGTCCGACTTCGCGCTGGTCTTGGATGTCCACAGCGTGTGCGCAGCCGCCGCGCCGGAGCCGTACGCCGCGTACCGGGGCGCGGTCCAGGGGCGCCTGGACGACATGGACGAGGCGCGACTGGGGATGTTCTCCTTCATTTCCGGTCACATCCCGCGGCGCCTCGCCCGGCATGAGGCCGAGGCCCGCCTCGCCCGCATCGCTCTCGCCGTGAAGTCCCGCCGGGAGACGTCCGGCGCGTGGCCGGCATCGCTCGATGCGATCCGCGACATGTTCCCGGACGGCCTTCCGGTGGAACCGTACCTCGGACGTCCCTACGCCTACGAGGTGGGCGAGACGACCGTGCGGGTGGCGTTGCCGGACGACGCTGCGGACGAATGGGCGCGCACCAAGTCCGGCGACCCGATCAAGGCTTGGGAGTTCCCCAAGTGACGGGGGTCCGTCGTAGCCTGTCGCGGATGCGCATCCGACCCGTCGCCCGCTTCGTCCCGTTCGCCGCTCTCACGCTGCTCGGCGGGTGTTCGACGGTGCGTGGCTGGCGGCACCTGGCGCCGGACGAGGAGCCCGCCGCGGCGACCGTCGTGTCGAAGGAGGTCGCGCCGAAGGACGTTGCGGCGCAGCCCGCTCCGCGTCGCGACGTCCGCGCGCTTCCGTCGGAGGCGATCCGTCTCGAGATCCGCGCCGTCGAGAAGGACACCGTGGACGGGAAGGTGTCGCTCAAGGACTCGCGGAAGCGTCTCGCGAAGCTCCGGGATGACCTCGACGTGGCGCTCCGCGCGGAGGCGAAGGCGGGGCCGGCGGGGCGTCCGGCCGTCGGCGCGGGGCTCGAACGCGACGAGGCGCTTGGCGCCCGGCTCGACGCCGTGCTCTCCCGTCTCGAGGCGATCGAGCGGCGACTTGATGCCATCGAATCGAAGTGACCTCAGGCGCATTCGGGGTGGCCGCCCAGGCGTAGCTTCACCTCGCGCGAAACCCGGGACCCCGCCGCGGGTTCGCAATGCAGTCCCAGCACCCCGGAGGTTCCGATGATCCGTCGCCCGTTCCTGCTCGTCCTCGTGGCTCCGCTCGCGCTCGTCGTGGGCATCGGTTTCGGCGGTTGCGCCGGCGGAGGGAAGTCGTCCGCGGTGGACGGCGGCGACTCGGTGCCCGTCGCGGCGGCGGGCGAGGCGACGAGCGAGGCGGCGGCGCCCGTGGCCGCGTCGAAGCGGGCCGGCGTCGCGCTCCCGGACGACGTCCGCGCGTCGCTCCAGCGCGCCCACGAGTTCGAGAAGGCCGGCAAGCTCGCCGACGCGGAAGCCGTCTACCAGCAGGGGATGTCCCGTGCGGATCTCACGAACGAGCAACGCGCGGCGTACGTCTTCCGCTTCGCGCGGTTGCGGTTCGAGGCCGGACGGCTCGACGAGTCCCGCGCGCTCGCGAACAAGGCGCTCGCGCTTCGTCCCGGCTGGGGCGATGCGACGAAACTCCTCGAACGCATCGACGCGAAGGCGAAGCACGGCGCCGTAGCGGGTGACGCCGAGAAGAAGGCGAAGCACGAGGGCAAGAAGGACAAGCAGGGCAAGGGCGAGGTCGCGAAGGCCGACGACGGCACGAAGAAGCACGAGAAGAAGGGCGACCAGCCCTTCGCGAAGCAGCCCGGCGAGAAGGAAGAGGGCAAGAAGCGCGCGAAGAAGGACGGCGAGGCCAAGCTCGCGAAGCACCCGGAGCTCGCGGGCGACGCTACCGGTCAAGAGCTGGCGGCGATGCGCAAGAAGGCCGAGGCGATGCGCGACCAGTTGCACGCAGCGCAGACCGACCGCGACCTGCTGAAGGGGCGAGTCAACGAGCTGGAGGCGAAGGTCGCGGAGTTGCAGCGGCTGTTGGAAGTCCAGCGCGCGGCGAAGTAGTCCGCGCGGCGGGGGGCGCGCTGCGCTGCGGACGGTTGCGTCGCAGTCCGAGCGTGCGCGCCTGGAGCGAGGACGGGGTGGTCCGAGCGACGTCCGACTGAAGTCGGTACTCCGAACGAACCGCAGGGCTCAAACGACGCGCCGCCCTCGTCGGAATCGTGCCCTCGTTCGTAGTACCGCCTTCAGGCGGAGGTGGCATCTCGTAGCGACGCCGCCCTCGCGCACGGGGACGCTCGATCTCGCGGAAACGTGCTGCGGGTTCGGAGTACCGGCTTTCAGCCGGTGGTGGCATCTCGTGGCGACGCCGCGGTTGTTCGGGTTAACGAATTGCGCGGGACGAAAAATTGTCCCGCCTCGGTATGTCAGACGCCGAGGTCGTACAGGTGCTCGTACACCAGGTCGAGGTCGTTGGCGGCGACGTGGATGGCCGCGAGAGCCTTCTTTGCGTTGCGGGACGCGCACGGGGGCAGGTCCGTCCGCGCGACGAAGCGCTTCAGATCCTCGTAGATGCGGAGGAGCTCCGTCTCGGCGGGGGTGAGCGGCGTGCCGAGGCGGTCGGTCGGCTGCGTCTCGGTCGTGTCGTGAGAACCGGAGCCGAGCGGGGACGGCGTGTCGTTCTGGCTCACGGTCACTTCCTCCTCTTGTCCACGAGTCGCTTCGCCTTCAGCTCGAACCGCGGGAGCTCGCCCTGTCGGGCGTGCTCCAGGTTGAAGCGCAGGTTCTCGTGCGCCTCGGAGAGCTCCTTGTTGAGGGCCGGGAAGAGCGCGGCCCACGCGGGCTCGAGCCCGGGCTTCATCTCGCACCGGACCGTGACCTCGTCGCGGCCGGACTCGGCGTCGGTCGAGAGGACGACCTGGAACTCTTCGATCTCGGCGTGCTCGCGGACGATCGCCTCGATCGCGCGCGGGTAGACGTTCGTCCCGCGGATCTTGTGCATGTCGTCGGTGCGTGTCTGGATGCCGCCGTGGTAGATGTCGAACGTGCGCCCGCACGGGCAGACCGACGCCGGCCGCTTCTCGACCACGTCGCAGGTGCGGTAGCGGATGAGCGGCAGGATGCCGCGCCCGAACGACGTGCAGACGCGCTCGCCGCGCTCGCCGTAGTCGCACGGCCGGCCCGTCTCGGGGTCGATGACCTCCTCGATGAAGTGGTCCTCGACGATGTGCGGGCCGCCGGGCTGGTGGCGGCACTCGAACATGAAGATCGTCCCGATCTCGGTCATGCCGGCCGTGTCGCCGACGCGCGCGCCCCAGGCCGCCTCGATCTGCCGCCGCACCGCCGGAACCGACCCCGACGGCTCGCCGGAGAGGACGATCTTGTCCACCGCCGACTTCGCGACGTCGATCCCCATCTGCCGCGCGACCTCGGCCATGCGGAGCACGTACGTCGGCGTGGCGCACACGACCGTGGCGCTGTTCTCTACGATCAGCTTGACGCGCGTCTCCGTCGGCAGCGAGCCCGACGGGATCACCATCGCACCGAGCTTCTCGTTGGCGTAGTGGGCGCCCCAGAAACCGATGAACTGCGCGTAGCTGAACGCGATGAACACCGTGTCGCGCGGCCGCACGCCCATCGCGTGGAAGCCGTACGCCCAGCAGTCGGCGATCCACTCCCAGTCGCGGAGCCCGTCGAGCGCGCGGAGCGGCGTGCGCCCGGTCGTGCCGGACGTCGTGTGGAACCGGATCGCGACGTCCGGCGGCGCCGCGGGGAGCGTCCCGAACGGCGGGTGCTCGTCCTGCGACTGCATCCACTCCTCGCGCGTCATGTACGGGATGCGGCGGATGTCGTCCCAGGTGCGGAGTTGCTCTGCGCGGAATCCGGCCTTCGCCCAGCGCACGCGGTGGAACTCGCTCCGCGCCTCGGCCCAGGCGCACAGGTCGCGCAGCTTCCCGAACTGCAGCGCGCGCAGCTTCTCGCGCGGCATCGTCTCGTTCTTCGGGTTCCAGTACTCGTCCGCGGTCAGCATCGCCGGGAGGCTATCCGCCGCCTGACATACCGAGGCGGGACAATCTATTTGTCCCGCGCAATTCGTTCACCGCAACCGTGTTCACCAGAACGCGCCGGCGTTCCGCACGGCAACCGCAGCCGCAACCGCGACCGTGCTTGACGCGACCCGGCCGGTACGGGAACCTGCCCGCTTCCCGCATCTGGGGAGCAGTTGGGTTCCTGGTGGGCCCCCCGGTCTTCAAAACCGGTGCATCCCTCACAAGGGGATGGGTCGATTCGATTTCGATCTGCTCCCGCCACGACGCTTGCCCCGCGGGTTCGCAACTTGCCGCCCGGGTCGAGGTCCGCGAGGCTGCGCGTCGGAGGCACCCCCGATGACCATTCGCCACTCGATGTTCGCCACAGCGGCAATCGCCGTCATCGGCGTCGGAGTCTGGAGTGCGCGCGCCGGCGACGCACCCGCCGCCTCCTCCGCCCCCGGGCCCTTTGCGCCGAGTCGGCTCGCGACATCCACCGGCGAGCCGATCGCTGACGACTGGGGCTACGCGTCGGAAGACTGCGCGGCGTGCCACCCGGCCCAGCACGAGGCGTGGAAGGGCTCGATGCACAGCCGGGCGCACAACGACGGGCTCTACCTGGCGTTCGCTCACAAAGCGCGCGAAGAGGGCGGCGTGGACCTCTACCGGTTCTGCTCGGGGTGCCACGCTCCTGCGGCAGTCGCGAGCGGCGAGATCCCCGGCGGAAAGGGACGCGAGACGACGTTCCACACCGACGACGGCGTCGGCTGCGTCGTGTGTCACTCGGTGAACGGGATGAAGGAACTCCACGCGGGCGGTGGCGCCAACGGCTCGATCGTGCTCGGCGCTGGCGATGTCATGTACGGGCCGATTTCGGACCCCGCGAAGTCGCCGGCGCACGGATCGGAGGAGTCGCCGCTTCACCGGCGGTCGGAGTTCTGCTCGAACTGCCACACGCTCACGCA
>JAIOPE010000130.1 GCA_021414065.1 Planctomycetota bacterium
CGCGCCGAACCGTAAGGTACGAAAAAGCGCGGCCGCCCACCTGCTTTCGCTACCGCGGCCATCGGTCACCAACCTCCGTTAGCCAGAGGTGGGCGCGGACATCTACGGGGCGAGCATGAGCGACACGGTCAGCGTGTCCCAGGAGCTCCGACCGCCGGGAAGGCGTAGCGGCCCGATCAGCGGCGACTCAACGGCGCCTGCAACAGTATCGCGCGCGAAGAGGCGGATGCAGACGGAGTCGATCGCGGGAGCGTCAAGTGCCAGCGTGAGGCGCCCGGTCGAATCGGTGACAGCGCTGGCGTAGCTATCGAGGAACGTCGAGCACGTCCCGACGCCGATCTCCGCGCGTACGCGCCGTCCCGGCTGCGGTGTCGCCGACTGCGAGAGCAGTGTGCCTCGGAGCACCATACCGAAGCGCGCCGGCGAACACCCGCACGCCGGTTCGGTACAGGAGAACATTAGAGCGACGGCCGCGAACAGAACCAGACGCATCTGAGTACCCTCAGTTCATCACGTTGCGTGTGCAGCTTACGAGCTCTTGCGCACCATCGTCAACAGCCAACGCACGAGCGTCGTTCCTTCTGGCTAACGTCAAGTTGTGCCGCGGCCGCTTTCATAAAATGCAGGTGGGCGGCCGCGCCGTACCGAAAGGTACGACAAGGCGCGGCCGCCCACCTGCTTCCCTAGACGGCCGTCGGTCACCAACTGCCGTTAGGCACCCGGCGCACCAAGGCCTGCCCACCGACGGAGGTCCTCGACAATCTGATCATCGCGCCGGAATCCCCACGCGCGATTGTGGCGCGGAAGAAAGACGATGGACTGACCCTCGCCGACCACGACCTCTCGCAACGTCACGGTGACAGTACGGCGGGCATCCCCGTGCTCCTGTGTGACCGAGTCAATCAGGCGCAGCGGCACCAGGGTCTCCGCTCGCCAACGTGAGACCCACAGCGCACCTTCGGCAACACGCACTCGACGCAACGGGCGATTGATGAAGAACATTCCGCCCGCGCCGGCGAGCATCAAGGATATCTCCTTGATTCCGAGTTCGATGTCGGGATCCACACCAGCGTACGCGCACACCGCTACGAGGAAGAGCGGCAAGCCGATGCGTAGAAAGATTGTCGAGCGGGACGAGAGCCAGATCGTTGACACGTCTCGCAGTCACTCCTCTGTGTGGTGTGCCTAACGTCAAGTTGTGCTGTGGACGCTTCAATATTGCGGCTGCGCAGCAGCCGCCATCAATAGCGCGGCCATCTGCACCAACTTTCGTTAGCTGGCGGTTAGTGGAACTTCGGGAACCCAGCCGAGCGGCGGTCCGCCCCCACCCGGGGGACGCAGGAGGAGCCGCGCAGTACCAGGGTCCACCGCGCGCTGTAGCGTCGTTCCGATCCCGATCGCGTACTCAGCGAGCCAGCGATCGAACTCTTCGCGCGGCATCGCAAAGTCGCCTTCCGCGGACGGGATGATGATAGTGTGCGCGTCAGCAAGTCCGAGGGAACGCAGCTTGGCGATGCAGTAGGATTGCTGATTCGTTATCTGCTTCGCGGCGGCCGCCCGCGACTCGGCAGCAATCGTGTTGAACGACCAGAACCCGACGTGACCCGGCTCGAGCAGTGGCGCTACGATCATCGGCTTCGGCGCGGAGGAGAGCGCATCCCGCGCGTCGTCCCACGTCGCCTCGCGGAATTCAGGCATGAGGAACCATGCGCCAGCCGGAAGCTGGGTCGACGCACGCCCCTGCGCGAACCGCGTGACCCGCAGAGTGACTTCGGCGCAGACGTCCATGAGTGGCGTGGTCCTCGTCCAGCTAACGTCAAGTTGTGCCGCGGCCGCTTTCATAAAATGCAGGTGGGCGGCCGCGCCGTACCGAAAGGTACGACGAGGCGCGGCCGCCCACCTGCAACCTTAGACGGCCGTCGGTCACCAACTGCCGTTAGGTGGTGCGCGCAGACGCCTGTGCTAGCCTGCGAATGCCGCCACAAGTTCCGGCGACTTGTCAGCGAGCACGTGCCGCACGACCGACGCGTTATCGGCGGGTAGCCGAGCAGGGCTGGATGCCGCGAGCGCATCGACTGCAGACTTGACGCGAAGGACGACCTGTTCAGCGCCAAGCGAAGTGACGTCAACATCAATACGATAGAGACGGCGGCTACGCCTGCCGGTGTGCACACTCACGTGCGCATCTACCCGACTCTCTGTCGTTTCTTCTGGAGAGATGTACTTGAACTCGATGATGAAGCGCTTGCGCTCGCGGTCGAAGAAGCCGCGGACGGCGTCGGGCAGATCGTACGGCGACACCACAAGATGGAACTCCACGCCGCTTCGGTCTTCAGTTTCCGACGCGCCGTATCGGCGTTGGTCGAGTCGAATCCATTTCCGCGCAAGCTCTCGCATCAGAGTCCCTCCAGCGTTTTGCTAAGGAAGCTTAAGACGAAGTGCTGTTGATCACGGATCTTCTTCTTCTTGAGTGTCGAGCTTCGCGAGTCGATGACCAGCGCGCCCCAGCGTTCTCCCTTCACTTCAACGGGTATCGCGTAGTACGAGCGCGCGCGGAACTTCTTTGCCTTTGCCTTTTCAAGGTTACTGCGCGTGCGTTTCGCGTAGTCCTGAAAGTGCTCCTCCGTGCATCCAATCGCATTCAGGTCCGGTAACAGCTCTACTTCGACAGCCTTGCGACTGTTCCACGCGATGCCGGCAACGCCTTCGAGTTTGTCAGCCTCGTCTGGCGCCTTGAAATAGGTCACGCTGTGATGCGTCGTGTTGCCTGAGCGTTCGACGGGCACCAGCCAGCCAGTCCATGGAGCCCCGCGAAGCGACATGCGCCAGCGGACGTGCTTGAAAAGGGTGACCCGATGCTCGTGGAGCTCACCGTTCTCATCGCCGAAGATGTGCTCTTGGAACTCCTCAAGCACATGATGCACTACGCGCCATTTCGACGGGTCGCCGATTCCCCGCTGAGCGGCGCTGATCAGCGCTCCGAGTCCAAGAAGGCTCGGACTGAGCCACCACGTCTGCGGTTGCGACCACGACACCAGCGAACCCAGGAGGGGTGCAACCTTCGCGCTCACAACTACTGGGTCCGCCTTGACCGCGGCCGCCGCTGAGGCGCTCGCCAGAATGCAAAGTCCACGTGCTCGACCGAGCGCGCCGTAGGCGCGGCTCACTGCTCGGAAACGCATCATGCCGCGACAGGGGAAAGACTGTAAGGGTGGCTACTTACGCTGCCAGATTCTAGAACTCGTACCACGCGAATGCCACTTCCATCCACCTAACGTGTATTGGATTGACCTGCCTATTCCAATACCTCCTGATTATGCAGGTCTGTCTAATCAGGCTGCCGCCAATGTTCAACGCGGGCCAAAAGAGCGCAAGCGCCAGATCCGCCTGCACCTAGCCCCTCTCGGCTCATCCGTTCGTTCAGTCGACGCGCCGAATTAGACAGACCTGTATAATTCGGCGCGGATCCCCGGGCCGCCCGCCGTCTTCCGCACCCACGGGAACTCCGCCAGGCCACCAGCACCCCGGATGGCGACGGTACGACGCGCGTACGATCGCATCCACGCGTTCAAGCGCCCGACGCCCGCGCACTATCTGCCCCGGCAGCCCGCTCCGCGCCGCCTTGTGCGCCCCCACCGGCGTCCTGCGCCCACTCGGCAGCCGCTCCAGCTCGTTCTGCGCGCTCGTGTACGACCGCGTCCCCGTCGCCGGGTACTCGCCGAGGAACGTGCGCACCCGCTGGAACGCCTCCACCACCTGCCGCTGTCTCGTTTCCTTCGTGCCCTCCCTCCCACAGGGATGCGATTGGACGCGATCGCCCCCGGAGTACCCGCCCCTGTGCGTCAGTCACGGGCGCCACGACTTGAAGAGCGCCGTAGTCGCCTGAACTCGTCTCCGAGCCGACTTCGGTCGACTCGCCGCTTCCGAAACGAGCCCGGTCGCGTACTCGACTCGCCTTGCCGCGTCCGCGGCGCACCACGCCGGACGCTTGACCGTGCCCGGAGCTTCCTGAGCTGACCTCGTCGGTCACTCGAGCTCAGTCCTCGCCAACTCCGAGCGCCTCATCGCGCCCTCGTTCCGTTTCGTCGCTCGCTCGACGAGACTCGTTGCGTCCTCGATCGACCGCGTCGCGCCCTCGTTCCGTCTCGTCGCTCGCTCGACGAGACTCGTCGCGTCCTCGATCGACCTCGTCGCTCCCGCGTCCTCCTTCGTCGCGCCCTCGTCCTCCCTCACCGCGCCCACGAAGAGACTCGTCGTTCCCGCGTCCCTGCGCGTCGCTCTTGAGACGCGTCTTGCAACGCCCTCGTTCGACCTCGCAACGCCCGCGTTCGACCTTGCAGCACCCGCGTTGAGCCTTACAGCACCCAGGATCGACCGGCCCGCCCGCCGGTTCCCTCGCGCGGCCCCGCTCTCGCGACTGGAGGCGTCCTCCTTCAGGTGCGCCGCTCGCGGGTTGGCGTCGATCGGCGGCGACTCCTGCCTGTCGTCGTGCTCGACCTTCCTACCTAATTATCCCTTCAGCGCATCGAATCCAATTACGGCCTACATGGCAGACTCGACCCGCCAATCTGCGTGCGACAGGCACGCGACAGGGACGCACCCGGTGACTGCAACGGGACACTACCCCTCGAGCTCGAACTCGACCAGGCGCGTGCCCTTCTCCACGGCGACGCCGGCCACGGCGATCACGACCCGCACCGTGCCCGCGGCCGGGGCTCGGAGCTCGTTCTCCATCTTCATGGCCTCCATGACTACCACGCCCTGACCGGCCTCGACCCGGTCGCCCACGGCCACGTTCACGCGGACGATCAGCCCGGGCATCGGCGCGACCACGGGTGCCGGTCCAGCGGGCCCCTGCTTCGACTCGGAGAGCTCCCGGATCGCGCGCGTCCGCTCGTCGAGCGCCTCGACGTCGAACCGCCAGCCGTCCATCCAGAGCGCGTAGCTGCCGCGCGCCCCGCTCCGGCGTGCGATCACCCGATGCTGCACCCCACCGATCGTGACGAGGCGCACGGGCGTCCCCTCCACATCGGCGAGATGCGCCAGCTCGCGCGTGCCGTCGACCGTCACGCCGTCGGCGTCGAGGGTGACCTCGACCCGCTCCCCGTTCACATCGACCAGGTACTTCACGCCGCCTCCGGTACGAGTTCGCAGACCGATTCGACATGCGCCGTCTGCGGGAACATGTCGTAGCAGGTCAGGTTCCGGATCCGCCAGCCGGCGAGCCGCGCGACGTCGCGCGCGAGCGTGGCCGGATCGCAGCTCACGTAGATGATGACCTTGGGTGGCCGCGAGGAGAGCGCGGCGGTGACGCGCGCGTCCACCCCCGCCCGCGGCGGATTCAGGATGACCAGGTCGCTCGGCAGGAGCCGCTCGATGACATCCTCCACACGCGCCGCGATCGCCCGCGACGGCGCGGGGAGGCGCTGCGCCGCCCAGGCCGTCGCCTCCTCGTCGAGCTCGACCGCCGCGACCTGCACGCCGCGCTCGGCGAGTGCGCAGGCCACGTCACCGCCGCCGCTGTAACAGTCGATCACCGTCTTGGGCGCATGCGCGAGCACGGCCGCGACCACGTCGGCCTGCATCCGCGCGGAGACCTCGGCGTTCACCTGCGAGAAGGACGCGCCCGGCACCTCCGCCGGACGCCGATCGGCGACGATCCGGCGTCGGCGCCCTTCGGCATGCCACCAGACGGCGCCCAACGACGGCACCGCATCGAGGAAGGCGCCGAGGCGCGGCCACTCGGTGCCTCCCTCGAGGACGAAGAGCGGGCGTTCCTCGAGCCACCGCACCGTTCCCCGCAGCCGTTCCCCGGCGGGCAGATGCACCGCGGCGGCGAGGATCGCACGCCAGGCCGCCACGACCCGCTCGTCGGTGATCAGGCAGTCCGTCAGGGCGAACACCGCTTCGGGATCGTCGTGCGCCCGAAGGCCGGCCCAGGTGCGGGTGCCCTCGCGACGGATCGCGAGGGTGAGCGCGCGCCGGTAGCGCCAGCCGTCGCCGCCGAGGATCTCGGGCAGCGCGACGGTCCGCTTGGCGATGCGCGCGAAGGCGTCGACGACCATCTGCTGCTTCGCCGCGCGCTGCGTCCCCAGGGAGACATGCTGCCACTGGCATCCGCCACAGCGATCGGGCGCGGCGTAGTGTGTGCAGGCGGGCGCCACGCGCCCGGGGCCGGCCCGGACCACGCGCTCGAGCGTGCCGCGCCCTACGCGCCCCTCCACCCGCACATCGGCCTCGACGAGGTCCCCAGGCGCCGTGCGCGGGGTGAAGACCACGAGACCATCGTGCCGTGCGACGCCGTCGCCGCCGCTCGCGATGCTCGCGATCTCCAACGACGCGGTGCTCATGCGTTGCGCAGTGCGTCGAGGCGCCCGGCGCGTGCCCACTCCGTCGCGGCGGCGTCCGCCCCGGTGTTCCGGGGGTGCGACGCGGCCGTGGCGGCCCCCGCCGCCGAACCACGCTCGCGGTCGGCGATGAGCGCGGCCGCGATCGCCGCCGCTCGCACCGTCTCGGCCGACGGCGCCGAGGCGAGGAGCGACGGGAGACGCGATTCGAGCCATTGGATGTCGATCGCACCGCGCTGGAACTCCTCGTCCGCGAGCACGCGCAGATGGAACTCGCGCGACGTCTCCACCCCGTCGATCACCAGTTCGCGGAGCGCGCGCTGCATCCGCGCGATCGCGGCGTCGCGCGTCGGGGCCGACACGATCAGCTTCGCGAGCATCGGATCGTACGAGAGCCCGACGACGCTGCCCACGACGATGCCACCGTCCCAGCGGACGCCCGGTCCGCTCGGGATGTGGAGGTAGTTGATGCGTCCGGTCGAGGGCAGGAATCCGTTCGCCGGATCCTCGCTCGTGATGCGGCACTCGATCGCCCACCCGCTCGGCTGCGGCACCTCGGTGAGGTCCAGCGCCTCGCCGGCGGCGATGCGCAGCTGCCACTGCACGAGGTCGATGCCCATGACGAGCTCCGTGACCGGGTGCTCGACCTGGATCCGCGTGTTCATCTCGAGGAAGTAGAACTCCCCGGTCTTGGCGAGCAGGAACTCGCACGTGCCCGCGTTCACGTAGCCGGCCGCGCGCGCCGCGGCGACGGCCGCGTCGCCCATGCGCTTGCGCAGCTCCGGCGAGACGGCGACGCTCGGTGCCTCCTCGATCATCTTCTGGTGGCGCCGCTGCACCGAGCACTCGCGTTCCCCGAGCGCGACGCAGTTGCCGTGCATGTCGGCGAGGACCTGGATCTCGACGTGCCGCGGCCCTTCGATGTACTTCTCGACGTAGACGGCGTCGTCGCCGAACGCGTTCTTCGCCTCGCGCTGCGCCGACGCGAGCGCCGCGGCGATCTCGCCCGGTTCGCGCACCACGCGCATCCCCTTGCCCCCACCGCCGGCGGCCGCCTTGAGCAGGACCGGGTACCCGAATCGCGCCGCGATCCCGGCCGCCTCGGCGGCGTCGCGCAGCGCTTCGGTCGTCCCGGGCACGACCGGCGTGCCGGCCGCGATCGCGAGCGTGCGCGCCGCGGTCTTGGAGCCCATCGCGGCGATCGCTTCGGCCGGCGGGCCGATCCAGATCAGTCCGGCGTCGCGCACGGCGCGCGCGAACCACTCGCGCTCGGAGAGGAAGCCGTAGCCGGGGTGGATCGCGTCGGCACCCACCGCCTTCGCGACCGCGATCAGGTGCTCGCCGTTGAGATAGCTCTCGCTCGCCGGCGCCGGTCCGATCAGCACCGCCTCGTCGGCCTCGCGCACGTGCGGCGCGTGCGCGTCGGCATCGGAGTAGACCGCGACCGACCTGATGCCGAGTTCCTGGCAGGCCCGGACCACGCGCATCGCGATCTCGCCGCGATTGGCGATGAGGACCTTGCGGATCGGCCGCGCCACCGGCGTCGGCACGGACGGGGAGTCGCTGCGACGGCGGGTCTTCACAGCGGGATGCAGCCGTGCTTCTTGGCCGGGTTCTTCGCGCGCTTCCCCTTGAGCATCTCGAGGGCGTCGATCAGGCGGGGGCGGGTGTCGCGGGGGTCGATGATGTCGTCCACGAACCCGAAGTTCGCGGCCACGTACGGGTTCGCGAACTTCTCCGAGTACTCCGCCACGCGCGCGTCCATCGCCGCCTGGGGGTCTGCGGCGTCCGCGATCTCCTTGCGGAAGAGGATCTCGACCGCCCCCTTCGCCCCCATGACGGCGACCTCGGCCGTGGGCCAGGCGAGGTTGATGTCACCACGCACATGCTTGGAGCTCATCACGTCGTACGAGCCGCCGTAGGCCTTGCGGGTGATCACCGTGATCTTCGGGACCGTCGCCTCGCAGTAGGCGTAGAGCATCTTGGCGCCGTGCTTGATGATGCCGCCGTGCTCCTGCCCCACACCGGGGAGGAAGCCGGGGACATCCTCGAACGTCACCAGCGGGATGTTGAAGGCGTCGCAGAAGCGGATGAAACGCGCCGCCTTCACGCTCGCGCTGATGTCGAGCACGCCGGCGAGCACGGCCGGTTGGTTCGCGACGATGCCGACGGAGTGACCGCCCACGTGGGCGAATCCGCAGATGATGTTCTGGGCGAAGTCGCGCTGCACCTCCAGGAACTCACCGTCGTCGATGACGCGGCCGAGTACCTCGTGCATGTCGTACGGCTTGTTCGCACTGTCGGGGATGATGTCGAGGAGGGCCTCCTCGCGCCGGTCCGCCGGGTCCGTGCGACGGCCCGTCGGCGCGGATTCGACGTTGTTCGACGGGATGTACCGCAGCAGATCGCGGATCCCCGCCAGGCACTCGAGCTCCGAATCCATGGTGAAATGCGACACACCCGAGATCGACCCGTGCGCCTCGGCCCCGCCGAGGGCGTCCATCGTGACCTCTTCGTGGGTCACGGTCTTCACGACGCTCGGTCCCGTCAGGAACATGAACGAGGTGCCCTTCACCATGTACACGAAGTCGGTGAGCGCCGGGGAGTAGACCGCACCACCCGCGCACGGTCCGAGGATCGCCGAGATCTGCGGGACCACCCCGGACGCCCTCGTGTTGCGCCAGAAGATCTCGGCGTAACCGCCCATGGAGAGGACGCCTTCCTGGATGCGCGCGCCCCCCGAGTCGTTGAGGCCGATCACCGGCGCCCCGTTCTGCATCGCGAGGTCCATGATCTTGCAGATCTTCAGGGCGTGCGCCTCGGCGAGCGTCCCGCCGAACACCGTGAAGTCCTGCGAGAAGACGTAGACCAGGCGACCGGCGATCCGGCCGTACCCGGTGACGACCCCGTCCCCCCAGGGGCGTTGGCTCCCGAGGCCGAAGTCGTTCGAGCGGTGGGTCACGAAGCGATCGAGCTCGATGAAGCTGCCCTCGTCGAGCAGCACATCGAGCCGTTCCCTCGCCGACAGCTTCCCCTTGGCGTGTTGCTGCTTGAGCTTGTCGGCACCGCCGCCGAGTTCGGCTTCGGCGCGCCGGCGCTCCAGAAGGTCGAGTTTCTCGCGCATGGTCATGCGCGTAATCTAGCAGACCACCCGGGCGCCGACAGCGCCGACCACCGGGTGCCTAGCGCACCACGAACTCGTTCGCCAGCGCGAAGGCCACGACGCCGTCGTTGCGCACGAAGCGGTAGCGCAGGCGATAGGTCCCCGCCGCGAGGCCGATCGGTGCGCCGTACGTCACCGTCCGCACGACGCCGGCGCCGAGCGCGGTGATGTCGGCCGTGCAGAGGATCAGTGGATCGGGCTGGTCCACCCAGGCGTTCCCTTCGCGCTTCTGCAGCCGCGGCGATGAACAGGTGTTGTACCCCCAGGTCGCGGCCGACGCGTTCGTGAGCCGGATCTCGACGCTGGCCGCCGGGACCACGGAGTCGGCGAGGACGCGCACGAGCGGGAGATCGGCCGGCCCATCGTTGCCGAGTGCGTTGTCGCAACCGGACGCGGTGGCGACGAGGAGCAGCGCCATGAGCGCGAGTCGAGCGTTCGGGTGTGGCATGCGTTGCCTCGGGATGGGGACGAGTTCGGGGGCCGTCAGTGAGACACCCGGTCGTACCCGCAGGGTTGCTGCGCGGTCACATGCAGACCGCCCCGGCCGCGCATGGCGCGACCGGGGCGGTACTCCTGCACTGAGCGTTCGTCGCTCAGGCTTCCATGTCCGGATCGAGATCGGCCGGGATCTCCGGGATCTCGTCCTCGGTGTGGACCTTCGACGGCTCGGCCGGGCGTTCCTGCCCTGCCGGGACGTCGACCACGCCGAGCACGATGCGCCGGTGGATCGGATCGACCTCGAGGATGCGGACGTTCATCTGCATCCCTTCCCAGGCCACGTCGGCCGGGCTGTTGACCTGCGCCCCGGTGGTGCTGAGGTGCGAGATCGGCACGAAGCCCTCGATGTCGTTGCCGACGTCGACGACGACGCCCTTGTCCATGAGGCGGGCGACCTTGCCCGGGAGCTCGGTGCCGACCGGGTAGGTCTCACCGATGCGGAGCCACGGATCCTCGGACGCCTGCTTGAGGCCGAGGGAGATGCGCTTGTTGTCGGAATCGATGTTGAGGATCACGACGTCCACGCTGTCGCCCTTCTTCACCACTTCCGACGGGTGCTGGACGCGCTTGGTCCAGGACATGTCGGAGATGTGGATGAGGCCGTCGATGCCCGGCTCGATCTCCACGAAGGCGCCGAACGACGTGAGGTTGCGGACCTTGCCGTTGAGGCGCGTGCCGACCGGGTACTTGAGCGGCAGCACCATCCACGGATCCTGCTCGGTCTGCTTCATGCCGAGGGAGATCTTCTCCTCGGACGGGTCGACCTTGAGCACCACCGCCTCGATCGCCTCGCCGATGCTGACGAGCTTCGAGGGATGGCGGACGTTGCGCGTCCAGCTCATCTCGGAGATGTGGACGAGGCCTTCGATGCCCGGCTGCAGCTCGATGAACGCGCCGTAGTTGGTGATCGAGACGACCTTGCCCGAGACGCGCGTGCCGACCGGGAACTTGTCGGCGACGTCCTTCCACGGATACGCCTGGAGCTGCTTGAGGCCGAGGGAGATGCGCTCGCGCTCCCAGTCGATGTCCAGGACCTTGACCTCGAGCTCGCCGCCGATCTGGACCATCTCGCTCGGATGCGAGATGCGGCCCCACGACATGTCGGTGATGTGGAGCAGGCCGTCGACGCCGCCGAGGTCGATGAACGCCCCGAAGTCGGTGATGTTCTTGACGACGCCCTTCCGCACCTGGTCCTTCGAGAGCTCCTTCATGAGCTTCTCGCGCTTGCCGGCGCGCTCGGTCTCGAGGATCACGCGGCGCGAGACGACGATGTTGCGGCGACGCTTGTTGAGCTTGATGATCTTGAACTCGTACTTCTGGCCGAGCAGCTCGTCGATGTTCGGGACGCGACGGAGCGCGATCTGCGAACCGGGGAGGAAGGCATCGACCCCCATGAGGTCGACGACCACGCCACCCTTGATCTTCTTGACGAGCACACCCTCGACCGGCTGGTCGGACTCGTACGCGACGCGGATCCGCTCCCACACGCGCATGAAGTCGGCCTTCTTCTTCGACAGGACGACCGACCCCTCGGCGTCCTCGAGATGCTCGAGGAGGACCTCGACCTGGTCACCGGGCTTGAGGTCGGGCATGTCCTTGAACTCCTCGAGCGGGATCGTCCCTTCGGACTTGAACCCGATGTCGAGGACCACGAGGTTCTCGCGGATCTCGAGGACGGTCGACTTCACGATCTCGCCCTCCTCGATCGAGGCGAGCGTGCCGTTGTACATGTCCATCATCGCGTCGAACTCGTCCGAGGACAGCTCGTCCTCGTCGTACAGTTCGGGGCGGCGGTTGGCGAGGGGGCGCAGCTGTGCCTTCTGGGCGTCCCGCTTCTTGCGCGCGATCGCTTCGGGCGACAGGGTCTCGGTCTCTTCGATCTCGATGCCGGTCATGG
>JAIOPE010000030.1 GCA_021414065.1 Planctomycetota bacterium
TCGATCAGGACCTGGGCGGACAGCATCAGCGGCTCGAAGTGGCGCCGCGTGAACGTGCCGACGTAACTCATGCGCCGCGTGGAGCGGAACGACGCCGTTCTGGTCGAAGGTGGATCATCCGGGGTGGGAACGCCGCGCGCCCTAGGGAGGCGAGCGAGCCGACCGAACGTGCGCTTTCGGCCGACGGGGATCCGTCACTCTAACGAGCCGTTCCGTGAGGGGGCAATCCGCGAGCGCCCTCGTTGGAAAGTCGTTCCATCAAAGCCGCGACGGTGTCGGCCGCTCGACCCGCCTGGGACGCGAAGTTGGCGCGGAACTCGAAGTGCCCGATTTCGGTCGAGCCATCGGTCACCGTGCGCAACGCGGCCCACGGGATCCCCGCTCCGGCGGCGACCGCGGCGGCTGCGGCGGTCTCCATGTCGGCGACGCACGGTCCGGCGAAGGCGCGCGCGAGCCGCAGACGACGCCACAGCGAGAGCACCGGTCGATCGGCGGTCAGGAACCAACCTTCGGCGCCGGGAGCGACCGCTCGCCACGCCGCGAGCAGGTCGGCGTCGGGCTCGCTCTCGCGCCCCGGCCGCGCGACGAAATCGGTCTGGGCCGCGCGCGTGCAATGCACCAATGTGCCCGGCACCAGCGACTGCTTCAGCCCGCCGCACGTGCCGACGACCAACAGCCCGCGCCTCGCTCCCTCCGCGAAGAGGATCGTCGCCGCGCGCGCCGCTTGGACCTTGCCGACGCCGCAGACGCCGGCGAGCAGCCGCGTCGAACCGACCGGGATCTCGAGCACGTCGAGGCCGAGCACGCGTCGCTCGGACGTCGCGCGTTCGCGCAAGGAACCGAGTTCCGCCGGCAAGGCGCACAGCAGCGCGAACGTGTCGGCGCGGACGGCGCTGTCGGTTCCCATCGAGCCATTCTGCCGCGCGCTCGGGTCCCCGACAGCCTCTCACGGTTTCTCCGCAGGCTCCACCCGTCGGTATCTCGACCCAGAAGTTCGCAGCAAAAGCCCACGCTCGCGCGCGGCGCAGGAGCGCCGATGAAGTCGCGCGGGAACCCGCGCGACGATGCCTGCGGCGCCACGGCGCGCGAGCGCGCCGAGCCCGGCCCTTCGGCCGGGCCGTGTCCTGACTCGGAAGTTCGTCGACGAACTTCCGAGTCAGGACACTAGAATCGCGCGCTCGAAACGGCTCCCAAGCATGCGCATCGCAATCACCGGCGCGACCGGCTTCATCGGCAAGTACATGGTTCGCGGCATGCTCGCCGAGGGCCATGACGTGCGCGTGCTCGCCCGCAAGGGCCGCGAGGGCGCGATCGAGCAACCCGGCCCGCGCCCCGTCGAAGTCCACGTCGGCGACTTGACCGATCGGCCGTCGTTGAACGGCTTCCTCGCCGGCTGCGATCTGCTCCTGCACCTCGCGAGCGCGCACGAGCACCTCGGCGACGCGCACATGCAGCAGGTCAACGTCCGCGGCACCGAGTTCTTGCTCGACGAGGCGAAGTCGCACGCGAACCCGAAGTTCAGGATCTGGGTGATCTCGTCGGCGGTGATCGGCGCGCCCGTCTACAGCTACTACCGCGACTCGAAGCGCATCCAGGAGAAGATCATCCGCGGTTCGGGCATCGAGTGGGCCTCGTTCCGCCCGACGCTCGTGTACGGCGTCGGCGACTACCGCCACACAGCGCCGCTCTTGCGCAAGTGCGCGCAGAAGGGCGGCCGTCTGACGGTCCCCCACGACGGCGTCTCGAAGATCAATCCGGTGCACGTCGACGACGTGGTCGACGCGGTCAAGCGCTTCTTCGGCTTCGAGCGCGGCGTCGACTGCGTGTACGAACTCGCCGGCCCCACCGCGATCACCTACAACGAGTTCCTCGACCTGACGATCAAGGCGGCGGGCGGCACGATCCGGCGCCGCAACATCCCGAAGGTGTGGGCGGATCGCCTGATCTTCTTGAAGGGCTTCTTCACCGACACGACCGCGGATCGTCGCGCGAGTTCGTACTTCAACCTCCACCACGAGCACAACATCGAGAACGCGGTCGGCGAACTCGGTTGGCAACCGCGGACGTACGCGGCCGGCATCGCCCAAGTCGCGCAGGGCGATTGGTGGAAGAGCGAAGAACCCGCCGACGAACACTGAGAGCGCGACGTCGTCCCGCGCGTATCGCGGCCCGACGGACGCGCCTATCACGTCATGCGGACCCGCGACGCGCATCCACGGCGCTTGACCGGTCCGTCCGTGTCACGGGCAGATCGTCAGCCGTAAGCCAGCGGTCGAGATCAGCGCATCCGGCGGCGCGAGGCCCGGATCGCGCGAGACGAGCTGAACGTAGGCCGCCGAACCCGGCACGAGTCCGAGGCTCGAGAAGAGCGTCTGCGGCATCGCGAACTCGAGCGTGCCCGCGCAGGGCAGACCGGGATTGCCGCGGGTCTTGCCGGCGTGCAAACGCTTCACCGGCGAACCGACGCACAACGTGCCGCCGTGCCACGGAGTCGCGACGGGAGCGGCGCCGAGCAACAAGAAAGCGGACTGCTTGGGGATCAGATTCCAGACCTGGAGCTCGAAGTCATCCGCTCCGGAAAGAGCGGTCGTGCCGCTCCACGTGATCAGCGGCAAGCAACCTTGGGAGGTCTGCTTCGCCGTGCAATACACCATCGGCGGGAGGGGGCATGGCGAGTAGACGTACGCCGCTCCTTCGAAGAAGGCGGTCGTCGAGGCTTGCGGCGAGCCGACGACGATGTCGTCGAACCCGTCCCCGTTCATGTCGCCGCCTCCACTGACGGCGACACCAAAGCTTGACAGCGTGACGTCGCCGAACGTCTCGACCAGTAGGGAGCCGTCGCGACCCGAGTAGACGTGGGCGGCGCCGAGACCGGTGTGATCGGGCTCGAGTCGCGCGCCGACGACGACATCGTCGAACCCATCCCCGTTGACGTCGCCCGCAGCGGACACCGCTTCGCCGAGGTAATCGTCTGGGGCAGTCCCGTGGAACTCATAGAGCAGACTCTTGTCCGCTCCGGAGTAGACGTACGCGCTACCCGAGCGAAACGCGGTCACGGACTCGTAGGGCGCCCCGACGATCAAGTCCGGAACTCCATCGGCATTCAAGTCGCCTGCGCCTGCGACGGAGAAACCGAGGTTCCCGCCCGGCCATGTGCCGTGAAAGCTGCTGAGTGTAGTCCCCGTCGCACCAGACACAAGCAACGCGCTGCCCGCCGAAGGCAGGCTCGACGAATCGTTGAACGCGCCTATCAAGATGTCTGCGCGGTCGTCTCCGTCCACGTCCTCGGCGCCCGCGACCGCGATACCAAACCACTCCGAGTTCGATGTCCCGGTCAGCAGGTGGATCACTTGACCGGTCGCACCCGAGAATACGTAGACGCTGCCGGAATCGGTCCCCGCCTTGTCGTCGCGCCATGCGCCGACCACGACATCCGCGAGGCCGTCTCCGTCGACATCGCCCCCGCCGGCGACGGACCATCCGAACAGATCGTCCTTCGAATCGCCGGACCAGGATCGTCGAAGCGTCCCGTCCTTTCCGGAGAACAAGTACGCGGTCCCCGCCAAGGACGC
The DNA here is from genome assembly GCA_021414065.1 of Planctomycetota bacterium. Taxonomy (GTDB): domain Bacteria; phylum Planctomycetota; class JAJSAM01; order JAJSAM01; family JAJVHW01; genus JAIOPE01. Next base: position 3,573 of record JAIOPE010000030.1, read on the forward strand.
GACCGCGTCGCTGCCCGGGGCGCCGACGACGATCTCGTCGATCCCATCGCCGTCGGTGTCGCCGGCGTTGGCCACGGAGTAGCCGAACAGATCATCGACGGCCGCTCCACGCCAGTCGAAGAGAGTCACGCCTGTCTTGCCCGAACAAACGCGCGCGCGGCCCTGATGAGCTCCAGTGAACGGACCGTCGCCCGGGCAACCGACGACGAAGTCGTCGAGTCCGTCACCATCCAGATCGCCGAGCCGCGCCACCGACCAGCCGCAGTTGTCGCTCTGCGAATCGCCGGTCGTGAACGCGAGCAGCGACTGGGCGTGGAGCGTCGGCGACGCGAGTGCAGCCGCCGCGCAGAGTCCGAGTACCGTCGTGTGCATCCTCGAATGGAACTTCATCGCGGGCCCCTTCACGCCTCAGTTCGCATTGTGGATGGCGACGAAGCCGTCGCTGTCGCCGCCGACGTAGAGCTCCTTCACGACCTTGTTGGCGCCCGACGTTGGATAGGTCGGAAAGTCATCGGTGTCCGTATCGCCCGAGCACAGCACGCGTCCGTTCGGCATCAGCATCAGGCTGCGCACGCGGTCGCCTTCAAACCCCGGACACACGGTCGGGTTATTGGCGTTCGACCCGCTGCACGCCCCGCCGCACCCGAGCTCGTGCAAACTTCCTCCGCCCAAGTACGTCGAGTAGGCCAACGACGCGGTCGGCGGAATGGCGGCGAGGTTCACGTTGATCTTGGCGAGAAACGCGTCGCCGTTTCCATCTCCGCCATACGTCTCGTCGTAGGCCGAACCGGTCAGCGGAAACGCCACACCCGCCTGATCGGAGCAAGTGTTGCCGCCGAAGTAGATGTTGCCGACATCGTCCACGGCCAGGCCGCCGGGTTCATCCGGACCGTCGCCGCCGAAGAACGTTTGGAACTCGAGCGTCGATAGATCCTCGGAGAGAATCGCGACGTAGGCATCGATCAGTCCGTTGTGTGTGTCGTCGAGGCGCAGTGGCGAAGGCTGCGCGAACGTCCATGTGGGCGACTCCGTGTTGCCGATCACCACGACCTGATTCGTGCCCGGCATGAGCTCAAGTCCGTCGTTGCCCGACACTTGGTCGTTCCCGCTGCCGCCGAGATACGTCCAGCGCAGCAAGTTCCCCGCGGTGTCGAAACGCGCGATGAACCCGTCTCCGCTCGTGCAGCCCGAGAGAGAAGCCGGACAACTCGTGCAAGTGGCTGCCTGGCCGTTGTGCGTCGTGTTGTATCCGCCGAGCCCCGGGTACTTCGTGGCCAGGTCGGTCGACTTGGTGAAACCGCCGATGTAGACGGACTGGCCGTCGGCGTGGACACGGACGTTCGCATAGGCGTCTTCGTAGTCGTTGCAGCCGAAGACCCGCGACCAGGCGAGGCCGCCGCTCGAGTTGATCTTGACGAGAAATGCATCCCACACGCAGCCTTGTGCGAACTGTCCGGTCCGCGTGTCCTTGAAGTTCGACGACGCCGTGTGCCCGCTGACGTAAGCGACGGGAACCGGAGGCTGGCCCTCGTCCACGACCGTGATCGACGCACGCGGATTGTCCTCGCCGCTGCCGCCGAATCGAACGGCCCAGAGCTTGGTGAGCGAGGCGTCGAACTTCGCGACGAACACGTCCCAGCCGCCGCCGGGACCGATGGTGCTGAGCAACGTGTTGCCCTGGGCGAACCCAGTGCCTGACTGCGTGAAACCAGTCACCCAGATATTGCCCTGGCTGTCCTGCATCGCGAGGTAGGCGCGCTCGGTGGAAACGCCGGGGAGATAGGTCCACTGGTCGACGTGAGTGAGATTGCTCGACAGAATCGCCACGTAGCCGTCGCTGCCGCCACCGTTCGCGGCGAACTGACCTGCCGCCGCCGGATACTGCGTATTGAAGTCCTGACAGACCGTGTTCCCCGCGATCAGGACTCGTCCGTCCGCGAGCATCGACACTCCCTGCGCTCGGTCGTGCGCATCTTGGGAGCACTGCACGTAAGGCGCTGCACCTCCGAAGAACGTCGTCGCGATGTTGCGGTTGCGCGCCGTCGGAACCCCGCCGAGCGGTGTTCCGCCTCCCGGCGTCTGCGGCGCGGCCTCGACGCGCAAACTCATGGCCAGGGGGATCGCGACAGCGGTGAGGGCTACTGCAGCAGCGAGACGGCGAGACGGCGAGACGGCGAGACGGCGAGCTTCATCAACTGGTTCTCCACTGGAAGACGATCGAACTCACATGCGCGGTTGCCACGAACTCGCGGGACGACGGCCGCTCTCCCTGCTCCGCCCGTTCTTCCACGAGCGGCGCAGCTCCCGCTCATGACTCGAGTCTCCACCCGATCGTCGAACCGCGCAAGGCGACGGATCACCGAGCGCACTCGAGGCCGGAAAAGGACACTCGCGGGGTCGACCGGGGCCACGCCATCAGTCGTCGTAGTTCCTGAGCTTCGCCAGCACCTGGTAGTCCTCGAGCGTGCTCGTGTCCTGCACGGTCTCGATGTCCGCGGCGATGTCGCGCAGCAAGCGCCGCATGATCTTGCCGCTGCGCGTCTTCGGCAGCGCGTCGGTGAAGCGGATCTCCGCCGGACGCGCGAGCTTGCCGATCTCCTTGGTGACGTGCTCGCAGAGCACGGTCTTCAGCTCCGAACTCGGCATCTGATTCGGCCCGAGCGTCACGAACGCGGTGATCGCCTGACCGGTGATCGGATCCGGCTTGCCGACGACCGCGGCTTCGACGACGGCGGCGTGCGAGACGAGCGCGCTCTCCACCTCCATCGTCGAGAAGCGGTGGCCGCTGACCTTGATCACGTCGTCGACGCGCCCCATCACCCAGTAGTAGCCGTCCTCGTCGCAACGCGCCCCGTCGCCGGCGAGGTAGAAGCGCCCGCCGAATTTCTTCCAATACGTTTCGACGTAGCGCTCGGGATCGCCCCAGATGCCGCGCAACATCGAAGGCCACGGCCGCTTGAGCACCAGGAAGCCGCCGTGGTTCGCCGGCAGATCGTTGCCCTGGTCGTCGACGATGCCGGGCTCGACGCCGAAGAACGGACGCGTGCACGAGCCAGGTTTCGTCGCCGTGATGCCCGGCAGCGGCGTGAGCATGATCGCGCCGGTCTCGGTCTGCCACCACGTGTCGACGATCGGGCACTTCTCCTTGCCGATCACCTCGCGGTACCACATCCACGCTTCGGGATTGATCGGCTCGCCGACCGAACCGAGCAACCGCAGCGACGACAGATCGAACTTCTTCGGGATCTCGTCGCCCCACCGCATGAACGTGCGGATCGCCGTCGGCGCCGTGTAGAAGATCGTGACGCCGTGGCGCTGGATGAGCTCCCAGAAGCGTCCTTGGTGCGGCGTGTTCGGCGCGCCCTCGTACATCATCACCGTCGCGCCGTTGGCGAGCGGACCGTAGACGACGTAGCTGTGCCCCGTCACCCAACCGATGTCGGCGGTGCACCAGTACGTGTCGTCTTCCTTCAAATCGAAGACCAGGCGATGCGTGTACGAAACGCCGAGCAAATAACCCGCGGTCGTATGCAACACGCCCTTGGGTTTTCCCGTCGAGCCCGATGTGTAGAGAATGAAGAGGGGATGTTCGCTGTCGAGCGGCGTCGCCGGGCAGTCGGCGGAGGCGTCGGCCATCAGTTCGTGCCACCACAGATCGC
>JAIOPE010000131.1 GCA_021414065.1 Planctomycetota bacterium
AACCGCTGGAGGATCTCTTTGGTGACGACCTTCGTCTGGCCGGTCTGCTCCGAGAGCCGAGCGACCAGTTCCTTCTTGGTGATTGTGGACATGCAACCTTCCGGCGTACGTATCTCGAACTAGCGTAGGTACTTCCGACGCTAAGGCCTGGACGGGGGCTGGTCAAGTCGGAAACCGCCTCCCCGCAGGACGGTGCGAAGGGATACTCCGAGCGTGACTTCGACGACCGCAACCGCGGTGTTCCTCGACGCCCGACTCGAATCGTCGGTAGGCCGTGCCGCGCTGCAGATCGGCGATCTCCCCGCCGCGCGACTGTTTGCCCGGAGTCGGACGACGGAAACGTGCGCCGTGTTCATCCCCGGTTTCGGGCCCGCCGTGCGCAAGAGATGGTGGTGGCCGCGCGCCGCAGATCGTGCAAAGGGCGCGTTCCGCACGACGATCGGCGCAGCCTCGCCGGCGCGGCGCGAAGCCGAGGCGCTCGAGCGTCTCCGACGTCTTCCGTCGGGCCCGTTCGGCCCGCGTCCCCTCGCATACGAAGAGGAACGCAGAGTCGGCGTGCTGCACGCGTGCACGCTCATCCTCGAGGAGATCGAAGGCGCAATCGACCTCGCGACCTTCCTTCGTGACGAGCGTGATCCCGCCCGCCGCGCCGCCGTCCTCGCAGATCTGGGCCACCGCACGCGCGAGATGCACCACGCAGGACTGCTCGACCGCGAGTACCACCCCCGCAACGTGCTCGTCGCGGCCTCGCGCGCGTGGAAGGTGGACTGCCCGAAGCAGCGCGTGCGACCCGTCGCGCTCCCGCCGTCGATCGCCGTCGAGGACCTGGCCGCGCTCGACGTCGGCCTCGTCCGGCTCGCGTCCCCCGCGGAACGCTCGGCGTTCCTGGCGATCGCTCTCAACGGGCCTCCCTCGGTGGAGACTTTGGTCGCCCTGGACGTTCGGCGCGCACGGATCGACGCACGCGAGTCGCGGCGCCTGCCCGCCTGTGGCGCACCGCTCCCTGACGCATCGAAACCGACGACGGTTCCTGTCACGATCGACGTCAACCGAGTTTCCGACTGACATCGACCGTTGACGGCCCGTCTGCGCCGGGCGAGGCCGCGCGGGTGTCGGCACGCCCTTCGCCAAGTGTGAGCCGCGATCCCCTCAAAGAGGCGGCGCCGGGTCAGTTCCGTGCGGAACGCCGGCGCCGTCGATCGTTTTGCGCCGCGCTCGACCCTACCTCGTCGGGGACCCCGCCTACGAGCGCCTCGTCTTCGGCTCCTCGGTCCGGGTCGGCGCGGGTGGTTTCATCGCACTCGACCCTACCTCGTCGGGGACCTCGCCTGCGAGCGCGTCGTCTTCGGCTCCTCGGTCCGGGTCGGCGCGTTTTGCTTCGCACTCGACCCTACCTCGTCGGGGACGTCGTCTGCGAGCGCCGCGTCCTCGGCTCCTCGGTCCGCGGCGGCGCGTCTTGCTTCGCACTCGACCCTACCTCGTCGGGGACCTCGCCTGCGAGCGCGTCGTCTTCGGCTCCTCGGTCCGGGTCGGCGCGTGGGGGGGAGGATTGACGCAGGTTCGCCCTCCGCGTAGAGCATCCGCGCCCGGCGCGGCCGGGCCGGACCGAGGAGAGCGCGACCCGGCGCTCGTGGCGAGGTTCCCGACGAGGTAGGCCCGAGTCGCGGACGCTATAGATGCAGTGCACACTGCAACTCCGGTCGCGCTGTGCGTGCTACGTGCGTCACACCGTGCGCGTGGTCGTGCAGATCCGGGGCTGAAATCAAATGCACGTCACGGACGGACCGCCGTGCACCGCCTACGCTCCCCCCGATCGCGATGGAGGTACGTGCACCCATGACAACGCTGCCGAGACACCCACCCCGTCCCAGAGCGACCACCTGCGCGCGGCCGCCCGCCGCCGCGTCGGCCGGCTTCCGATCCAACGCCGGGCTTGAGTTCGCGCCGCCCGCAGACCCGTTCGCGTCATTCGATCTCGACGCCGAATCGCAGCGGTTGCGCGACGAACCCGCCTACGCGCGTACGGGCCGCAACGCGATCACGCTCTCGGCAACACACGACCACCACATCGTGCTCGTGGCCCAGCGAAAGGGAAAGCGCGTGGACGCGCACCGCACGCCGAGTCGCGTCACGATCGACGTGATCTCCGGCGCGCTCCACATCCACGTCGGCGAGGGCGCCGCCGCGCGAGCGACGAACCTCGGCCCGCACGGGCTAGTCACGATCGACCACCACGTGCTCCACTCGATCGACACCACCGCCGACTCCGTCTTTCTGCTGACGATCGCCGGCGCACTCCGCAGCGATTGACGGGTCGCCAACCTCACTCGCCGCTGCGGTGCGGGAGGAGCCCGTACTTCTCCATCTTCTTGCGGAGCCACACGCGGCTGATGCCGAGGTCGCGCGCGGCGCGCGTCTGGTTGCCGGCGGTGCGCTCGAGAGCGCGCTCGATCAGAGTCCGCTCGGCCTTCTCGAGGCTCTCCTTCAACGATCCGCCCTCCACCGCCACCAACGCGGGCTCGGGGCCGTGGGAATCCGGGGCGCGGAGGGCCTCCTGAATCTGCGGCGAGAGGTCCTGGAGGGTGACGCGGTCACCGGAGAGCGTGAGCGACTTCTTCACTTCGTTGTCGAGTTCGCGCACGTTGCCGGGCCACGACCACGCCTGGAGAGCGTCCATCGCGTCGTCGTCGATCGGCTTGGCCGGAAGGCCGAGTTCCTTGCCGGCGCGCGCGACGCAGTGCCCGACGAGGGCCGGGATGTCCTCGGCGCGCTCGCGGAGCGAGGGGAGCGTGAGGCTGATCACCGCGACGCGGTAGTACAGGTCCTCGCGGAAACGCCCCTCCTGCATCATCTTGCGCAGGTCCTTGTTCGTCGCGGCGATCACGCGCACATCGATCTTCATCGATGCCTTCCCGCCCACGGGCCGGACCTCGCGCTCCTGGAGGACGCGCAGCAGCTTCTTCTGCATCTCGACGTCCATCTCGCCGTTCTCGTCGAGGAAGATGGTGCCCCCGTTCGCCGCCTCGAAGAGCCCCTTCTTGTCGGTGTACGCCCCGGTGAACGCGCCCTTCACGTGGCCGAAGAGCTCACTCTCCATGAGCGACGCCGTGATCGCGCCGCAGTTCACGCCGACGAACGGACCGTCGTGCCGCCGGCCGTATCGGTGGATCGCCCGCGCGATCAGCTCCTTGCCGGTGCCGGACTCGCCCTGGACGAGCACCGGCACGTCGGTGTCGGCCACCTTGTCGAGGAGGAGCAGCACCTCGCGGAGCTCGGACGACGACCCGACGATCTCGTCGTACGGGTACTTGGTCGCCCGCTCGGAGAGCGCCTTCGTGGCGACCTCCAACTGGGCGCTCTTGTTCGCGAGGTTCTGCTCGAGACGGCGGTTCAGCGCGGCCATCGACTCGGCCTGGCGCAGGTTGCGGATCGCCAGCGCCGCCTGATCTCCGAGAGCGGAGAGGAACTGCAGGTCGCCGGGGCCGAATGCGCCCTTGCGCGCCGGGTTGTCGAGGTACAGAGCGCCCATGACCTCGGTTCCCACCCGGAACGGCACCGCGAGGATCGATTTCAGCTCGAGGCGTTCGACCGACTTGAACTCGGCGAAGCGCTCGTCTTCCTTCGCGTTGTCGGTCAGGATCGGCTGCCCCGAGCGCATCACGCGCTTCACGACCGACGAGCTGATCTTCAGCTCCGGCTTCGCCACCTCCTCGCGCTGGAAGTTCCGCGCCGCTTGGAACGAGATCTTCTGGTCCTCGACGACGATCAGGAATCCGCGCTCGCCGCCGGTCGATTCCGTCGCCACGTCCATGATCGTGTCGAGCAGGGCGCGCATGTCCTGCGCCTGGTTCAGCTGCTTGTTGATCTCGAGGAGTTTGAGGAGTCGGTCCTGGTCCATGTCGTCACCGGAAGGAATGAGGAGACCCGGGTCAGTCCCGAGTCCGGAGCCCGCTGCGTCGCCGACGGATCCGGGAACGGCCGCGGCGCTCTGGGCGCCGTCGCCGGGCCGCGCAGCCGGGGGCGCGGCATTGTCGATGTCCGCCCGGAGCCTCGCGAGGAGTCCCCGAACGGGTGACTGCTCGCGGCAGCGGCGGAGCCCGGGCGGAAGCGACGCCTCGAGGTCGTCCTCGATCTGCTCCGCCTCCGCGACGAGCGGACGCGCGGCGGCAGGTGCCCCCGCGAGCAATCGTGCGCGGCCCAGCGCCACGCACCCGGAAAGGACGTAGTCCCTCCGGCCCGAGACGCGCGCGTGCTGGAGGAACTTCTCGAGCCCGGCGACGACGTCGGCGTCGGGCGCGCGATCCGACTCGATCCGGCCCCGGACGAGCCCCGCGCGCGCCTCGGCGTCGGTTGCGCCGGACCCCGCGAGAAGCGCGGTGGCCGCACGCCATCGGTGGATCGCCGACCCGCGGCGTCCGCGATCGCGCTCGCCGAGCGCCGTCTCGAGGAGCGCTTCCGCCGCCCCGGTGCGATCGCCTGCGAGCTCGTAGAGGCCACGGGCGTGTTCGAGGTGGGTCATCCACTCGTCCGACTGAGGCGCGGCGCGGCGCTCGAGGCGTCCGAGCAGGAGTTCGGCACCGGCCTGCGGGCCGCGGAGCGACGCGTTCCGCGCAAGCGTCAGCGACCGGACGAGGAGCGGACGCGCGCCGAGCAGGTCGTCGGCCCACAGGTGGATCGACGCCGCGTGCAGCAGGAACTGGGCTTCGCCTTCGACGTCGCCCGCCGACTGGAGGCGTTTCACGGCGGTCTGGAGCATCGCGAGCGCACGCCCCATGCGTCCCCGCGCTCGCAGCACGCCGGCCATGTTGCCGAGCGCGTCAGCAGTCCCCGCGCTGTCGCCGATGCGCCGGCGAATCGCGAGACTGCGGCTCTGCAACCGTTCGGCGACGGCGAAGTCGCCGGCCTCCGCGCGCAGGTTCGCGAGGTTGCCGAGGGTCTGAGCCACAGCGGGAAGGTCGTTCGCCCGTCGCGACAGTCGCAGCGCCTGACGATACGTGCGCTGCGCCTCGTCGCGCTCGCCGAGCCGGGCGTGGACGACCGCCAGGTTGTGCAGCGCGGTCGCCATCCCGCGGCGGCGCCCGAGGTCGCGGCACGCGGCGAGACAGCTCTCGTGGAACTGTCGCGCGCGGACCAAGTCGCCGAGTTGCACGTAGACGTTCCCGAGCAGCGACAGCAGCGACGCGCGCTCCTCGACCCGCTCCGACCCGGCGAGCGCGAGCGCGGCCCGGACGGTCTCGATCGCCTCGCGCAATTCGCCCGTGGCGCGCTGGGCGCCGGCGAGTCGCGCCAGGAGCGACAGCCTCGTGAAGGCCACGTCGTGGTCCGACGCAGGCAGGCGCGCGATGAGGTCGAGCCCCTCGCGGCACACGTTGCGCGTCTCGGCCGGCAGACCGCACCCGTCGAGCGAGTCCGCGAGACCGAGGAGCAGGACGGCGCGCGACATCGGCTCCCGCTCGTCGGCGAGCAGATCGCGGTAGACGTTCGCAGCCGCCTCGGGCCGGCCCGAGCGGACGAGGAGATCGGCGAGCGACCTGCGCACCCGCGGGACGCGCGGATCGCGCTCGGGGAGCACGCGGAGCGCCTGGCGGACGAAACCGGCTGCGCGCCCCGGCTCGCCGATGTCCCGGAGCTTCCGCGCCGCGTCGGTTGCGGCCGCGAGCGCGGCGTCCGGCGCGGTGCCGCGGGAGACGTGATACGCGCGCCGGACCGCCGCGCCCGGGTCACCGCGCGGGATCGCGGCGGCGACTGCGTCGTGGAGCTTCGAGCGATCGGCCGGAGCGAGCATTCCGAGGGCCGTCTGCCCCACGACGGAGTGGACGAGCGCCACCTGTCCGCCCTCCGACGTCGGGGCGATGAACCCCGCGGCGTCGAGCGCCGAGAGCAGCGCCGCGGCGGCG
>JAIOPE010000134.1 GCA_021414065.1 Planctomycetota bacterium
TCCGCGAGGCGCTTCGCGACCGCAGCGCGTTCCGCCGCGCGGCGATCGTCGTCGAGGGCCTCCACTCGATGGACGGCGACGTCGCGCCGCTCGCCGACCTCGCGGAGATCGCCGCGTCCCACGGCGCGTTCCTCGTCGTGGACGACGCGCACGGCCACGGGGTGCTCGGCGCGACGGGCCGCGGCGCGCTCGAGGTCCACGGCGTTCCGCCGTCGGAGACGCTCGTGCGGCTCGGCACGTTCGGCAAGGCGTTCGGCGCGTCCGGCGCGTTCGTCGCGGGCTCGCAGGACGTCGTGGACCTGGTGATGCACCGCGGCCGCGGGTTCGTGTTCTCGACGGCCCCCGCGCCGGCCGCCGTCGCCGCCGCGCTCGCCGGGCTCGCGACCGCCGGCGCCGAGTCGTGGCGCCGCGCGACGTGTCTCGCCCACGCCGCGCGACTGCGCGCCGCGCTGCGCGGCCACGGCGTCCACGTCCCCGACGGCTCCGGTCCGATCGTCCCGCTCGTGATCGGCGACGCCGCGCGCACCGTGGACGCCTCCCGCCGACTGCTCGAGACGCACGGGTTCCTCGTCACCGCGATCCGCCCGCCGACCGTGCCCGACGGCACCGCGCGGCTCCGCGTGACGACGAACGCGCTCCTCTCCGACGACGACATCGACCGGTTCGCCGCCGCCGCGGCCGAGGTGCTCCGATGAAGCGCCCGGGCGTGATGATCCTCGGCACCGACACGGGCGTCGGGAAGACGCGGGTCGCCGCGAGCCTCGTCCGCGCGCTCCGCCGCCGCGGCGTCGAGGCCGTGCCGTGGAAGCCGTACGCCACCGGCGTCGAGCGCGACCGCGTCACGCCCGGCGAGGACGCCGACCTGCTCCTGCGCGCCGCCGGCTTCGGCCCGGAGCGCCTCGCCGACGTCTCGACCGTGCGCCTGCGACGGCCCCTCGCTCCCGCGCTCGCCGCGGGCTTCGGCGACGAAGGCGACGTGCCTTCGCCGGCCGATGTGCTCCGCCGCGCCCCGGCGGGCGCGCTGCTCGTCGCCGAGGGCTGCGGCGGGCTGCTCGTCCCGCTCACTGCGGCGTGCGACCAGCGCGAGTTCTGCTTCGACCTGGGGCTGCCCGTCGTGATCGTCGCCCGCCCCCACCTCGGCACGATCAACCACACGCGCCTCACGATCGAAGCCGCGCGGGCGGGCGGCCTCGACGTCCTCGGCGTCGTCGTCTGCGGGTTCCCGGAGGACACGGCCGACGAAGCGACCCGGCTCGGCCCGTCGGCGATCCGCGACTTCACCGACGCGGGCCTCCTCGGCGTCGTCCCTCTCATCGCCCGCCCCGACGACGTGGACGCGCTGGCCGACGCCGTGGACGCATCGATCGACGTCGATGCGCTCCTCCGCGCGATGCGGGCGCACGCCGCGTCGGCCCGCGGCGCTCAGCTCGCCGACGCCGACCGCCGCCACGTCTGGCACCCGTTCACGCAGATGCGGGATTGGCAGGCGCGCGAGCCGGTCGTGATCGAGCGAGCGAAGGGCCCCTGGCTCTTCGACACCGACGGCAACGCGTTCATCGACGGCGTGTCGTCGCTCTGGACGAACGTCCACGGCCACCGCGTGCCCGAGATCGACACGGCCATCCGCGCGCAACTTGGCCGCGTCGCGCACACCACGCTCCTCGGGCTCGCGAGCGTCCCGTCGATCGAATGCGCCGAGGAACTGCTCCGCGTCGCGCCGCGCAACCTCTCCCGCGTCTTCTACTCCGACAGTGGGTCCACCGCCGCCGAGGTCGCGCTGAAGATGGCGTTCCAGCGCGCCAAGCAGATCGGCGAGCCGCAAAGGCGCCTGTTCGTCCGCTTCGAGGGCGCGTACCACGGCGACACGCTCGGCGCGGTGTCCGTCGGCGGCATCGACCTCTTTCACCAAGTGTTCGGCTCGCTCCTGTTCGAGACGATCCAGCTCCCCGCGCCGTACGCGTATCGCCGCCCGGCGGGAGTGAGCGAGAGCGAGTTCGCCGAGGCGAGCGTCGCCGCCCTCGAGCGCACGATGCGCGAACGCGGCGACGAGATCGCGGCGGTCGTCGTCGAGCCCGTGATGCAGGGCGCCGCCGGGATGATCCCGCAGCCCCCGGGCTGGCTGCCGCGCGTCGCCGCCGCCACGCGGGCCGCCGGCGTGTTGCTCATCTGCGACGAGGTCGCGACCGGCTTCGGCCGCACGGGGAGGATGTTCGCGGTCGAGCACGAGGGCGTCGCGCCGGACCTCCTGTGCGTCGCGAAGGGCCTGACCGGCGGCTACCTGCCGCTCGCGGCGACGCTCGCCACCGAGTCCGTCCACGACGCGTTCCTCGGCGAGCCGCACGAAGGGAAGACCTTCTTCCACGGCCACACGTACACCGGCAATCCGCTCGCGTGCGCCGCGGCCGTCGCCAACCTGCGCCTGATGGCCGACCGCGGCACCGTCGCCGAGGCCGCCCGCGCGGGCGATCGTCTCGGGGCCCTGCTCGACGCTGCGTTCCGGGACCACCCGCACGTGGGCGACGTCCGCCGCCGCGGACTGATGACCGGCATCGAACTGGTCCGCAACCGCGCGACGAAGGCGCCGTTCGACGCGCGCGACCGCATCGGCTGGCGCGTCTGCGCGGCCGCGATGGAGCGCGGGCTGCGCATCCGTCCGCTCGGCGACGTGATCGTCCTCATGCCGCCCCTCACGATCGGAGACGATCTGCTCGCGCGCATCGTCGAGATCCTCGCGAAGTCCATCCACGACGTCCTTCCGGAGACCGCCCGTCCATGACGATTCCGAACGCCGCCGAACTCGCCGCCATCTCCCTCCGCGAGAACGGCATCCCGCGCGACCTCGCCGCGCGCGTCGTCGCAGCGCCGCAGGAGTGCGACCTCGAGATCCTCGACGCCGCGTATCGCGTGCGCCGCGAGACGTTCGGCCACGGCGTGCGCCTGCACGTCCTCCTCAATGCGAAGATGGGCGGATGTTCCGAGGACTGCGGCTTCTGCTCGCAGTCGGCCCGCGCCGTCGGCGAGACGAACGTGCCCCCGCGCCCGCTGCTCGACGGCGACGCGATCGTGGACGCCGCCCGCCGCGCGCACGACGCCGGGGCCTACAAGTTCTGCATCGTCACCGCCACGCGCGGCCCGAGCGACCGCGACCTCGACGCGCTATGCCCCGCGGTGGAGCGCATCAAGCGCGAGATCCCCGTCGGCATCTGCTGCTCGCTCGGCATCCTCACCGAGCAGCGCGCGAAGCGCCTCGCGGCGTCCGGCGTGGACCGCTTCAACCACAACCTCGAGACCTCCGAGTCGCGCTACGAGGAAGTCTGCACGACCCACACGTGGCGCGACCGCGTCGAGACCGTGAAGATGGCGCGCGCCGCGGGCATGGAGGCCTGCTGCGGCGGCATCCTCGGACTCGAGACGAATGACGACGACATCCTCGACCTCGCGTACTCGCTCCGCGAACTCGACGTCGAGTCGATCCCCCTCAACTTCCTCGACCCGCGGCCCGGCACCGCCCGCACGGACGCCATCGCACCGACCCCGCGCCGCTGCATCCGCACGCTCGCCGTGTTCCGCCTGATCCACCCCCGCCGCGACATCCGCGCCGCTGGCGGCCGCGAGGTCAACCTCCGCTCGATGCAGTCGATGGCCCTCTACGCCGCCAACTCCATCTTCACCGAGGGCTACCTCACCACCGCCGGCAACCGCCACGACGTGGACCTCCAGATGATCGCCGACGCCGGCTTCCACCTGGAGCGCTGGTCCGACCGCGCGCACGACCCCGCCGAGCACGCCTGCGGCGTCCGGGGGTGACCACCATCGTCGTTGAGACGCGCATCGCCGCTCCGATCGAAATCTGCTTCGATCTCGCGCGTGACGTCGAGGCGCACGTCAAGACGGCGTCATCGACGCGCGAGCGAGTTGTCGGCGGCCGGACTTCCGGGCTCCTCGAGCTGAACGACGTCGTCACCTTCGAGGCCGTGCACTTCGGCATCCGTCAGCGGCTCACGTCCCGGATCGTGGAGTTCGACCGTCCGAGGCGCTTCGTTGACGAGATGGTGAAGGGCGCGTTCCGTCGGCTTCGCCACGTTCACGAGTTCATCGTCGATGGGGAAGCCGTCGTCATGCGCGACACCCTCACCTGGCGCTCTCCGCTTGGACCGTTGGGCGTCGTAGCGGACTGGTGGTTCGTCACGTCGCACATGCGCGCTTTCGTGGTTCAGAAGCAGTCGGAGTTGAAGGCTCTGGCTGAGCGATCATCGGGCCGCGACGCCGACTGACCGGCCGTCGCGGAGGCCCCAAGCGGGGCGCTGTTCGCCGGCCATGTGCCAACTCGCGGCTCGCGCACAGCCTGAGTGATCGCGGAAGCCGCCTCAGCCGACGAGCGGCGCTCACCCGCCCGGAGAAGGCGATACACTCCGGTCGCCACTGCATCCCCCGAGCGGCGACGCCGGACAGACCATGCCACGTGCCCCGTTCAACGTCCTCGTGATCGCCTACCGGCGCGTCGCGGACGCCTACGAGTTCGCCGTGTTCCAACGAGCCGACGGATCCATGTGGCAGTTCATCGCAGGCGGCGGCGAGGGCGACGAGGTCCCCGCTGCGGCGGCGCGACGCGAGGCGTGGGAAGAGGCCGGCATCTCCGCGGATCTGGCGTGGACGGCGCTCGACTCGCGGGCGTCGATCCCCAGGACGGCGTTCCCGAACGCGGACTGGCCGAGCGACGTCTACGTCGTGCCGGAACTCTGCTTCGCGGTGGACGTCGGCGCGGCGGAACTGCGCCTCTCCGCCGAACACGATCGGTTCGCGTGGCTGGACCACGCAGCGGCACGCGACAGGCTGACCTGGGACTCGAACCGCGTCGCGCTCTGGGAACTCACGCAACGACTGAGCGCGACGTCCGACACGCCGCCCCGGCGGGCGAGCGGCGTCCGGGGCCCGTCCTGTGAGGAGGATGCGCGCTGACCGCCACGCGCGGTGAACGGTGCGCGAACCGTGACACCTGGCCCGTGACACCTGGCCCGCGACGCGCGTCCACGGTCGCAACTTCCGCTCCGTCGCGTGTCCTCGGGATTCAGCAGACCCGCCCAACGCGGCACTCGCACCGAACGTACACGAGCCCGCCGATCTGCCGACCGAGCCTGGTAGAGTGGCGCTGCACTTGGCGCTGGGTCGGCGTTAGACAGACGGAGCGCGTCGCTCCGCCGGATTCGACGGACCAACCGAACACACGTTAGATGGACGGGCTGCGTCACGCACGCGGTTCGATAGCATCATGGTCGTGCGGCGGCGAAGCAGTTCTGGATTTGCTGCGTTCGGCGACTTGCTCGTCAAGATGGTCGTGTTCGCCATCGTGATGCTCGCGGCAACT
>JAIOPE010000135.1 GCA_021414065.1 Planctomycetota bacterium
GCGTCCCACACGCTCCGCTCCTACCTGCCCGCCGCCCCTTCGGCGGCTTCAGCTTGGAGCGAGATCCTGCGGCATCAGCAGGCGTCAGCGGGCGGCCAGAGTTTCCGGAATCCATGCGGCCAGAGTTTCCGGAACCGACAGAGCCTATCCCGCAAACATCGCACGATCTTGGACGGGTGCTCCCGAGACGTGGTGGTGGGCGCGGCTTCCCTGGACCACGATGAGACGGAGTCAGGCTCCGGCTACTGCCGGGGAGGCTCCCGCGCAAGCCTTGGCGACGGCGGAGCAGATGCCGTTGCCCCGACGGGAGGTGAGCGACGGCCGCGACGGGTTCTGAAAGTCGTGCCCTGGTCCTGACCGTCGGGCGACCGCTTCATGCCACTACATGCGAGCCACGCACGGGGTCGCTAGTTCGGACGACGGCATGGGATCGAATTGGTTCGTGCGTTCCGCGTAGTCCACGCACACGTCGCGCGAGGCAACGCGCGGGTAGGACTACCCGCGCAGGTGACCCTACGCCACCCGAGGTCTCGTCTCTGGGACCGAGTTCGGCTACCACTTGCGACCCAAGGGAGGCACTGTGGCCACATCTACCGTCGACTTGAAGCTCCTCTTCGGAAGGGCCGCCGGGCGCTGTTCGAAGCCTGGCTGTGCGTTGGATCTTCTTCCGCGACTTGCGCGGTCCGGAGACGTGGTGCTCGGCGAGATGGCACACGTGATCGGCCGGACGCGCGACTCCCCGCGAAGCTGCGTGGACCTTGCGCGCGACGACACGTACGACAACCTCGTCCTTCTCTGTCCGACGCACCACACCCTGGTGGACAAGGGTGAGGCCGACTTCCCGGTCGCTCTGTTGCGGGCGTGGAAGACGAGCTGGGAGGACCAGGTCTCCGAGCGCGTGAACGAACACGTCTCATCGGCTCGCGGAGGCGCGCTCGCGATGCGCACCTGCACGCCTGCGCGCGGTCAGGAGAAGGGCGCCGTCGAGAACCTCGTCGGCTTCGTGAAGGGCAGCTTCTTCAAGGTCCGGCGCTTCATCGACAAGGAGGACATCCTCCAGCAGCTCGAGGCCTGGATGCACGAGGTCAAGACGCCGCTCGCGCGGATCACCAGACCGTCGAACCCGAACCACCTCGCGAACTCCTCGTAGCGTTCTTCGGCCGACTGACGCTCCACGAACGCACGAAGCTGATGACCGCGGATGATGAACTGGACGACTGCCGCGTCGCGGACTCGCTTGGCGGCGGCAGGAAGTGGCGTGGCTTCAGTGAGGCACTCGCGACGGTCACTGAGCCGCGTCGCGCCGTCGATGAACTGCATTTCAACGTAGGCAGGCAGATCGGATGCCTGCGCGCGTGCGTTGCGGATCGCTTCTCGGCCAGCCGTCGTGTCGCTACGCCGCTTCGCAAGTCGTTCGAGAAGGCCGTCATCCGAGAGGAAGAACTCGATTGCGTCCACGATCGTGGACTTCCCGCAGGCGTTCGGCGCGAACACCGCGAGGCTCGATGGGCTCTCGGCCGTGAAGGGGATGACGGTGCGCTTGAGCAGGCCGCGGAAGGCCCGTACTTCGATCTGAGCGATCCTCACGGCTGCGCCGGTCCCTTTGCCCGTGTACGGGCGAGTTCCTCTAGCGCCTTGCACGCCGCGTCAACCGATCCGGACGCGTTCTCGCGGAGCAAGTGGGCCTCGATGACCTGGAACACGCCCAAGTCCACTCCGCTCAGGTCGCCGAGTTCGCGTGCGAAGCGCTGTCCAGCCGCGTGGGCTGTCTCCGGCGCTGCGCGTGGTGGGTTCGCTGGCCCCTCGTATCGAGTTGGTTCGTTGTGCATGTGTCTCTCGGCGGCGCCGCCGCCGCGCTTCCTTTGGCCAAGTAGGCCCTCCGAGTCTAGCGCCGTGCCGCGGACGGTCGCCGAGCACGCGACCAGCGGCCGGACGAGTGCGCGGAGCGCGGGGTCGAGTGGCGACCGCTTGTTGGGCCGGGTAGTACTACCCGCGCGGGGTAGGATGCGGGGCAACGTCACGCACCGGAGTGCGACGACGGAGTGACATTCGCAACGGGCGGCAAGGCTAGAAGGCCATCGACACGCAGGGGGTCAGAGGTTCAAGTCCTCCGTCGCCCACGACCGCATCTGCCGGACGGCCCGCGACTTCGGACCGACAACGCAACTCCGCGCAGGTGCTCCGCGCCGCGCCAGCAGCCCATGAGTTGCGCTTCTCGTCGCACGTTGGGCTAGATAGGCAGCGGTGAATCTCTTCCAGCTCTCCAGCACTCTGGCGGCCCTCTGCGGCGCTGTCGGCCTCGGCGTGGCACTGGCTAGCAAGGGCGCCGTCGTGATGACGATCGGCATCCTCGGCGGCTTGGTCGGCGGGTGGTTCGCGGGCCCGTTCCTCCTGCTCTCGGCGTTTGTCGTCGCGATTGCCTTTCAGGAAGGGCCACGCTCCGCGCTTGACTTCCTGCGTCGTCGCGGACGGTGACATCCCGGGCGGGCGGGCGCGACGATGCTCGCTACGGCTCCAAGGCGAACACCCGGAAGAAGTACGGAAGGCTGTTCTCGGCACCGGCATCGAGCCGCTTGAAGACCTTGCCGACGGGTTCGCACCACTTCCCATTGGCCAACTCGACCATCAGCGGCGCGTCGTGGAAGACCGCGTGCGCTGACTCCTTGCCGCTTCGCCACCGCCCGCCTGCGTGCCGGACGAACACCTCGCCGACGTAGCAACCGAATCCGAAGAGGGTCTCGCCGACCTGGTTCGGCGTGCATCCGTCGCGGCGCAACCCCTCGATGATGTCGTCCACGGCCTGCAGGCTCGCCACGGAGTAGTCGAGCTGCACGCCGCTGATTTCGGCCGCCGCAGCGATGATGTCGATGGCGAACTTCGGGGCGTTCGCGGGGACCGGCGCGTACTTCAGGTTCAACTGCATCGATCCTCCTCCTCGGCTCCCATGTCTACCGCTGGTCGCGGTCGAACTGCCGATGGTGCTGGAGACCTACCGAGTCGAACTCGTCGATCGCCGGATGCACGACGCGCACGCCGATCGCCCGGAGCGCGTCGTTGATCGGTCCGACCGCCTCCGACGCCCGTGGTCCCACGAGTACGTCGCCGTGGCGGTACGCGACAGCCGCCTGTGTCCCGACGCCGCCGAAGTAGTCGGTCTCCAGGTAGACGAGCGAACCGGCAGCGGAGGCGCGGCGAAGCAGCGCTGCGAACTCCACGGACAGGTGGACGAACCCATCGACGTGTCCCGTCTGCGGGGCGGGGATCATGGCGTCGAGGTCGTCGTCGAGCAGCGGAAGCAGCGCAAACCCCTGTTCGAGCGGGATCGGCGTTCGGAGTCCGTGGTCGCTCGCGAACGAGACCAAGAGGTCCTGCGCGGCGACGAGTGCCTTGATGAAGTGGCCCATCGAATGCCGACCAGCGTACCGCGGCGAGGCGAACTCCGAGATCAGCCGCCGGTGATCGCTGCGTTGCCCCGCATCCCCCGTCACATCCGGAACACCGGCCACCTCGGATCCGGAGTCGGGGCCTCGAGGCAGGCGGAGAGGGCGAGGGCGAGGGCGTCGCGGGTGCGGGCGGGTTCGATGACGCCGTCGTCCCAGAGGCGGGCGGTCGCGAAGTACGGGCTGCCCTCCTTCTCGTACTTCTCGAGGATCGGACGGCGGAACTCGTCGCGCTCCTCCTGGGACATCGTCTTGCCGGCGGCTTCCAGAGTGTCGAGCTTCACCTGGAGCAGGACGTTCGCCGCCTGCTCGCCGCCCATCACGGAGATGCGCGAGTTCGGCCACATGAAGAGGAATCGCGGCGAGTAGCCGCGGCCGCACATCGCGTAGTTCCCAGCGCCGTAGCTCGCGCCGATGATCACCGTGAGACGCGGGACGGGCACGGTCGCGACGGCCTGGACCATCTTCGCGCCGTCCTTCGCGATGCCGCCCGCCTCGTAGCGCTTGCCGACCATGAAACCGGTCACGTTCTGGAGGAAGAGGAGCGGCACGCCGCGCTGGCCGCAGAGTTCGACGAAGTGCGCGCCCTTCTGCGCGCTCTCGGCGAAGAGCACGCCGTTGTTCGCGACGATGCCGATCGGCATGCCGTGCAGGTGCGCGAAGCCGGTGACGAGCGTGGTGCCGTAGAGCGGCTTGAACTCGTGGAAGCGGCTCCCGTCCACCGTGCGCGCGAGGATCTCGTGGACGTCGTACGGGCGGCGCGCGTCCTTCGGGAGGATGCCGTAGATCTCCTCGGGATCGTAGGCCGGGTCCTCGGGCTCGCGGAGCGCGAGACGCGTGCCGCGCGGGCCGCGGTTCAGGTTCTCCATGATCGAGCGGGCGATCTCGAGGCCGTGGACGTCGTCCTTCGCCTGGTGATCGGAGACGCCCGAGACGCGCGTGTGGACGTCGGCCCCGCCGAGGTCCTCGGCCGTGACGATCTCGCCGGTCGCCGCCTTCACGAGGGGCGGGCCGCCGAGGAAGATCGTGCCATTGCCCTTCACGATGACGTTCTCGTCGCTCATCGCCGGCACGTACGCGCCGCCGGCGGTGCAGGAGCCCATCACCACGGCGATCTGCGGGATGCCCGCGGCCGACATGCGCGCCTGGTTCGCGAAGATGCGGCCGAAGTGCTTCTCGTCGGGGAAGACGTCGGCCTGCTCGGGCAGGTTCGCGCCGCCCGAGTCCACGAGGTACACGGTCGGGAGCCGGTTCTCCGCGGCGATCTCCTGCGCGCGGACGTGCTTCTTCACCGTCATCGGGAAGTACGTGCCGCCCTTCACCGTGGCGTCGTTCGCGATGACCATGACGGGCCGCCCGTGGACGACGCCGATTCCGGTGACGACGCCCGCCGACGTGATCCGCTCGTTCTCGCCGTAGAGCGCCTCGCCGGCCGCGAGCGCCGAGAGCTCCAAGAAGGGCGTGTCCGGGTCGCAGAGGCGCTCGACACGCTCGCGGGCGAGGAGCTTCTGCCGCTCCTTGTGCTTCTCGACGAGACGCGGGCTCCCGTGCTTCCGGACGTCGTCCATGCGGCGACGCAGGTCGGCGAGCAAGCCGAGGTGGTGGTCGCGATTCTCGATGAACTCGGGCGAGTCGGTGCGGATGCGGCTCTTCAGGACGTCCATGGGCGTGCGCTCCGGGGAAGGGCCGAGGTTATCCCGGACGAGCCGCAGGCGTTAACCCGGATCATTCACGAAGCTCCGCGGGAGAACGGCGTGCAGCGCATGAACAGCTTGCGATGCGCGCCGATCCGAGGCTCGTTCGCCCGAAGTCACACGGTCCTGGACGAGATCCGCGGAGCTGACCGCAAGGCGGGACCCGCAGCGTCGGCTTGGTCAAGCCACGCAAGGGTCCCAACGCAGCGGGCGGCCCGGGGGCTCGTCCAGGCGCGGAGGTTCGTGGAGGATCCGGGTTAAGACGCACCGCTGTCCGGTTAGTGACTCGGATCCTCCGGCTTCAGGTCGATGAACTCTCGGGGGCTGTTCCCCGGAGGTGCCCATGGCCCGGAAGCATGTCGACCTGATGGCTGCGATGCTGCTCCTTCAGCGCCACCTGACCT
>JAIOPE010000031.1 GCA_021414065.1 Planctomycetota bacterium
GATCTCGATGCGCTTGCCGGCGAGACCGCCGACGCCGTCCGCGCCGATCGGGAGGCCGGGCTCATGCGCGGTGTCGCGCTCGATCGCGGCGCCGCCTTCGCGGTTCGTGCGGAAGTCGTCCACCAGCGTCATGCTGCCGCGCGCGCCGACGGAGAACAGGTAGCCCGTCTCGGGCGCGAGGCGGCCGACCTCGACGCGGATGGCGCCGCCGTCGGTGCGCTTCGTGACGACGACCGTGCCGCGGGACTCGCGCTCACCGGCGAACTCGGTGCGGTGGAACACGGACCGGGCCACGATCGGCTCGGCGGCCGGCGGGTCCACGGGCGGCGGATCAACCGGGGGCGCATCGAGGACCGGAACGTGGCCGCGCAGGACGACGTGCGCCTCGGCGTCGCGGATCTCGACCGCGCGGCCGCCGAGGGTGCGGACGGACTCGACGCCGTAGGGCAGCTCGCCGCCCTCGCGCGTCGTCTTGTTGAACTCACGTCGGTTCGCGCCGGCGGGCAGGTCGCCGATGTTGAGCAGGTGCTCGTTGCCATCGCCGAGGAACACGCTGAGCGCGCGGTCGGCGTTCACGCCTTCGACGACGAGCGTGAAGCGCTGGAAATCGGTGCCGTCGCGGACGCTGCAGTTCCCGCGGGCCTCCGGCTGGACCGCGCCGTCTGGCCGCGCGAGCGGCGCGCCGGCTTCCTGCGCCGTCGAAGCGAATGCGAACGGTGCAAACAGAACGGCGGCGGCGAGTGACGTCCAACGCATGCGAAGCCTCCCGAGAGAGTCTGAAACCCAGGGGAAACTCTACGATGCGACCCCGCAATGTCAACGGGGTCGCCAATCCTGGGCACAAACTGCAATAACTGCACACCGCGCCGCCGACGTTCGTCAGCGCGGCTGACGGGGCGGCTCGTCGTTCCGCGAGCGCCGCGTCGCCACGAGAGGCCACCTCCGGATAAATCCGGTACTCCGAACGAACGAAGCAACGAACGAAGCAACGAACGAAGGAACGATGGGACCCGGCGGCCGGAGATGCCCGAAGTCGTGCGGTTCGTTCGGAGTACCGGATTTATCCGGACGTCGCTCGGACGGGACCGGTCGCAACAGCGGCGGGCACCGCTCGGACCGTGACTGCGATGCGTCGCGAGCGCCGCGTCGCCACGAGAGGCCACCTCCGGATCAATCCGGTACTCCGAACGAACGAAGCGCGAAACACAGACGAACGACACGCGAATCACTCCGGCGGACGCTGCCCCGACGCCGGACGCAGCAGCGACAGGAAGCCCGTCCCGAAGTGGCGGAGTTCCAGGAACGACGCGTTCTCCGGCGCGGGCTTGTAGACCTCAAACGTGCGGATCAGCGGAAGCGTGACGGCGCTCTCCAGAGGGCCGACGAAACTCGTGTCGCGCAGCGCGAACCACGGCTGCACGGCGAGGCGCTCCATCTGCGCGGCGGAGAGGAAGAAGCACCCGCCGTGCGGATTCGCCGCGGGAACGAAACGAACCTGCCCGCCGAGAACGCGGCCCTCGAGCGCCGGCAGCGTGTCGGGATCGAACGACGACCGCCACGGGTCGAGAACGCGCGGCGGAAGGTCGCCATCGACGTACGCCTTGTGGGCGAGCGCGCGCGCGTCGGACTCGAAGCGGTTCGGCTGGAGGATGCGCTGTTCGCCCGCAAGCGACTGGAACCACGCCACCTTGCGGAGGAAGAGCGGGTCGTGCAGCACGAGGTCGTCTTCGATGAAGAGGAACCAGTCGTAGGCGCCGAGGCCCGCGCGGAGGACGTCGCGGCACGCGAACCCGAGCATCCAGCCGTCTTCGTCGGTCGCGACGTGACGGTAGAGCGACGACGGCACGGGAAGCTCGCCGAGCAGGTGCTTCGAGCCGGTGGTGACGATCGCGACGTCGAGCTCGACGGCCTCGCGCTGATTCGCCGGACGCGCGACGCGCGCCGCGATGTCGTACGCGACCTGGCTCGCGCCGAGCGAGGTGTGGAGCCCGTCGAGACACGCTGCGAGTGCGCGGACGCGCGGCATCGGATCGGGGCAACGCGAGCCGTGACGGCCGCCGCCCTGCGGGTCGAAGTAGTGCGGAATGACGACGAGGGCGCGGGTCATCCACTTCCCTTTGCGGCGGCGCCCTCGAACAGCGCGGTCAGGCGCGGCAGCGATCCAGCGAGGCTCGCGCGCTCTTCGACCGTGCGCCGCGCGGCGTCGCCGAGAGCGCGGAACGCACGCGGATCGTCGATCACCTCCAGCGCGCGAGCGCTGAGCTCGTCCACGTCGCTGAAGCCCGCGAGCAGGCCGTTCTCGCCGTGGCGGACGAACTCCTGCACGGGTGCCGTGTCCGACGCCACGAGCACCGCGCCGCACGACATCGCGTTGAGCATCGACCACGAGAGGACGAAGGGCACGGTCAGGTAGACGTGTACGTCGGAGATCGAGAGCAGGTTCGCCAGGTCGTCGGGCGGCAGGCGGCCGGGGAAGAGGAGGCGGTCCATGTCGCACGGAGTGCGTTCGAGGCACCAGGCGAGGAAGCTCTTGCCGCCCGTGTGAGCCAGGTCGCCGCCGTAGCACACGCGGTCCTCGCCCACCGCCACGACGATCACGTCCTTCCGCGCCGCGAGAATCCGTTGCGCGACGGCGAGGAACACGTCGAACCCACGCATCGACTCGAACCCGCGGGCGACGTACGTGACGATCCGCGTGCCCTCCGGGACATCGCGCCCCATCACGCGGCGCGGCGCGGCACGGCGGGACCAGAACTCGGTGTCGATGCCGTCGTGGATCGTCTCGATCTTCGGAAGGTACTCCGCCGGGAACCGCGAGCCCTGCCATGCCGTCGGGCTGTATCCGGCGACGCACGTGTGGAGATCCACGAGGATCATGGCGTTGCGCATGTGCGCTCGCAGCGATGCGTCACGGTCGGCCGGGAACTCGGGCCGGGTATCGACGTCGGCGCCGCCGGTGCGGTAGAAGTACTCGAAGTAGTTGACGACCGGCACGGGCCACAGTTCCGGCAGCAGCGCCGTCGAGCCGAAGCCACTGTGGCCGACGACGACGTCCGGCCGGAACTCCGGGTGCGCTTCCAGCGCGCGGTAGACGCCCTCGGCGTGGGCCACGGCGTTCTCGAACGTCCGCGAGAAGAAGTGCGTCTGCGCCGTGGCGCCGCCGCGCGGGGTGTAGCGGAGGAGGCGGATGCCCGCGACCTCGCCCTCCTGCTTCTCGTTGACGAACGTGCAACGCCAGCCCCGCGCGGCGAGCGAACCGGCGATCTGCCCGAACTGCGCGGGGAAGTTGCGGTGGACGAAGAGGACGTGCAGGGGCCGCGCCTTCACACTTCGAACCCGACGCGGATGCGCTTCGCGCCCGCGCCGAGCGTGATCTGACTCGACCCGACAAGCGTGTCCGTCCCGGCGCCACCGTCGAAGAACACCTTTGCGCGGGGCTTCACATCGAGCGTGGCGTCGGTGCGGATCGAGTCGTTCCCGGAACCGCCGAGCACCTTCAGCGTGCCGGTCACGGGCACCGCGGTAAGCAGGAGCGAGTCGTCGCCGCTGCCGAGGTCGATCGTGCCGCCCTTCGGGAGCGAGAACGACGAGAGAACCACGTAGTCGTTGCCGGCGCCGCCGAGCGCCGAGAGGCCCTTGCGGAACTGCGCACCGCCGGTCGTCTGGAGGAAGTCGTTGCCGTTGCCGCCGGAGAGCTTCGCGGTGGACGCGAAGTCGGCGCCGCCGAGCGCGAGGATCGTGTCGTTCCCGTCGCCGCCCGACACGACGACCGCCTTCGCGTACGTTCCGCCGTCGATGCGAAGGTCATCGGCGCCGCTGCTCCCGACGATGCCCACCGTGGACCGCGCGGCACACGACGACAGATTCGCGCCGTTCGAGGCGCCCCCGCCGAAGTTCGTCTTCACCGCGCCGACGAACTCGTCTTGGTACGCGTAAAGGGAGTCGTCGCCGGCACCGCCGGCGATCACGAGGGAGCCCTGCACGCGGGACCGCATCACGTACCAGTAGTTCCGGCCGCCCTCGTCCGCGAACTGCGCGGACCCGGGGAGCGTGGCCTCGTCGATCGTCCAGTAGTCGTCGCCGCTGCCGCCGATCCCGAGGAAGGTCTTGTGCGCGGGGAGCAGGCCCGCGACGTGGACCTGGTTCAGGCCGTCGCCGACGTCCACCACGATCGAGTCCTTGCCCGCGACGCCGACGACCGTCTCAGCGCCGCCGTTCACGGTGGTGCCCATCGCGCTCGCGCTGACGCGCAGTTCGCCCGGCGCCGCACCCGGCTGGATCAGGATCGAGTCGTCGCCCGACCCGCCCGTGACGAGCACGCGCGCGCCCTGCTTCGACACCGTAACGTCGCCCGCGAACGCGGACGGCGCCGTACCGGCGACGACGACCGCGCCAAGCGCAGCGGCGAACCGGAACCCGTGTTGATCGTCTCGGTGCATCATCGAATCCTCCGCAGAGAAGTCTATCCCCGCGGAGGGGCGGACATCATGACTCGTGTCAGAACGAGCGGACCCAGTCGCCTTCGGCCCGGAACTTCGCAGTGAAGTGCGGCAGGTGCGGCGGGCGCTCGGTCATCTCGAAGCCGTGGAGACGGTCCTTCCGCTCGGCCACCTCGCCGGCGATCTCGAGGATGCGGTCGACGTGGCTCTGCGTGTAGCGACGGCGCGGCATGGCGAGCCGGACGAGTTCCAGCGCCGCGGCGTGGAACGAACCGTCGGGCTGGGGCTTCCCGAACATCACGCTCCCGATCTCGCAGGTGCGGATGCCGCCCTGCAGGTAGAGCGCCACGGCCATCGCCTGGCCCGGGAAGCGCGCTGCCGGGATGTGCGGGAGGAACTCCTTCGCGTCGATGAACACCGCGTGGCCGCCCGCCGGGCGCACCGTGGGGATGCCGAGCTTCTCAAGACCCGCCGCGAGGTACTCGATCGTCGCGTGCCGATACTCGAGGTAGCGCTCGTCGAGCACTTCGCGGAGGCCCACGGCCATCGCCTCGAGGTCGCGCGCGGCGCACCCGCCGTACGTCGGGAAGCCCTCGGTCAGGATGAGCAGGTTCTTCGCGTCGCGGGCGAGCACCGGATCGCGGAGCGCCAGGAAGCCGCCCAGGTTGACGAGCGCGTCCTTCTTCCCCGACATCGTGCAGCCGTCGGAGAGAGAGAAGCACTCCTTCGCGATGTCCTCGGCCGAGCGTGCGCCCTGTCCCGGCTCGCGCTGGCGGATCATCCAGGCGTTCTCGGCGAAGCGGCAGGCGTCGATCACGAAGCGCACGCCGTGGCGGCGGTAGATCTCGGAGACGGCGCGCAGGTTCGCGAGCGAGACGGGCTGACCGCCGCCCGTGTTGTTCGTGATGGTGATCATCCCGAGGGCGACCTTGCCCGCGTGCTCGGTCAGGTACCGCTCGAGCTTCGCGAGGTCGATGTTCCCCTTGAACGGGTAGTCCGACCGCGTGTCGTGGCCTTCCTCGCAGACGAGGTCGTCGGCGATCCCGCCGACGTACTCGATGTTCGCCCGCGTGGTGTCGAAGTGGTTGTTGCTCGGGACGCGCATCCCCGGCTTCACCGTGCAGGCGAACAGGATGCGCTCGGCCGCGCGGCCCTGGTGCGTCGGAATGACGTGCTCGATCCCCGTCAGCGCGCGGACGGTGCGCTGGAACGTCGCGAACGACCGCGAGCCCGCGTAACTCTCGTCCGACGTCATCATCGCCGCCCACTGCGCGTCGCTCATCGCGGCCGTGCCGGAATCCGTGAGGAGGTCGAACGTCACCTCCGTCGCGGACACCTGGAACAGGTTGAATCCCGCGTCGTCGAGGAACTGAAGTCGCTCCGCTCGCGTGGTGAACGGAATCGGTTCGACGGACTTGATCTTGAACGGCTCGAAGATGACACCCATGGCCGCAGGGTCACAGACGCCCCGCGCGTGGCAGTGTGACGGCGGTCACCTCCGGGTGGACGTCTCGCCGGGAACACTCCGCCGCATGCCGACACCCGCCGTACAGGACCTCTACCCCGCCGACGTCGCCCACTGCTACGGCTGCGGGCGGCTCAACGCAAGCGGTCTGCGCATCCGCTCGATGTGGGACGGCGACGAGACGTCGGCGCGTCTCACGCCGCGCGCGGAGCACACGGCGATCCCCGGGTTCGTCTACGGAGGGCTCGTCGCGTCGCTGATCGACTGCCACGGCACCGGTTCGGCCGCGCTCGCCGCGTGGCGCGCCGCGGGCGTGGAGCCATCGGCTGACGCGGGGGCGCCGCCGCGGTTCGTCACGGCCGCGCTCCACGTGGACTATCTGCGCCCGACACCGCTCGGCCCGGAGCTCGAAGCGCGAGGGACGATCATCGAGGTCGGCGCCCGGAAGGTCGTGGTGGATGTTGCGGTCTATGCACTCGGCGAAGCCTGCGCGCGTGGTCGTGTCATTGCGGTGCGGATGCCGGAGAGCATGCTCCGCGGAGCTTCTCCTGCATGATCCGTAGGATCTCGTCGTCCATCGCCTGCATGCCGGGCCCGGCGATCCTCTCGAGATGATCGAAGGACTGCCCGGCGTCGGCGCCGACGATGCCGTCGGAGTACGGGATGCCGACGCCGGCCAGCGCGAGCGACGTGGACCGAAACGCTGCATCGACCGCCGTCATCGCCTTCAGCCCGCATCCGATCTTCGCGCCGTCGCAGATCATCCCGGCGACGTTCCCCACGAGGTTGTTCACCGCGCGGTTCCTCGCCTGTGCGTCGCCGTCCTGTAGGTCCACGAGTGCCACGGCGACGCCGATCCCGGCTGCATTCGACACCCCGCACACCGCCGACAGCCGGCCGAGTCGCGGCGTCGTGGCCGCGGTGACGAGACACGACACGGCGAGCGCGCGCGCGATCCGCTCCTCCGAGAAGCCCGACTCCCGGCCCCAGAGCAGGATCGGCACGGTCGCGGTGATCCCCTTGTTGCCGGAGCCGGCGAGGCTCATCACAACGAAGTCCTCGCCGCTCATGCGGGCGTACACACCGGCGCAGACGAGACGACTGATGCGCGTCATCTGATCGAGGCCGATCAGCGTCCGGAACGACTCCGGGAGCAGCGTGAGCCCGTGGCGTGCGATCGCCAGGTTGCGCTCGGCGCCCGCAATCAGACGCGCACGGTCGCCCGGCGTGGCGTCGGCCGCAATCGCAACGAGTTCCTCGAGCGTCAGGCGCGACAACTCGTGGCCGACGGGCGCATTGGTGCTCGAGCGTGCCGCGTGCGGCAAGTCGATGGGCACACCGTCGCGCTCCAATCGCGCGAGGTTCGTGTGGTCGCCGGCAATCACCGCTCGGCTCCGGCCTCCGGTGCGAACGACGCGACAGTCTGCGTAGAGTTCCCTCTTGGTCGTGTCCACCTCCACCGTCACCGCACGAGCGTCGATCAGCGCACCGGCAGCCGCGAGCACGTCGGGCGTGATGCCGGCGAAGCACTGCAGACCCGCCGTTGCGTCGGGAAGGCACGCTCCGATCGCGAGCGTCCAGAGGATGCCGGATCTCTTCCCGGAGTGCGGGATGCCGACTGCGTAGCAGTTCTTGTAGAGGCGCACGTCGCAGACGAGGTGGACGGACACCACCGCGCCATCGATCAGGTTCGATGCGTTGGCCGCGGCGCAAGCCACCGACGCCGGCTCCGTGCATCCGAGTGCGGGCACCCATTCGCGATCGAGGATCTGGGAGAGTTGCATGGGTGAACCTCGCGGGCCGGGGCCGCCCCAACGTGAGGCGGGCGTCCCGCAGACGCGAGACGACCGTGATGCTCGGCGCCGCCACCCTGATCGATGGTGACTCGCATCACGATGCGCGCCCCCTGACCCCCGTACATTCCATAGATGGTCATCGATGCGTAAGAACCTGGTCGTGCTCGGCGCGGTCGTCCTCGCGTTCGCCGCTGTCGCCGTCCTCAGGTCGCGCGACCGGCGGGCCGACGACGGCGCTCCGCATCCGCGCGACGGTCTCCCCCGCCTGATCGAGCGCGGCTCCGACAAGTGCGCCTCGTGCAAGGCGATGGAGCCGGTGCTCGACGAGCTGCGGCGGGACCACGCAGCCGCGCTCGACGTGGTCTTCATCGACGTCTGGAAGTCTCCGGAGCGTGCGGAGCCGTTCGGCGTCCGCGTGATCCCCACGCAGGTGTTCGTCGCGCCGGGCGGCGCGGAGCTCGGTCGCCACGAGGGGTTCTTCTCGGCCGCTCAGATCCGGGCACGGTTCGATGAGTTCGGGTACGCACTCGGAGTGCCGACCCCGGCACGGAGCGAGAGGTGACCGCGCTCGTCACCGCATTCACCGACGCTCTGGAGGGTTCGTTGGTCCTGGCGGTGGCGGCGGCGCTCGTGTGGGGCGTGCTCAGCATCGTGCTCAGTCCCTGCCACCTCGCGAGCATCGGACTGGCAGCCGGGTTCCTCGGCATCTACGACGCGGCACCTCGCGCCCGCGCGGCGACCTTGGCGGCGGTGTTCGCGGTCGGCATCCTCGTGACGATCGCGGGGGCCGGCGCGCTCACCGTCGCGGCCGGCCGGATCGCAGGCGATCTCGGACCCTGGCCCAACTACATCGTCGCGATCGTCTTCGCGGCGGTCGGGCTGTACCTGCTCGACGTGATCACCCTGCCCGATTTCGGGCGCCGGTTCGACGGGCTCCGGCGACACGGACTCGCGTCGGCGTTCGTCCTGGGTGTCCTCTTCGGCACCGCGCTCGGTCCGTGCGCGTTCGCGTTCATGGCGCCGATGCTCGGCATCGTCTTCAAGTGGGCGGGCACCGACACCGAACGCGCCGTCGCAGTCGTCGCGGCATTCGGGCTCGGCCACTGTGCGGCAATCGTCATCGGCACGACGTCGATCCACCGCGTGCAGGACGCGCTCCGCTGGAGTGCCAACGCCCGCGCCGCCAAGTGGACGCGTGCGAGCCTCGGCGTGGCGCTCATCGCCACGGGACTTTGGTTCTTCTGGTCGGCGCCCTAGAGAGGACACCTCCCCCCTTTGTTCGACGCACTCGCAGACCTGCTCGTCTTCCGGCTCGGCGGCCTTTCCGCCGACACGCCGTTCGGCGCCGCGCTGCACTTCTTCGTGATGGACGTGGTCAAGATCCTCGTCCTGCTCTCGGGGATCATCTACGTGATGGGGCTCCTTCGGACGATGCTCGCGCCGGAGCGCGTGCGCGACTTCGTGAAGGGTCGGCCGGCGTTCGTCGCCCGCGGACTTGCCGTCGTTCTCGGTGCGGTGACGCCCTTCTGCTCGTGTTCGTCGGTGCCGCTCTTCATCGGGTTCGTCGAAGCCGGCATTCCGCTCGGCGTGACACTTTCGTTCCTGATCGCGTCGCCGATGATCAACGAGGTGGCGGTGGTGCTGCTCGCCGGGGTCATCGGCTGGAAACTGACGGCGCTGTATGTCGTCACCGGCATGACGGTCGCGTTCGTCGGCGGCATCGTTCTCGAGCGCTTTCGGCCGGAGCGGTGGGTCGAACCGTACGTGTTCCAGATGCAGGTCGGCGCCGCGCCGGTCGTCGCCGAGGACCGCTCGTTCCGAGCGAGGCGCGTCTTCGCCGCGGGTCAGGTCCGCGAGATCCTGGGTCGGGTCTGGAAGTTCGTACTGGTCGGCGTGGGCGTGGGCGCGGCGATCCACGGGTACGTTCCGCAGGACTTCCTCGCAGGTCTGACGAAGGACGGCGGCGTGCTGTCCGTCGCATCGGCCGTCGCGATCGGTGTGCCGCTCTACTCCGACGCGGTGGGAATCGTTCCGATCGCACAGGCGTTGCTCTCGAAGGGTGTTCCGATCGGCACCGTGCTCGCGTTCATGATGGCGGTGACCGCGCTCTCGCTGCCCGAGATGATCATCCTCCGGAAGGTCGTGCGTTGGCCGCTCCTCGGCCTGTTCGCGGCCTACTTGGCGATCGCGTTCATCGGCGTCGGGCTCGTGTTCAATGCGATCGGCCTCGTCCCGGTCCACTGATCGGGCTCGAACTCGAAGAAGGAGAGGTTCCATGGAGATCAAGGTGATCGGCCCCGGGTGCTCCAGGTGCCGGACGGCCATGAAACTGATCGAGTCGGTCGTCGCGGAGCGCGCGCCCGGCGTGCGCGTCTCGAAGGTCGAGGACCTGACCGAGATGATCCGCCTCGGCCTGATGTCCACGCCTGCTGTTCTCGTGGACGGTCGCGTCGTCCTCAGCGGACGTGTGCCGTCCCGCGCCGAAATCGAGTCCTGGCTGGCGCCGGCGCCGACGGAGCGCACGTGAGATGATCCCGCTCGACGATCCGTCCCAGAAGCTCCCGCATCCCCCCGCGCCCCGGAGACGATCCATGTTCGACGACGTGAAGCCACTGCTGATCTTCGGAGGCATCTTCGCCGCGTGGTTCGCTCTGAACCGCTGGGTGTTGCCGCGGTTCGGCGTCCGCACTTGAATGTCGAACTCGTGCTCCGCGGAGCGGAGCGAGCCGAAGACTCAGCCGGAGGAGACTGCCGCCCCAGACACCGCGCCGACTCCGTCAGAACCGAAACGATGAGCGGGCCTTCTTCCACCACTCGGCCCAGGCCTTTCGGTCGGGCCCGAACTTCTGGTCGGTGAGCTTCGTGAGCGACGCAATGATGTCCGGGCGAAGGGCGCCCATGCGGTCCTCGGACGTGATCGTGAACGTCTCGAGAAGCGCGTCCACCGCCGACGCGTCGCGGATCTTCCCGAGGGCCGCGATCTTCG
The DNA here is from genome assembly GCA_021414065.1 of Planctomycetota bacterium. Taxonomy (GTDB): domain Bacteria; phylum Planctomycetota; class JAJSAM01; order JAJSAM01; family JAJVHW01; genus JAIOPE01. The sequence continues at coordinate 10,687 of JAIOPE010000031.1, forward strand.
CCTTCGCGGCGGCGAGCGCGTACTCGCCGATGCGCTGGTTCCACCAGTCCTTCGAGATCGGGTCCACCGCGCGCGGGTCGCCGATGTCGCCGAGCGCCTCGATCACCTTCAGGTAGACGCGGATCTCCTTCTCGTTCGCGGCGAGTGCCACGACGAGCGCTGCGACGACGTTCGGGCGCTTCATCAGGCCCAGCGTGACCGCGGCCTTCTCACGGATGTCGAGCGACGCGTCCTTCAGCCCGAGCTTCGCGACGGCGGCAGACGCCAGGTCGCTCTCGAGGTCTCCCACTTCGCGCAGCTTCGCGGCCTTCGTCGCTTCGTCGAAGCCCTTCCATCCCTTCTCGAACTCGTCCACCTTCGCCTTGATCGCAGCGGCGTCGAGTGGCTCCGGAGTGGCGACGCGGTCGTTCACGAGTTGGTACTCAAGCTGGAACTCGGTGGACTTCCCGTTCGCCGTGAGCCGCACGACGGTCGGGAGCTGGAAGCCCCGGACGTCGCGGAAGACGTCGTACGTCGAGACGTACACCGACTTGTCGCCGACCGAGACGTCGATCCCGCGCACCTGGAATCCCTTCGGCGTGAACTCGTGGGTCCACGCGCGCTTCACGGTGTCGGCGAACGTCGCGTCGAGGACGCGGTCCGTCGCCGCGTCGAACGACACGCGGAACGCGCCGCCCGCCTTCGCCGTGCCGGTGAGCACATTGAGCGGCGGCGCGGACTCGAGCGCGAGCCCTTCGGCACCTTCGATCGCGGGGAAGCAGACTGCGCCGGTCGTCTCGCGCCAGAGCCCCGTGAGCGAGTCACGCAGGGGCTTCCGCAGGACCTCCATCGTGTCTTGGAAGTCGAACTCCTCGCGGTCCGGCGCGGTGAACGAGTAGGTGAACGCGGCGGAGTCGCGCACGAGCATCACGTTGTCATCGTCGGAGCGCCGCAGCTTCACTCGGGCCTTGAACGACTGGAGCCCCGCGGCCGTGAGGTCGGCGTGCTTCGCGTGCGCGGCCTTCAGGAACGCGGCGGGGTCAGGGGCGTCCGGAGGCGTCGGTGCGGCGGAAGCCGCGGACATCGCCAGGGGGACGAGGCAGAGGACGGACGCGAACCGGACGAGTGCGGACATCAACGGACCTCCCGATCGGACGCCGCGGCGACGACTCGGCCGGCCAGCGATCCGCTGGCTGGGTACCCCGGCCGCAGCCGGCAGGTTGCGGCGTTGTCGGTCGCCGCTGTCGTCACTTCGTCGCATGCGCCGCGCAGAAGTGCCGCGCTCCGTCGCCCCAGTTGAACTCGCCTGGAACAACCGCCTCACACGTCTTGCAGAGCGCCGGGATCGTCTCCCCCGCCGACACGATCGCTGCGCGGATCGCGGTGGCGGCCTCGGCGCTCGGCACTGCGACCAGCGTGCGCCCGTCGGGGCAGGGCACCAGATACACCTTCAGCCATCGTCGACGGAACGCGCTCACGAACAGCCCAACGAGGCTCACGAGAATCCACCCGACGACCAGCACGCCGGCCGAAGCGCCGATCCGCTCGTGCAGGAACGGACCCCCGATCGGCACGAAGACCATCGACGCTGCGAACGATGCGAGCCACGCGAGGAGTACCCACAGCGATCGCCGCAGCAACCGTACGCCTTCCTCAGAGATCGGGACGGTCGCGGCGGCCATCGACGAGAGCGACGGCTTCGCGATCAGCTCCCCCCGTCCGCCCGCCCCGGACGGGCGGGTCTCAATCGCGCCGAACAGGATCCTCCGAGTTTCTGTCCGCCCGTTCGTCGGTCGCCCGCTCACGAGACACACCGGCGGAAGAAGCCCCTCGACCGCCCATCGCGTGGGAACGGCGAGCTTGACCGGCTTGGGCATCGGTGATCCTCCTCGGCGGCGCGGACGCGGCGGAGGAGTCTACTTCCCGCCGTGGCGGACTTTCTCCCACTGTTTCGCAACGTCGAACGTCTTGACCTCGGGCGGGTGGTGGCAGGCGGACACGCAAAGCGACCGGCCGCCGTCACGATTCGGCGTCCGGACCTTCGGGTCGGCGACGTGCGCCGCGCTCCCGCCGTGGCAGGCCTCGCAGCCGACGCCCATCGCATCGGCGTCGAACGTTCCGGTCGCGGTGACGGCGCCCAGTGCGCCCGGCGTCCCCGCGGCGACCGTCGCCGTCGGCGCGTGCGGCACGTCCACGAGGTGGCACGGGACGCAGTCGGGGTCGCGGTTGGCCTTCTTCTCGACGAGGATCCTCATCGCGTTGCCGTGGAGCGACGCCTTCCAGACGGCGTAGTCGGCCCCGTGGCACGACTCGCAGGACTTCGAACCGGCGAAAGACGCCGCGCGCTTCGCGGCGACGATCTTGTCCACGAACTGCGTGTCGAGGCCGGCGACGTCGTCCTTGTACCGGCGGATGATCGCGGCCATCTCCGTGTCTTCGGGGACCTTCTCGTCGAGCCAGGCGCGCCACGTGAACGCCGGCTTCAGCGAAGCGTCGAAGTCGATTCGCGAGACGTACTGACCGAGGTGCCCGACGACGCCGAGCAGCGCACGCCCCGCAGCGTCGAAGGTGACGTCAGGATCGGGCGTCGCTCCGGCGAGGACGAGGCTCACGCCCTCGGCAGACTCTGCAATCGCGCGGGCGTCGGGCTCCGGGAGCGACGTCGCGACGATCACGGTGTCGGCCTTGCCCTCGAGGTCGTGCAGGGCGGACACGAGCGCGGCAACGGGAGGCGTGACGTGCCACCCGGCCGGCGGAAGCGCGATCGGCTCCGTCAGACCGATTACCGCGACGCGGCGACCGTCGGGCAGCACCCGAACCCACCACGGTTCGAAGAGCGGATTCCCGTCCGGGCCGGTGACGTTCGCGGAGACCACGCGCAGTCCCCGCGCCTTCGCGCCGGAGACGAACGCCTCGCCGTCCACGATCTCGCCGCGCCCGGGGACGACCACGTCGTACTTGAGTGCCGCGAGCGCGTCGAGGGCGGCTTCGCGGCGGAGTCGTCGCAGGTCGCCGGACCCGGAGGTGATGTTCCCCAGGTCGATCGTCAGGTCGTTCGGCCCACGGAGCCCGCGCAGATACGTCCCCCGCCGCGCGATCCCGCCGATCTGACCCGACTCGCAACCGCACGTCTCGAGATACCCCTGCGTCTCACCGGTCGCGAGCACGCGAAGTGCGACGTCGCGCTTGTCGCCGAGATCCTCGACGGCGGATCGGCGTTCCGTCTTCGTGCTGTTGCACGCGGCGAGGCCCGACGCGAGCGCGACCGTCGCGAGCATGGCGGCGACGATTGCGCCAGGCACGGAGGGAAACGCGCGGCGCACGGAGGGACGGGTGGGCGGGTTCGGCGGCGTCATCGGTCCCGACGCTACCGGACCACGGCCAGCGCGGTCGAGCGGTGGCCGGGCGTCGCGTGTCGATCCAATGCGACGTGGTGTGACGGGTGTCGCGGCGGTGCAACGTCGCAATTCGACGACATCGGGGCGATCGCGAGCCGCCGCCAGGCTCGCCGCGAGGCTGCGGAAGGCACTCACCCGGCGCTTTGCCCGTCTCGGTCCGCGCCGTGCGATGGAAGTGCGACGACATCCCACTTCGACGAGGAGCCCCGTGCCCGAAGTCAGACCCCCCGTGAAGCTCTCGCTCCGGAAGAAGCTCGGCTTCGCCGCCTGCGTCGTGGCGCTCGGCTACGCCGTCGCCGAGGCGGCCGTCACGTTCGTGTTCTCGCGGACCGTCCCGGCCGTCTACTGGGTGTTCGAAGAGTCGGGCCCGACGCTGAAGTACGACCCTCTCAGCGGCTACCGCGTCCACGGCGGCCCGGCACGCGTGGCGAAGTTCGTCCGCGGGAAGGACCCGACGAAGGCCGACGTCGAGTACGTCGGCGGCTTCTACGGGAACAAGCAGGGCTTCCCGGACCGCGACGACTTCTCCGTCGCCCGGAAGTCCCCGACCGCAACGCGTCTCGCCGTGCTCGGCGACTCGTTCTCGGGCGGCGACCTGCTGCGCCCGTGGGCCGACGCGTGCGAAGACTCCGTCCGCGAACGCGGCGGCGAGGCAGAGTTGCTCAACTTCTCGCTCTCCGGCGTCGGCCTCGCGAACTGGCACCAGATGCTCCTCAAGGAGATCGAACCGACGAAGTACGACATCGACGGCGTCGTGTTCGCCGTGTGGGGCAACGACCTCGCCCGGCGACTGTACGTGTGCGATCACGGCGGTTCCACGCCGGACGGCGCCGCGCGCCACATGGGTGGCCGCGTGGACACATGGAATCCGGACCTCTACCCGAAGTCCCGCGAGGAAGCGCTCGCGCTCATGGGCTCGTGGCAGGGATACGTCACCTCGACGGCCAACTTCGATGCGTCGCTCCGCGGCGAGTGGAAGCCGTCGCGCCCTCTCGAGCCGTTCATCGCCACGAAACTGATCGAGACGCTCCGCGGCACGCCGCAGGGCACCGGACACGTCGGCGCAGCGGCCGCAGGCACGCTGGCGAGAGAACTGACCGATCCGACGCAAGGCCGCGGCCGTCTCGTCGCCGAGATGAAGGCCGCGCTCGGTCGCATGGGTGTGCCCGTCACGGTGGTGAAGATCCCCGCGCTCGACGAACTGCTGGAGAACCGCACCGCCCCCGCCGACGACGACGCTCGCGCGTTCGCGAAAGAGATCGGCGCTCGCTTCGTGGACGGCGCGGCCGCGTACGCCGGTCTCGACGAGGCGGGGATGCGCGCACACTGGTACCCGGTGGACCTCCACTGGAACCAGGACGGTTCGGACCGCTTCGCCGCCTGGATGTCGCAGGAGGTCCTCCGGTGGCCCGTGCAGAACGGGACAGTTCGCGCCGACAGCGCCGACTGGCGCACGGGGAAGCGCTGAAGGTGGTCGTCGCCGGAACTTGTCCTTACCGCGTCGGGAGAGTCGCACCCGAAACGTCGATCCTCGCCCCAATGAACGTCGCGCCATGACACCGCCCTCGCCTCACACAGCAGGAGTCGCCCGATGACAGCCCTCGCCCGCGAGTTCTGGATGTTCCTCCGCCAGGAGAAGAAGTGGTGGCTCCTGCCGATGCTCGGCGTGATCGGCGTCGTCGCCATCGTGGTCGTCATCGCCGTGCTGCACCCGGGGTTGGCGCCGCTGATCTACCCGCTCGTCTGAACGGGGGATCGGTCGGTCGCGTGCTCCGTCGCTCGTTCCGTCACGTCGATCGCGCCCCGGCGACTCGCAGCCGCGGCGTCGTGGGAACCCGCCCCGCAATCTCCGACCGAAGTCGGGTCACGGCGACACGCGCCTCGGCGCAGAGCAGCTGCGAGCAGCGCCGCAGCGCGCCGAAGCTCGCGTCGGAGTGGGCCAGCAGCAGGGCGGCCAGGCAGTAATCGATCCTCGACGAGAGGATGCGAAGCCGCGTGTGGTCGAGCACGTGGCCGGTGCGGCCAGCGAGGCCGTAGGCCGAGAGGATCGGGCCCAGGTCCGCGAGGACGCTCTCGACGTCGGCGCGCGTCGCGGCGTCGAACGGGGTGTCGAACGCCGCGGCTCGGGCCAACGCGAGCGCTTCGACGCGGAGTCGCGTCATACCGGTGTCGCCCACGGCCTCGTGGGCCACGCCGATCCACTCGCGCCGCAGTTGCGCGAACTCGCGGAACCGCCGCTCGAACCCGCGCGCGGCACGGCCGTCGAGCGGCGCGGCGGGTGAGAGCGCGTCCATAGCGATCACGTCCTGGAGAAGGACGTCGTCGAGCATCGTGCGGCAGACGGCCTCGTCGAAGATCGACACCAGCGTCATCGCGAGCGGCGGCTGGACCTGACGCCGCAGCGCCCCGAAGAGGTCCCACGTCACCGGGACCGGCAGGTCGTGGATGCCCCGCGGGGGTCGGCCGGCCGTCGCGACGGCGTGGGTGTCGGGGCTGTCGCCGTCGTGGTCGTGGCGGTCGATCTGCCGCCCGGGGCGGATGTCGTCGCTCGCTCTGCGCATGTGGATCTCCTCTGTGCTTCCGTTGCACACAGAGGTCGTTTGGGACGGCCCGAAAGTGACATCCAGATTCCGGGATTTTCCGTCCTACGAGCCGACGAGTCGACGGCGCGGTCGGCGGCGCGGTCGGACTACTCGCCGCTGCCGAACGACTTCCAGAGCGTCCACGCGCCCGCGACGACGAGCAGCAGGCCGCCGACGCGCTCGAGCCACACCATCGGGATGACCTTCCCGAGTGCGGCGCCGGCGACGACCGCCATCGCGCTGCACGCGACGAGCGCGGCGGCGCTGGCGGCGAAGACTGTCCAGTGGCCCTTGTCGGTGCCCGACGCGAAGCCGAGCGTGGCGATCTGCGTCTTGTCGCCGAGTTCGGCGAGGAAGACGGCGGTGAACGTCGTGGCGAAGAGCTTCCAGTCCATGGGACTCAACCTCCGGGGCGGCGGGGACCTGCGGCGAACCGCCGACCCGTGAAGGTCGGCGGTCGCGAGGATCGCAGGCTACGCGGCGGAGGGCCGAAGGGCGCGCAGACGGACGACGGTCAGCGGGCCGTCAGAAACCGTTGCTGGGCAGTCAGTTGACGCAGGTCCCTGAACGAATTGCGCGGGACAGAAATCTGTCCCGCCTCGGTACTCAGGACTTGCTGGCCTTCTCGCGGAGCTCGTGGGCCTTGTGCCAGCCGTCGTACTCCTTGCGGGCGGCGTCCTTCGCGAGGCCGTAGCGCTCCTGGAGGCGGCCGACGAGCTGTTCGGCGCGGCCGTTGACGACGTCGAGGTCGTCGTCGGTCAGCTTGCCCCACTGCTCCTTCACCTTGCCCTTGACCTGCTTCCAGTTGCCGGCGATTCGATCGTTGTCCATGGCGGTTCTCCTGTGGTGAACGTGTCCAGAGAGAGCAACGAGCGCCGATGCGCGGCGCATTTCGTCCATCTCGGCCGCGCGCGTCGGAAACCCCGACGCCACGACGTCGGCGACCTACTCCAGCTTGAAGCCGATCTTCATCGTCACCTGGAACTCCGCGATCTTCGCGCCGTCGATTCGGCCGCGCTGCTCGGTCACTTCGAACCACTCGAGTCCGCGCACAGACTCGGCCGCGCGCGCGACCGCTGTCTGCGCCGCGTCGGAGAACGACTTCTTCGACGTCCCGACGACTTCCAGGATCTTGTGGACGGATGCGCTCTTCGACATGGGTGGTCCTCCGGCGTGCGCAGTGCGGCACGCGAAACCACGAGCGTAGAACGCGCGCGGAGCCGCCGCTGTAGGGCGTTTCCCTACCGCGGGCCGCGGTTGGCTGCGGCGACGTGTGGGCGGCGTCGACGATTGACCGCCTCAGCGCGGACGATCAGCTCGGACAGTTCATGAGGGTTCGCGCCTGGCCGAGCCCGCGGGCCGTCCGCTGCGTTGGGACCCTTGCGTGGCTTGACAAAGCCGACGCTGCGGGTCCCGCCTTGCGGTCGGCTCCGCGGATCTCGGCCAGGACGCTGTGTCGTGGCGCGAACGCGCCTCGAATCGGCGTGTGATGCATGAGATTCGTACGATGCGCGCCGTTTCCACGCGAACCCTCATGAACTGTCCGGGCTACGCTCTCGCTCATGGACCACCACGGCCGCATCACAATCGACCCGGGGAAGCGCGGCGGAAAGCCGTGCGTGCGTGGCCTGCGAATCACCGTCCAGGACGTCTTGGACTACTTGGCGTCGGGCATGACCAAGGCTGAGATCGTGGCTGACTTCCCGGACCTTGAGATCGCCGACATCGACGCCGTGCTGGCGTTCGCGGCCGACGTCCACCGCAAGCTCGTCACCGTCCCTGAAGTCTGATCGTGGCACGCTGACAGCCGGGCCTATTCGCTGTCGAGCGTCGGTCCGACGAACAGGCCGCAGCCGAGGGACGACTTGGGCGGCGGCGGATTGCGGGTCGCGTCGGCGACGAGGGACGAGCCGAGGCCCGTCATCGCGGCGTCCATCCCCGGGAGCGCGGGACCGGATTCCGCGGCGCGAGGGGCGGCGTCGCCGGAGGAGGACTTCGTCGGCTGGGTCTTCGTCTGAGCCGACGTCGCAGTCGGTGTCGCAGTCGGCGTCGCAGATCCGATCCCGCGCTCGACTGCCTCCGGAACGCGCACCGCGAGTTCCCACAGCATCCGCTGGCGGTCGGCGTATGCGACGTTGCGGACCTCAAACGTTGTGCGACGGCCCTCGCGCTCGCAGACGAGGTCGATCCAGGAGGCGCGCGCACGGACGAGGACGATGTCGCCGAACGGGATGGAGAGGGCGCGGAGGTCGGGCGCCCACGGCGCTTCGTCGCCGTGCGGATCGATGTCGATCGACTGCTCCCCGATCACCAACGTCCAGAAGCCACTGAAGGTCGTCAACTCGCCGAACTGCACGCAGTAACCGAGACCGAGCTTGTGCTCGGAGGTCGCGCCATATCGGGGCGGCTCGGCTTTCATCCGCCCCGTCAAGACCTTCCCGAGGATGTCGGCGACCACGAGCGCGAGGACGCCGGGAATGAACCACGGGCGAGCGGCGCTCCAGAACGAGCCAGGCGCGCGGCTCAGAAGCCAGGTTGCGGCGACCGCAAGGACGACGGCGCCGACGGCGGTGATGAAAACGCCGCGGGCGAACCGCCGGATCGCTGTGCGAGCACCTCGCCGACGAGCTTCCGGCGAAGCAGGCTGCACGTCGTACCAGGGGGACCGTTCCGTCATGACGGCGTGGATCCTCTCCGCGGTGCTGCGCCGCCGCAATGGAGTTCGGCGGCGCCGCGTCGAACGGAGCCCGGGCGGGCGCGAATCCGTCAGCTCCCGCCGAGCATGCGCTCGCGTTCCGCGGCGAGACCGTCGGTCGCGCGGCGGAGGTCGCGCAATTGCGCGTCGAGACGACTCCGGACGACGATCACGTCCTGCCTCACGCGGGCGGTGTTGTCGAACGACGCGCAGATCCGCTTCTGCACCATCCAGTCGGTCACGATGTTGTCGAACCACATGTCGGCGAACTTCGAGAACCCGTCGATCTCGACGACGAGCGGCTCCGCGGCACCGGCCCCCCGGACGTCGGAGAGTTCCCGGCGGAGCCGGTCGAGCGCCGCCTGCGCGGCGTGCGACCCGGACCGCGCCTCGTCGATGCGCGAGTGCTTGATCCAGGTGGACACCGTGCCCCCCGCGAGCATGTCGAACGTGCCCCAACTCCTCGCCGATTCGAGCGACGCGAGGACCGTGTCGAGCGCGCGCGCGGCCGCATCGGCCGCTCCGATCGCCTCAGCGATCTCCTTGGACATCGCCCGGGCCTCGGCCGTGCGAGAGTCCACCTCGGCAAGGCGCACGGCCGCCGGGCCGCCGCGCGCGACGAGGTCCGCCTCCTTCGCGCGGATCGCGGCATCGAGCTCGCGGTCCGCACCGCTCAGCGCCCAAAGACGCTCGTCGATCGCGGACTCGTCCGCGCGCAGGGACTCGAGCGCGGCTTCGCAGGTGTCGCGGGCCGCTGCCGCGCGGAGCACTTCGGCGCGCTCGGTGCGGAGCCGCTCTTCCTTCGTGCCGAGCACGGTGGCGAGCATCGCGGCGAAGGACCGCCGCTCGAGCCGGGCCACATCGTCCCGCTCGCGCTCGAGGCGCGCGGACAGCGAGCGGAGCGTCGCCGACCGCTCGGCGATCTGGATCGCGACCATCCGGCGACGGGACTCGGTGGCCTCCCGTTCAGCGGCCCGCGCCCTCGCGGCGGCAAGCCTCGCGTCCACGTCCTGGTCCATCGTGCGTCCGCCTCCCGTGACGAGCTTCGGATAGAACCGTCGCCAACCGCGGCGGTTCGCTACCGCAGCCGCTTCATCAGGTCTTCCACCGCAGCGCGGAGTTGCGCGTCGTCGTTCTCGGACTCGGACTCGGGGGTCTGGGGGACGAGGATGTCGGGGCGGGCGCCGTGGTTCTCCATGTCGGTGCCATCGGGGAGGAACCAGCCGCGGAACGGGGTGCGAACGGACGTGCCGTCGAGTGTGGTGGTCGATCCGGTGCTGATGACGCCGCCGTACGTGGTCTGGCCGACAAGCGTGCCGCGGCGGAGAGTCTGGAAGGCGTGGGCGAGGATCTCGGCGTTGCTGAAGCTCTTCTCGTTGCAGAGGAGGTTCGACGGGAGCACGTACCGCTGGATGTAGAGGCGGTCGCGGGGGTAGCCGGACTTGTACGCCGGGTCGGCGCCGCGGGGGACGGTGTAGGCGTGCGGCGCCACCATGAGCGACGCGAGGACGAGGTCGGCCGTGCTGCCGCCGCCGTTGTTGCGGACGTCGATGACGAGGCCCTCGTGGCCCTCGGCGGCGGCGTAGAGGTCGTGCTCGAAGTCCTCTAGGGAGCTCTGGTTCATTGAGCGGATGTGGAGGTAGCCGAGACGGTTCTGCGAGAGCGCGTGGACCTGACGCTCGTTCGCGGCGGCCCACGCGTCGTAGCGAAGCTCGGACTCGGCGCCGGCAGCGATGGGCGTGATGAGGGTTTGCACGTCCTTCGTCGGCACGTCGTTCGTCGAGGCGTCCTTCGGGGTCGCACCCTCCGAGGAAGCGATCCGCAACGTGAGCAGCGTCTCCTTGCCCACGCGGCCCGCGAGCGCCGATTCGAGCGACGCCGCGGTCGCGATCGACTTGCCCTCGACGGCGACGATGTCGCAGAGGCGGCCCTTCGTCGGGCCCTTGTCCCACGGGCCGTACGGGACGACTCCGGTGACGCGGAATCCGCCTGCGACAGGCATCGCATCGACGCCGAGGCGTCCATTCGGCTCCGAGACGGGCGACGACCGCCCCGGCATCGAGATGCCGAGGTGCGACGCGTTCAGCTCGCCGAGGAGCGCGTTCGCGACGAAGTTGAAGTCGTCCGCCGTGCGCGTGCCGCGGGCGAGCGGGAGGTAGCGCGCGACGGTCGCGGGCCAGTCGAGTCCCTTCATCGTGCCGTCGTAGAACAGGTCGCCGACGATCCGCGCGGCCTCGAGGAACCGCTGCGCGGCCATCTCCTCGCGGTCGAGGACGATGCGGGACTGCACGTCGATGGACTTCGTGGCGCCGCCGGCCGCAGGGACCGTGCCGACCCGTCCGCCGCTCACGTAGACGACCGTGTCGCCGACCAGATTCACCTGGTGCACGACCGCGTTCCCGGCGACGAGACGACGCAGGTTCGTGCCGTCGAAGTTGCACGCGAAGAGGCCGTCGTCGCTGCCGTTCTTCCCGCGGAAGACGAAGCCGTCGCCGCCGGGGAGGATCTCCAGGTTGCCTTCGTCGCCGCGAAGCGTTGTCACGCGGACGAGGCGCTTCCACGCGTCGTCGAGGTCGAGAACGGACGGCTCGGGCTTCTTCGCGGGCTTGGCGCGGGGATCGGCGGGCGCGAGCGGCTTGCGCTTCTTCGCCTCTGCGAGGGCGTCCTTCTGGAACTGCGCAAACTCCTCCGGCGGCATCGCTTCGAGCTTCTTGTCGAGCAGCACGCGCCACACGTCCACCTCGTGGTCCGTGCGCTCGGAGAGGAACGCGAGCACCTTGCCGTCGGCCGACCACCGCGGCGCGCCGTCGTTCGCGGGATGGCGGGAGACGTTCACGGGCGCCGCGCTGCCGTCGGCGCGCGCGACCCACACGTCGCTGTTGAAGTCGCGGTCGTCGGTCGCGTACGCGATCCACTGGGAATCAGGGCTCCAGCGGTAGTCGATCGACGGGTCGAACCCCGCGACGACGGGCTTCACGTCCTTCGCTTCGAGATCGAAGATCGACAACGCGCCGCCGCGGCGGAACGCGATGCGCTTGCCGTCGGGCGACGGCATCGGCCCGCGGACGCTGTCGCCCGCAGGAACACCAGGGATCGCGAGCGTCTCAACCTTGAAGGTGACGGCGTCCTGCCAGCGGTCCGCGGGGTTCTTCTTCGCCGGGACCTTTGGTTTCGCGGCGGCCTTGTCGTCCGGCTTCGGTGTGTCGTCGGGCTTCGGTGCGTCGTCGGGCTTCGCGCCGTCCTTCGGTGCGTCGTCCTTCTTCTCCTCGGCGTCCGGCTTCTTCTCCTCCGGCTTGTCGGCGGGCTTCTCCGCCGGCTTCGCGCCGGTCGCCCGGTCGAACGCCTCGCGGATGTCGGCCCGCGTCTCGGCGACGACGGCGGTGCGGATCACCTCGCAGCCCGGTTCGGCGGAAACGAAGTAGAGCTTCAGTCCGTCGGGCGACCACGTGAGGTCGCGTTCGCGAGCGGCGGTCGCCGTCACGCGGCGGGTCGGGTGCTTGTCTTCGACGTTGCGAACGTAGACATCGCCGAACGCGACGACCGCGAGCGTCTTGCCGTCGGGCGAGAGTTCCGCCTCGGAGACGTCGCCGCCGATCTCACGCATCTCGACGCGGTCGGACTCGTCGTCCGGCGCGGTGATGGCGACCGGCACGGCGCCCGCCGGTTTCGCCGCAAGGTCGATCCGGTAGAGCTTCCCCCACACGACACAAACGGCGACAGGCGCAACTCGCGCGGTCGCGAGGTCCCAAACGTCTTCGCCTTGAAATGATGTGATCCGCGTCGGCGCTCCGTCGGCGGTACCCGCATCGGACACGCTCTGGAGGAAGACGTTCTGGGTTCCGAACTCGCGGTCGGACGTGAACAGGAGGTCGCCGACGTTTGTCCACTGCGGACGGCCGTCGTTGCCGGGCCAGTCGGTGAGGCGGCGGAAGACCGAGTACTCGCCGCGGCCGGTCGGGTCCGGCGCGCGGACGGCCGTCCAGACGTCGCGGTTGTCGGACCCGCGGTAGCCGCGGCGCAGCCACGACGATCCGCCGCGCGTGAAGGCGACGACCGCGCCCTGCGGCCCCGCGACGGCCTCGCGACCGAACGCCCGGACCAGCCGCTGCGACGGCCCGCCTGCCACGGGAACCACGTACGGCCGCGCTTCCGGGTAGACGTCTCCCTCGCGCCGCGACGAGATCGTCACGCCCGCGCCGTCGGACGTCCACCCGGTGAGCGAGAGCGCGCTGTCCTCGCGCGTGAGTTGGCGGACGTTCCCGCCGTCGGCGTCCATGAGCCACACGTTGTCCGTGCCGGAGCGGTCCGACTCGAACGCGATCGTCCTGCCGTCCGGGCTCCACGAACTGCGGAGTTCATTCGCGGGATGGCTCGTGAGCCGCGCCGCGTGGCCGCCCGTCGTGGGGACCTTCCACAGGTCGCCGCGCCACGAGAAGACGACCTGGCTGCCGTCCGGCGAGAGCGACGGCGCGCGGACGAGGTCCACGTCGTCGGCGCGCGCAGCGGCGGTCGGCGAAGCGAACGTAGCGCCCCACACGGCCCCCCAGAGCGCAACGACCGCGCTGCTACGAATCGTCCCGACGCTCATCTGCAACCTCCCGGCCCGGCTCAGCTCGCGCGCTGCCGCGAACTCGAGTCAGGACGACTTCCCGATGACGCCCGCGAAGAACAGCCCACCGAGGGCGACGACGACGACTCCGCTCGAAAGGAGCGCGAGCCGGACGATCGCCCGCTGGCCCTCGTCGGGAATGCGCGAGGGCACCCACATCGCGGCGGCGGCATCCAGCACGCCCGCGACGATGAGCACCATTCCGACGATCTGGTGGGACTGCATCCGCCGGATCGTAGGCGAATGCACTCCCGCCCGGAAGCGTCTCCGGCGGAAGCGTCTTCGATCGAGCCGCCCCCGATAGAGTGCGCGCGTGAGCACCGCCGCTGCCCGGACGACGCAACGCTGGCTCTTCGGGCCGTGGCGGGACCTCGTGCTCGGCTGCGGGCTCGGGTACGCCGCGATCTTCGTGGTGATGGCCGCGCTCGGCGCCACGTTTCGGGAGGCCCTCCCGCTCGGGATCGCGTTCCTCCCCGTGAACCTGGTGTCGAGCGCGCACTACGGCGCGACCGCAGTCCGGGCGTACGAGCGATTTGAGGACAGACAGCAGTACTGGCTGTTCACGACGTGGACGACGCTTGCTCTCGGCGCGTGCTTCGTCTGGGGACTCGCATCCGTGGCGGCAGGATCGTGGTTCGTGACGATCTACCTGACGTGGAGCCCCTGGCACTACGCGCTCCAGAACTTCGGCGTCGCGATGACGTTCCTGCGCCGCCGCGCGGTGGACGTGACGCCGGGCGCGCGCCGTCTCCTGCACGCGTCGTTCGTGCTCAGCTTCTTCCTGGCCGCAATCGCGCTCCACTCGTCGGCCGCCCGGGCGAGCTACGCGCCGAACCAACTCGAGAGCGGCGTGTACTCCTTCATCCCGCTCGGTCCCATGGTGGGCCTGTCGCACGACGTGGCGAACGCGCTGCTCCTCGTCACGGGCTGCGCGTGGCTCGGCACGACGGTCGGGGCGGTCGTGCTGCTGCGGCGCGCAGCGACGCTCCGGGACCTCGCACCGGCCCTCGTGCTCGTCGCCGTGCAGGCTCTCTGGTTCTCCGTGCCGGTGCTGGCGCGGCAGTTCGGCGTCTTCAGCAGCGTCGAGCCGTTCTCGGTCGAGCACGCGGCGTACGCGTTCCTCTGGATCGGCGCCGGGCACGCGGTGCAGTACCTGTGGATCACTGCGTACTTCGCGAAGTCCGCAGGACGATCTGCATCGCACACGAAGTTCGTGACGAAGAGTCTGCTCGCCGGAACGGCACTCTGGTGGGTTCCGGCCATTCTCTTCGCGCCGGGTCTCCTCGGGCGCCTGCCGTACGACGCCGGGCTCGCGGCGATGGTGGCGGCGCTCGTGAACCTGCACCACTTCATCCTCGACGGCGTGATCTGGAAGCTCCGCGACGGGCGCGTGGCGCAGGCGTTGCTCGGCCGCGCCCCGCGTCCGCTGCCGCCGATCCATCACCAACTGACCGGCGACGTCGCGCCGCGGCGCTGGGTTCGCGGCCTGCTCTGGACCGGCGGCGCGCTCGTGCTCGCGGGAGCCGTTGCGTCGGCACTGCTGACGGAGTTCGGGTTCAACCGTCCCTATGAACGGGGCGATCTCGACGCGGCGCGGCGCGCAGCGGACCGTCTCGAGTGGCTCGGCCAGAGCAGCGACGAGATGCGCCTCCGACTCGGGCACACGTATCTGGACCGAAACGACCTGAGCGCTGCGAGGTCGAGCCTGGAACGCAGCATCGAGATCCGTCCGACCGCCTGGGGCTGGACGGGCCTCGGCGACACTCACGCCCGCAACGGTGAGTGGCGCGAAGCGGCGGACGCGTACGCAAAGGCCCTTGAGATCGAGCCCGATCACGCGGTCGCCACCTTCGGCGCTGGGCTCGCCGCCCTCGAGATGTCTCAGGCGGAGCGCGCGCGCCGCGCGCTGCACCGCGCGAAAGCCCTCGCGGCGGCCGACCGTTCGGCGCCCGAGGGTCTGCTCGAAGCGATCGAGGGAGCGCTCGCGGATCCGAGACTCGAGGAACCGCGCGCGAACGATCGTTCGCAGGACGATCGTTCGCAGGACGACCGTTCGCAGAACGACCGACCGCAGAACGATCAACCGCCTCCCGACCGACGCTGAACCCGTCACGCCGCGCGGACCTGCGGGTATCCTCCCCCGCCATGCGCATCCTCTCCGGACTGAAGCCCACCGGGCGACCGCACCTCGGCAACTACTTCGGCGCCATGCGGCAGTTCGTGGACCTCCAGTCGAAGGGCGACGGCTACTACTTCATCGCCAACCTGCACGCGCTCGACGGCGTGCGGAACCGGAAGGAGATGCAGGAGTTCTCGCTCGGCGTCGCGCTCGACTACCTGGCTCTCGGTCTGGACCCGTCCCGCGCCACGCTGTTCCTCCAGAGCGACATTCCGGAGGTGAGCGAGCTGATGTGGATCCTCGGCAGCGTCACGCCGATGGGACTCCTGCTCCGCGGACACGCCTACAAGGACGCGGTGGACGAAGGGCGCGCCGTGGACTTCGGCCTGTTCGCGTATCCGGTGCTCATGGCGGCCGACATTCTCCTCTATCGCAGCGACGTCGTGCCGGTCGGCCAGGACCAGAAGCAGCACATCGAGGTCGCCCGCGATCTCGCCGTGAAGTTCAACCAGACGTACTGCCCCGGCTTCGATCCGCAGACGGGCGAGGGCGGCGCGCTGAAGATCCCGCACGCGATGATCCGCGACGACGCAGGCGTCGTGCCCGGCACCGACGGGAAGAAGATGTCGAAGAGCTACGGCAACACGATCCAGCTCTTCGCGCCGGACAAGGAGATCGAGAAGTCGATCAAGCGCACCGTGACCGACAGCAAGGGCGTGGACGAGGCGAAGGACCCGAGCGCGTGCAACGTGTACGGCATGCTCAAGCTCTTCCTCACCGCCGAGGAGCGTGTCGCCGTCGAGGACCGCTACCGCACGCCGGGCACCGGCTACGGCCACTTCAAGCAACTGCTGATCGACAAGTTCCACGAGGCGTTCGACGGCGCGCGCGCGCGGCACCGAGAGCTCGCGAACGATCCCGCATCGGTCCGCGAGGTGCTTCGCAACGGCGCCGAGCGAGCCCGCGTGGAGGCGTCCAAGACCCTCCGGGATGTCCAGGAGGCGTGCGGCGTCCGGTGGTAGTCGCTTGACGCCGTTCTGGGTGCGGCGCCCCTTCCTCGTGGTCCGCGACGTGTTCGCTGACCGCGAGCGGCCGGACCTCGACGCGCTCGGACGGATCGAGGACCCGGAGTCCTTCGTCTGGGCGGTGCTGCCCCACGCGGCGCGGACATTCTCCGCGTGCATCGCGCTGCTCCCCACGCGTGCGGCACTGCCCGCGGCAGTGGCGTATCTCTACTGCCGGATGCTCGACACGTACGAGGACCTCGTCCCGGACCGCGCCGACCGCGAGGAGTCGCTGCGCGCGTTCGCGGGGCGGCTTGACGTCGCGGCGTCAGCCGGGGAGATCCCGCCCGCGCCGTCGATCGGAGCGACGACTGCGGCCGACGCGCGGGACCGGGCCCATCTGCTGCTGGTCACCCGGGCCCACCTCGTGGACCAGGTGTTCGTGACGTTCGACGAGCCGACGCGCGATGTCGTCCGCGATCTCGTGCGAGACATGTCGGAAGGGATGCGCTGGTCGTCGGCGACATTCGACGCGCAGGGCGGCGTGCTGCGCGGCGAGGCCCAGCTTGCAACGTACTGCCGCCATGTGCTCGGGAACCCAGTCGTCTTCACCGTGCGACTGCTCCGACTCGGACTCGGCGAGCCGACGGTGCTCTCCCCCGCCGAGCGCGAGGACGCGATGCGCGTCGGCGAACTAGTGCAGTTGGCCAACGTCACGCGGGACATCGAGAAGGACCTCAGACGCGGCGTCGCATACGACGACTCGCTGCGCGGCGACCTCGGGCCGGCAGCGACGCTGGGCGCCGCCGCTGCGGCGCGCGTCCGAACCGTTCGAGAGCGCATGCTGCGGATGGCGCTCCTCCGCGCACCGTCGTACGGCCGGATGATTCAGTCGATGCGCCTGCGCCGGTTCAGCCTGGCGCGCGCCTCAGCCGTCGTGATGCTGCTCTTCACGGAGCGGTACTTCCGCGGGTGCGCACGCCGCGTCGGATGGCCATCGTGGAACGGCCCAGACGCGACGGCGGCCCTCCTGCTGCGGGGCTTCCCGGCGACGCTGTCGCGCGGGTTCACAGCGAGTGTGGTGTCGCGCGTCGAACGGGAGTTCGTGGCTGCGGCGGGAGGTTCGAGACCATGAGACTTCTCTACGGCGTGGTCGGCGACGGCATGGGGCACGCGACGCGAAGCCGGGTCGTGATCAGCCATCTGCTCGAGAGCGGGCACGAGGTCCACGTGCTCGCATCGAGTCGCGCGTTCGGGTTCCTCGCGAAGACGTTCGCGGGCCGGGGCGGCTTCGAGGCCACCGAGATCGCTGGACTGCGGATGGTCTACAACGACAACAAGGTCCGCAAGGGTGCCACCGCCGCCGTCACGCTCTTCGAGGCGCCGCAAGGGCTCCGTCGCAACGCCGCCGTGTGGCGGAAGCTGACGAAGGGCCCGAGGCCGGACGCTGTCATCACCGACTTCGACACCTTCGCCGCGCTTCTCGGCCGCCACTTCCGCGTACCCGTCGTCTCGATCGACAACAACCACGCGATCGACCGTCTGCGGCACCCGCGCGCGATGCTGCGCCACGCGGGCGTGGACTTCGCGCTCGCCAAGGCGATCGTGGCCGCGCGCCTGCCGCGCGCCTACCACTACCTGATCGCGTCGTTCTTCTTCCCGCCGCCGCGGAAGCTCGGCACGACGCTCGTGCCGCCGATCCTGCGACCGGAGATCCTCGCCGCACGCCGCGAGCCGGGGCGGCACGTCCTCGTGTACCAAACCGCATCGACGAACCGCGGCTTGATCCCCGCGCTTCGGAAGCTGCCGCACGAGTTTCGCGTGTACGGGATGGGCCGCGAAGGGCGCGAAGGGAACGTCACCCTGTGTGCCTTCTCGGAGCAGGGGTTCGTTGACGACCTGCGGACGGCGCGTGCGGTCGTCGCCGGGGGCGGGTTCTCGCTCATGGGCGAAGCCGTCCACCTGCGCGTGCCGATGCTCGCGGTGCCACTGCGCGGCCAGTTCGAGCAGGAGTTGAACGCGCGCTGGCTCGAGGCGCTCGGCTACGGGGCGCGGGCGTCGAAGGTGGACGCCGAGTCCGTCGAGCCGTTCCTTGCGCGAGTGGACGAGCATTCACAGGCGTTGCAGGGCTACACGCCGCGCGACAACTCCGCGCTCTTCGCCTGCGTGGACGAGCTTCTCGTCCGAGCCGCAGCCGGAGAGCGGCGCCCGACGACGCTCGACGCGGCTCCACAGTTCGGGTAGCTCTCGCAAGTCGACGACCGGTCGGTCGTCCGAAAGAGAGACGATTCGTCTCTCGGCACGGAGGATTCGCATGAAGGGTCGCACAGCGGCAGCTCTCACGGTGGCGGGGTTCGGTCTCGGCGCGCTCGCGGTGGCGGGTCTCGCGGAGGAGGACGCCCGGCGCGGACTCGGGACCTTCTGGTCCCACTTCACGGACGAGAAGTACGACCTGTCCGTCGGCATGACAGCGACCGCGCAGCCGCGACTCCCCGATCGATTCGTGGAGGCCCGGGAACACGTCATCGTCCCGAACTACTACGGCGATCTCTTCCAGATCACGCAGAACGGGAACGACTCGATCTTCTGGTACCGCTCCAACGACGGTTCCGTCCGGAACGCCCTCGTCTCGAACGCGAACACGAAGGCGTTCCAGATCGACCGCGGGCCCGTCGGACGGCTCGAGATCAAGGTTCGCTGAGCGAGTGCGACCGTCGATCAACAACCGCCGTTGATCAGGCCGTCGCCTCGCGCGGCTTCAGCAGCGCTCGCGCCGACTCGATCGCGAAGAACGCCGCGAGGCTGAGCAGGACGACGCCCACCACTGCGTTCGCGACGTTTGCGCCGCCCTGGTCGCGCTTGGCCCAGAACGTCATCGTCTGGCCGATGATCGACCAGACCGTGATCGTCATGATGAACAGCATCAGGAGCACCGTGAACCAGCACGGGCGGCCGGTCCGGCGGAGCCACACCGAGATCCCGAGGAGCGTCAGCGCCGCGAGGAGTTGGTTCGACGTGCCGAACAGCGTCCAGAACGTCGCGAAGCTGCCCGGGCCCGTCAAGAACAGCAGCACGGCCGGCACGCCGACCGTGGCCGCCGTCGCGACGGCCGCGCCGACGCGCCCCTGCACGCCCGTGAGTTCCTGCAGGATGTAGCGGCCGAGGCGCGTCGCCACGTCGAGCGTGTCGAAGACGAACGTGGAGAACGCCATCGTGCCGAACACCTGGCAGAAGCGAAGGTGGTCGCGACCGACGATGAGCGACAGGAACTCCGCGATGCCGGCGCCGTAGAGGGCGCCCGGCTTGCCGCCGGCCTTGAGTTGTGCGGGCGTCAGGATCATCACCGTCGAGAGCGCCACGAGGGCCACCAGCCCTTCGAGGAGCATCGCCCCGTATCCGACCGACGTGCAGTGGCTCTCCTTGTCGATCTGCTTACTGGTGGTCCCCGAGCAGACCAGACCGTGGAATCCGCTGCACGCGCCGCACGCGATCGTCACGAAGAGGAACGGGAACAGCGAGCCCTCGAAGCCGGCCGTCGGCGCAGCCGTCGTCGCGGGCATCTGGATCTCGTAGCCGCCGAAGAAGACGCCGTAGACACCGATCGCCAGGACTCCGTAGAGGACGAACCCCCCGAGGTACCCGCGCGGCTGCAGCAGCATCCACACCGGGATCAGCGACGCGGCGAAACAGTAGACGAGGATCAGGCCGCCCCAAGTGGCCTGGTCGAAGACGAGCGCAGTCGAAACCTGCGTGCCGAGCCAGATCACACCGAGTGTGGCGGGGACGAACACGGCGGTGACGAGCCAGAGCGGCAGTTTCCACTTCCGCTGGACGAGCCCCATCACGACCGCGAGGAGCAGGTACATCACCGCCGCCGCCGCGACGGCGCCGCCCTTGTTGAATGCGATCGTGCCGCCGTCGAGCCCTTCCAGTTCCTCCGAGATGCCCACGAACGTGCCGGCCGTCGTGTCGGTGAACGCGAGAATCACGTAGACGAGCGCGATCCAGATGAACGCGAGCATCGCGCCCCACGCCCGCGGCCCGACGTGCTCCCGGACGATCTCGGCGATCGACCGAGCCCGGTGTCGCACCGACGCCACGAGTGCCGTGAAGTCGTGCACTGCGCCGATCAGGATCACGCCGAACGTGATCCACAGGATGGCCGGCAGCCACCCGAACTGCTGCGCCGCCGCGATGGGACCGACGATAGGGCCCGCTGCGGCGATCGCGCTCAGGTGCTGGCCGAGCAGGTAGAAGCGCGGCGTCGGAACATGGTCCTCACCGTCCTCGAACTCGTGCGCGGGCGTGCGGACGTCGTCGCGCAGCTTGAACTGCCGCGCGAGGAACCGCCCGTACACGAAGTAGCCGACGATGAGGCACGCGGCCACGATCGAGGCGATGAGGGGAAGCGGCAGGCCCATGTGGATTGGTCCGGGAGGGGGTCGTGCGACGTCGGCTGGCGAACGCGCGGCGTGGCGCCGTGGCACCATGTCGGGCCGGAATCATAGAGCGGAGGCTCACGCCTCCGCTCCTGTGAATTCCGTCTCAGTGGCCGTCCGAGAATAACTGACACACTTGGTCACGCGGCTTGCGGTCGTAGAGTCGCGAACGCGCGACGCATGAGAGTGCAAGCCGCGCGCCGGCTTCGCCGCTGCTGCTCCAGCGAGCCTGCTGCTGCGTTGGGCTCGGCGCGCAACTCGCTCCGTGGAGTTGGCCCGCCTCGCCCGCCTTGCAGCCGGCTCGCTGGAGCGCAGCCAAGTGCGCCACTTATTCTCGGACGGCCACTCAGCTCCCGCGCGCGGCGGGAACGTCGGCTACTTGCCCTTCAGCGCCTCGTTGATCTTCTCGGTGCCCTCGGCGGCCTTCTCCTTGGCTGCGTTCAGGCCCTTGTCGAGCTGCTCGCCGGGAGTCGGCTCCTTCTTGCACGAGACGACGCAGAACGCGAGACCGAGCAGGGCGAACGGAACGAGCTTCTTCATGGGGTTCTCTCCTTCGACGGGTCGTCCGCGCGCCACGCGCGGGCTGCGACCGGAAGCGGATGATACGCAGGCGAGCGACGCGGAACGACGATCGCCGAGTCACGGCCGTCGTGGCCCGGGTTCTTGGGGTTGATCTCCGGATCGTCGCAGAGGCAGTGCCGCTGCGCGCACGCCGGAAGGACGACGAGGAGGATCGCGGCCGCGACGCCGAGTCGCACGACGGCGCGTGTGGTGCAGGATCGCATGCCGAGAGCCTATCGCACGGTCGGCGCGGGCGCACGGGCGGTGGCGCTCGGCTTCCAGATTCCCAATGCAGGCGCCTCTGTATCGTCCGCGCCTCGGGCCTACCTCGTCGGGAACCTCGCCACGAGCGCCACGTCGCGTTCTCCTCGGTCCGGCCCGGCCGCTCGACTCAGCGAAAGCGCGTTGCGAACGGAATCGCTCGCCAATCCTCCACCCGCCGGAGCGACACTTTGCGCGACGGCGGCCGACAGGGTGTGCCTGCGGCGGCCCCGACCGACGATCGGAGGGTTCCATGCGGGTCCGACACTGGACGGTTCTGGCAGTGGTCGCGGCATGCGCCGCGGCGTGCGGCGGCGACAACGAGAACGCTGGCGGCGGCGCGCCAACGGAACGCGGCGGCGGCACCGCCGGCGGCGGCGCTGCTCCGGCCATCCCGGCTGCCCCGGCTGTCCCGGGCATGCCATCCCCGGACGACCTCGGACGCGCCGCGGAGACGAACGCGAAGACGCTCCGCGACATGAACGCCGGCAAGGAGGTCAAGGCCGTCGCGCCCGCCGACCTGGCAGCGTTGCTCCCGGCGACGTTCGGCAGGCACAGGCGCGAAGGCGAAGCGAGCCAGCACGTCAACTCGATGGGCATGGACATCGCCGAGGCGGAGGCCAGCTACCCCACGCCGGAGGACCTGGACGGCGACCTGCGACCGGACTTCCACGTGAAGGTGATCGACATCGGCAACCTGAAGGGCGCAGCCGCGATGGGGTTCACGGCCTGGTCGATGCAGACCGTCGATCGGAAGACGGCGTCCGGCTGGGAGAAGACCACGAAGGTCGGCGACTGGCCCGCGTGGGAGGAGTACGACACCGGCTCGAAGTGCGGCACGCTCAAGGTGATCGTCGCGAAGCGCTTCGTCGTCGAAGCGAACGGCAACGACGCCTCGGCCGAACGCATCCGGGAGTTCGTCCAGTCCCTCGACCTCGCGAAGCTCGCTGCGCTCGGCAAGTAGCCCGGGCCCTCCACGAGGGTCGCGCGCGAGCGGCGTGCGACGTAACCTCCACAAGCACTTCACACCTACTCTCGGCACATTGGCGCGACGCCGCGTTGTCCTGAACCAGATCCTCGGCGGCGACCGCGAGGCGGGCCCCGCGGCGTCGGCTTCGTCGAGCCGCGCAAGGGTCCCGACGTAGCGGTCGGCCAGTCATCGACGACGGGACTCGTCCAGGCGCGGACGCTCGTCCATCGTCCGGGCTAGTACGCACCGAGCAGGTCGCGGGCCTTCGCCGCCGCAGGTGTGCCCGCCGCGCGCTGCATGACGTCGCGGGCGACGGCGCGGGCCTCGTCGGAGCGCTTCTCGCTCGCGAGGTAGGAAGCGAGACGCATCGCGGCGGCGCCGCGGAGCGCAGGGCGCTGCCGCGGTTGTCCGGCGAACAGCGACTCCGCCCGCCGCCAGGATTGCTCCGCCGCCGGCCCGTCGTGCATTGCGAGTTCGCACGCTGCACGCGTGTCCCACACGTTCGGATCGAGCGGCGTCAGCGCCGTCGCCCGCCGGGCCATGTCCAGGCCGCGACCGGCTGTGGCGGCGTTGCGAACCCAGATCCACGCGAGGTTGTTCGCAGCGGCCGCATGCAGCGGGTCCAGATCGAGACAGGCAAGGAACTGAGCGATCGCCGCGTCGGCGCTTCCCCGGTGATAGGAGGCACAGCCGATCACATACCGCAGCCGCGCCGCGAGCGCCCGCTCCGAAGGGGGAAGCCGCTCGACTTCGCGTGCCGCCATCAGCTCCGCGGCGTCGGCGTCCCCGAGTTCGGCGAGGCACTCGGACTCGAGCGTGCGCGCCTCGTGGCCCGTCTGGCTCCGGGCGAGCTCGAGCGCCGCCTGGACCTCGGTTCCCGCACGGACGCGGATGCGCCCGGCGAGCAGGAGCAGTCGCGTCCGGCGCTCGCTCGGGGCGCGCTCGGCGGCCCTCGTGAGCTCGACGGTTGCCGCCATCGGATCGCCGTGCTCGGTCAGGAACGCTGCGAGGTGCCGGAGCGCGGTCTCGCTCGCCGGTCGCGCTTCGCGCGCGGTGCGGGCCCTTCGGAGGGCTTCGTCGATGTGCCCGCGCCTGGCGAGCATGCGCGCGAAGCCGAGCGCGACGGCTTCGTCCGCGTCGTGCGCGCCGAGCCACGCGTCGATACGCTCCGCAACGTCCTGCCGACCGAGGCGCAGCGAACTCTCCGCGACGCCGAGGACGCCGGTCGCGCACGACGGGTCGAGGCGGAGCCCGCGCTCGAACGCATCGAGGGCGCCGACGGCGTCGCCCCGCGCGAGCCGGACGGCCCCGCGAAGGATCCACGCGCCGGCGGTGTCCTGCAGCGCGGCGGGGACGTCCGCGAGATGCCGCTCCGCCCGCGTGACGTCCCCGAGTTCCAGC
>JAIOPE010000137.1 GCA_021414065.1 Planctomycetota bacterium
GACCCTGTCCGCCTCCGTGGGCAGCGCGCCTCCGTACTACTGGCAGATCGTCGGCCGCCGCAACGCCAAGACCCCGCTCAACGCGGTCGCCTGAGCGACGTGGAGAGGCCTCATCCGGGTTAACCGACTGAACGGGTGTTTCTGCGCCCGCCGCGCGCGTGAGGCTACGTTCCACGCCCTGTACGCCCCCCCGGAGCGCCCGGGACGGCAGGAGGATTCATGAAGCTCGCGTCCCGCATGTCGCTCCTCGGAACGGAGACCGCGTTCGAGGTTCTGGCCCGTGCCCGCGCCCTCGAGGCGAAGGGCCGGAACATCGTCCACCTCGAGATCGGCGAGCCCGACTTCGACACTCCTGCGCACATCATCGACGAGGGAGTGCGCGCACTGCGCCACGGGTTCACCCACTACGGGCCTTCGCCTGGCCTGCCGCAACTGCGCGAGGCGATCTGCGAGCATGTCACGAAGACGCGCGGCATCGCGTGCAAGCCGGAGAACGTGGTCGTCACGCCCGGCGGCAAGCCGATCATGTTCTTCGCGATGCTCGCGCTCGTCGAGCCGGGCGACGAGGTCCTCTATCCGAACCCCGGCTTCCCGATCTACGAGTCGATGATCAAGTTCGCCGGGGGCACGCCCGTGCCGCTGCGACTCGTCGAGGAGAAGGGCTTCTCGCTCGACCTCGACATGGTCGAGTCGCGCCTCTCGTCGAAGACGAAGATGATCGTGCTCAACTCGCCGCAGAACCCGACCGGCGGCACGCTCACCAAGGACGACGTCGCGCAGCTCGCGGCGCTCCTCCGCAAGTTCCCCGACGTGATCGTGCTCTCCGACGAGATCTACTCCGACCTCGTCTACGACGGCGAGCACCACTCGATCCTGCGGCACGAGGGCTTCCCGGAACGCACGATCCTGCTCGACGGCTTCAGCAAGACGTTCGCGATGACCGGCTGGCGGCTCGGCTACGGCGTCATGCCTGCCGACCTGGCGGCGCAGGTCGCGCGTCTCCAGACGAACGCGACGTCGTGCACGGCGTCGTTCACGCAGATGGCGGGCGTCGCGGCGCTCCGCGGCGACTGGGGTCCGATCCGCGCAATGGTCGAGGAGTTCCACCGCCGCCGGGATCTCATCGTGGACGGCCTGAACTCGATCCCGGGCTTCACCTGCGTGAAGCCCCGCGGCGCGTTCTACGTCTTCCCGAACATCACGGGCACGGGCATTCCCGCGAAGGTGCTGCAGCAGCGACTTCTCGAGGAAGCCGGCGTGGCGTGCCTTGCGGGCACGGCGTTCGGCGAGTGGGGCGAGGGATACCTGCGCTTCAGCTACGCGAACTCGACGGAGAACATCCTCGAGGCGCTCCACCGTGTGCACACGCTGATCGGCTGAGTTCCATGGTCCACGACTTCCGCTCCGACACGGTCACGCGCCCCTCGCCCGCCATGCGCCGTGCGATGGCGGAGGCGGTCGTGGACGACGACGTCCTCGGGCACGACCCGACGACGCTCGAACTGGAACGCGAGGGCGCCGCACTTCTCGGCAAGGAGTCTGCGCTCTTCATGCCGTCTGGCGTGATGTGCAATCTCGTGGCGATCTGCACGCACACGCGTCCCGGCGACGAAGTGATCACCGAAGAGTGGGCCCACACGTCGCGCTTCGAGACCGGCGGCGCGGGCGCCGTGGCGCACGTGCTCCTCCGGACGCTGCGTTCGAAGCGCGGCCTGATGGACGCCGACGAGATCGGCCGCTGGATCTCCGGCGGCAACGAGCACACTCCGAAGACGGCGCTCGTCTGCGTGGAACAGACGCACAACTTCCACGGCGGGGCGCTCCTCCCGATCGACGGACTGCGCGCCATCGCAGACGTGGCCCGCTCGCGCGGCGTCGCGGTTCACATGGATGGCGCGCGGATCTGGAACGCCGTCGCGGCGTCGGGCGTGGACGCGAAGGAGCACACGGCCCACGCCGACACCGTGTCGTTCTGCCTGTCGAAGGGCCTCGGCGCACCGGTGGGGTCACTTCTCTGCGGGCCCGCCGAGTTCCTCGAACGCGCGCGGTTCTGGCGCAAGCGCCTCGGCGGCGGGATGCGGCAGAGCGGCATCCTCGCGGCTGCGGGCCTGATCGCGCTCCGCGAGGGGCGGCACCGTCTCGCCGACGACCACCGTCTCGCGAAGCGTTTTGCGACCTCGCTCGCCGACATCGGTCCCTATGTCGTCGATCCCGACGTCGTGGACACGAACATCGTCTTCTTCGACACAGGCACGATCGAGGCTGCGCGGATCGTCGAGGCGGCGCAGGCGCGCAATGTCCTGCTCTACGCCGTCGGTCCGCGCCGCATGCGGATCGTCACGCACCACGATGTCGGCGACGAAAGCGTGGACGTTCTCCTCGAACTCCTGACGGCTCTCGCTCGTTAGTCTGGAGGACCATGCGCATCTTCGAACCGCACGCTCACATGTACTGCCGCCTCACGGACGACTACGAGCGGATGTCGCTCGCGGGGATCACGACGATCCAGGAGCCCGCGTTCTGGCTCGGCACCTGCCGCACGACGCCCGAGAGCTTCTACGACTACTTCGAGCACATCACAGTGTTCGAGCGCAAGCGCGCCGAGCGCTACGGCGTGCGCCACTACCAGTCGATCGGCCTGAACCCGAAGGACGCGAAGAACCTCGCACTCACAGTTCCCTGCGTGAAGGGCATGCGGCACTTTTTCGACCGGCCCTCCGTGATCGGCGTCGGCGAGATCGGACTCGACGACAACACGCAGGAAGAGCTCGAGGGGATGCGCATCCAGATCGAGCTCGCGCAGGAGCTGAAGCTCCCGGCCCTGATCCACACCCCGCACGTGAACAAGCGCCTCGGCGTGACGATGATCCGCGACACGATCGTCGCGAACCCGCAGTGGAACCGCGACCTGCTCCTCGTGGACCACATCACGGAAGAGACCATCGACCTCGTCCGTCCGCTCGGCGTGTGGACCGCGATGACGGTCTACCCGGTGACGAAGCTCTCCCCGGAGCGCGCCGTGGCGATGCTGAAGCGCTACGGTCCCGAGAAGCTCATGGTGAACAGCTCCGTGGACTGGGGCGAGAGCGACCCGCTGTCGATCCCGCGCGTCGTGCGGCTGATGCGCCGCGAGGGCTTCACCGAGAACGACATCGAGAACTTCGTCTGGAAGAACCCGGTCCGATTCTGGGGCCAGAGCGGTCGGCTCGTCGAGACCGTCTGAGGCGGGCGTCCCCTCCGGCGTTTGGCGCGATTGCGCGGCTCGGGTAGACCTTCCTCTCCCAGGAGGGCTTCCCGATGGCCGGCATCTTCAAGGCGTACGACATCCGCGGCACCGTGCCGGACCAGATCGACGAGCGCACGGCGCTCCTGATCGGCCGGGCGACGGCGCTCTTCCTCAAGGCGCGGCGGATGGTCGTCGGGCGCGACATGCGGCAGTCGGGCGTCGGCCTCTCCCGCGCGCTGATCGAAGGCATCCGGTCCACCGGGTGCGACGTCGTGGACGTCGGCGTCGTGAGCACGCCGATGCAGTACTTCGCCTGCGGACACCTTGGGGGTGACGGCGGCGTGCAGGTCACGGCGTCGCACAATCCGGCGGCCTACAACGGGTTCAAGATCTCAGGGCAGGGCGTCGTCCCGGTCGGCGGGGACTCCGGACTGGCGGAGATCGAAGCGATGGTGCGCGCAGGCGTCGAAGCACCGACGGGTGTCGCGCCGGGAAGCCTCGGGACGGCGACCGTGTTCGAGGCGTACACGAGGAAGATCACCGGGATGCTGCACTTCGGGCCGCGGCGTCTGCGCGTCGCGATCGACTGCGGCAACGGCATGGGCGGGTTCGAGGTCGAGCACGTCGTGAAGCACCTGCCGATCGACTTCGTCGGCATCTTCCTCGAGCCGGACGGCACCTTCCCGAACCACGAGGCGAACCCGCTCAATCCGAAGAACATGCGCGACCTCCAGGCGGCCGTCCTCCGCGAGAAGTGCGACCTCGGCATCGCGTTCGACGGCGACGCCGACCGCGCCTGCTTCTGCGACGAGAAGGGCGCGCTCATCGGCAACGACCTCGTCACGGCGCTCCTCGCCCGCGAACTCGTGCCGCGCGAACCCGGCGCGTCGGTGGTCTACGACCTGCGCTCGTCGCGCGTCGTCCCCCAGACCGTGAGCGCCCTCGGAGGCAATCCGATCCGCGAACGGGTCGGCCACGCGTTCATGAAGCGCACGCTGCGCAAGGCCGGCGGGCCGTACGGCGGCGAGCTCTCGGGCCACTTCTACTTCCGCGATCTCTGGTACACGGACTCGGGCGTGTACGCGGCGGGACTCGTCCTCACGCAACTCTCGCGGTCGGATCGGCCGTTCTCGGACCACCTGAAGGACCTGCGGAAGTACCCGACGACCGGCGAGGTCAACTTCGAGGTCGAGGACAAGGACGGCCTGATCGAGAAGATTGCCGCGACGTTCCGCGACGCCCGTCAGGACCGACTCGACGGCATCACGATCGAGTACCCGACGTGGTGGTGCAATGTGCGCAAGTCGAACACCGAGCCCTTGCTCCGCCTCGTGATGGAGGCCGACGACGCGGCGACATACGAGCGCGCGAAGGAGCAGTTGATGTCGATCCTCGGGACGCCGAGCGAGCACTGATCGGAGACGGGTCACTCCCCGATCCGCGCCTCCGCGACCCGGCCGTCCGGCCCGTACGTGACGACGAGCGCCCACGGGTCGAGCCGGATCGACATCTGCTCCAGGCCGACGGACCATTCGTCGGAGCCGTCGGGCGACTCGCCTCCGAAGTCGAAGTCCGGCTCGCCGAGGAGCGCGTGCACCTCGGACCGAGTCGGACGCTCCGCCAAGAGTCGAATGCGAACGCCTTCGGCCATCCACTCGCGCGGATTCGACTCGCTCTCGTCGAGGGCGCCCTCGCGCCACCGGTCCGGGTCGAATCGCGCACGCTCGAAGCGGCACGCGGCGATTGCGCCGGCGACGAGGAGAGCCGCGCCGACGAGTTGTGCGATTCGACGCACTTGCATCAAGACCCCCGCTGGGACGGGGCTTTCCCGACTGTCACTTCTTCGGCTTCGGCGCCGGCTTCGCGGACGCCGCCTCGATTGCGGCGCGCGCGGCCTTCGCCACCGGATGGTCCGGCCCGTAGTCGTCGGCGAGCTTCTCCAGCGACTTCTTCGCCTCGGCCTTCTTCGCGGCGGGCGCCTTCTTGTCCTCGAAGACGGGCACGATCGCGGCGATCGCGTCCATGCCTTCCTTCGTCAGGCGTTCATCGGCGGCACGGGCGGCGGTCTGGAACGACTCGCCGAAGCGGAGCTTGCGGATCTCACCGAGCGCTGCGAGTTGCGCCTTCACGTCCTTCGCCGCGGCGGCGTCGTCGAACTGTTTCTGCAGGTCCGGGAGGAGCTTCATGCCGGCGGCCGGCTCGTTCGGCTTCGGGCAGGCCTTCCGCGCGATCTCGCACTCCTTCCGGAAGATGTCGGCCGGCGCGTTCCCGATGCAGGCCCAGATCCACGTCTCGTCGTGCTTCAGCCAGGCGACCGTGGGAACGACGTCGGCGTGGCACTTCTTGCGGAACGCCTCGTCGGCCGTGTCCCAGTCCACGAGGATCGGGGTGTACCCGGCGACCTTCGCGCGGACGTCGTCGTCTTTCCACATCGCGGCGCCGAAGCGCGCGCTGTCGGGGTCGGTCCCCGACGTGAAGAAGACCATCGGCGGCAGCCCGGTGAACTTCGCCTCGTCGCGTCCGCGCTCCATCCCGACGACGAACGGCAGGCCGCCCATCTGCTTCGTCCAGTCGGTCTCGGCCGCTGGGAAACCGGCGGTGGCGGCGAGGAAGAACGGCACGGCAAGAACTGCGGCGGCGATCTGGAGCGTTCGCATGGGGAAACCTCCGACGCGATTGTAGCGAGCTCGGTACGAGCTACGCCGTCCCCGCGCCCATCATCTCCATCGTCTGATCGCCCGGCTCGACGTCCGGCGGCTTGTTGAACGCGCAGATGTGGGCCCAGATCTCCTCGGCAGTCTCGCAGACGCGGAAGAGCTGGATGTCCTCGGGGCTGACGACGCCCTCCTCGACGAGGTACTTCCACTCGATCAGCCGGGACCAGAACTCGTGCCCGACGAGGACGATCGGGATCGGCGCCATCTTGCGCGTCTGAACGAGCGTGAGCGTCTCGAACAACTCGTCGAGCGTGCCGAACCCGCCGGGGAAGAACACGGCGGCCTTCGCGCGCAGGAGCAGGTGCATCTTGCGGATCGCGAAGTAGTGGAATTGGAAGCAGAGCTCCGGAGTGATGTACGGGTTCGGCGCCTGCTCGTGGGGGAGCGTGATGTTCATGCCGCACGACTTTGCGCCGGTCTCCCACGCGCCGCGGTTCCCGGCCTCCATGATGCCCGGTCCTCCGCCCGTGCAGACCACGTACATGTTGCGTCCGCCGGCCTGGCACTCCGACGAGACCATCCGTCCGAACTTCACGGCTTCCTCGTAGTAGCGGGACTTCTTCAGCAGGTTCGTGGCGATCAGCAGTTCCCGTTCGGCGTCGCGGTCGCGAGGCGCCTCGCGGAACTTGTGGCTGGCCGCGGCGACGCGGGCCTCCGCTTCCTCCCGCGGCGGCGTGCGGGCGCTGCCGAAGAGGACGACGGTGCTTTCGATCCCCTGTTCCTGGAGCAGCATCTCCGCCTTCAGCAACTCGAGCTGGAGACGGACCGGCCGGAGCTCGGTGCGGTGCAGGAGCACCATGTCTTCGTAGGCCCGCAGGTAGCTCGGACTCGCGAGGCACTTGGCGAGGTTCTCGGCGGGGGTCTGTCCTTGCGTGGTCATCGGGTCTCCGTGGATCGGGTCCGTAGGAGGCTACTCTCCGGCGCGGAGGAAGCGGGGCTAGACTTCACGACATGTCACGCGAGCGCTTCTACGTCACCACGCCCATCTACTACGTGAACGATGCGCCCCACATCGGGCACGCCTACACGACGGTGCTGGCCGACGTGCTCGCCCGCGCGCACCGCATGCTCGGCGTGCCGACGTGGTTCCTCACGGGCACGGACGAACATGGGCTGAAGGTCCAGCAGGCGGCAGAGGCGAAGGGAGTGCCGCCGCAGGAGATCTGCGACACGTACTCGCAACGGTTCCGCGAACTCCACGCCCGCCTCGGCGTCCGCTACGACGACTTCATCCGCACGACGGAGCCCCGGCACAAGACGGTCGTCTCCCGCGTGCTCACGCTGCTCCACGAGCGCGGCGAGGTCTATCGCGCCGAGTACGAGGGCTGGTACTGCACGCGTTGCGAGCGGTACTTCAACGACACCGACGTGCAGGCGGCGGGCGGGCGCTGCCCGGACCAGCCGGTGCTCCACGACGTCGCTCGGCTGAAGGAGTCGAACTACTTCTTCCGCATGGGCAAGTGGGCCGCGGAGCTCGCCCGCCGGATCGAGTCGGGCGAGATGGAACTCGCCCCGGAGAAGCGGAAGAACGAGGTCCTCGGGTTCCTCCGGAAGCCCGTCGATGACCTCTGCATCAGCCGCTCGAAGGCGCGGCTCTCGTGGGGCGTGGACCTCCCGTTCGACGCGGACTACGTCACGTACGTGTGGGTGGACGCGCTCTTCAACTACAAGAGCGCGATCGGCTACTTGAGCGACGACCCGGCGGCGCGCGAGCGTCACGCGACGTGGTGGGCGCATGCGACGCATATCCTCGGGAAGGACATCCTGACGACGCACGCCGTCTACTGGCCGACGATGCTGCTCGCAGCCGGCGAGTCGCTCCCGCGCAAGCTCCTGGCGCACGGATGGCTCCTCGACGCGACGGGGCTCAAGGTGTCGAAGACGAAGCGCGAAGGCGTCACGGACCAGGGCCCGCCGCCTCCGTCGATCGACGCGTTGCTCGACGTGCTCGGCACGGACGTCACGCGTTGGCTCCTCGCGACCGCGATGAAGCCGGGCGATGACGCCGCGTTCTCGTGGGATCTCGTCCGCGAACGCGTCAACGCCGAGCTGGCCAACGGCTTCGGCAACTCGGTCAACCGCGTCGTGAAGATGGCCCACCAGGCCTGCGGCGGGAAGTTCCCCGGGCTCGGCGGCGGCGGGCCCCGCGGGGACTCGCTCCGCGAGAAGACGCTTGCGGTCGTCGCCGCCGTGAGCGCTGTCCCCGAGACGCTCGACATGCTCGCGGTGAACGCTGCGGTGCGCGTCGCCGTGGCCGAGATGTCCGGCTATCTCGACGACGAGAAGCCGTGGAAGCTCGCGAAGGACCCGGCGCAGACCGGGCGCGTTGCCGGCATCCTGGCGGACTGCATCGAGTCGCTGCGTCTGCTCGGACTCGCGCTCTCCCCGATCTTCCCCGAGAAGTGCGCGGTGCTGCGCGCGACGCTCGGACAGCCCGCTGCAACCGACTTCGTCGCCGAGGCGCGATGGGGCGTGCTGACCGCCGGAACGCCGCTCGGCGAACCCCCGAATCTCTTCCCGCGCTTCGACGACGCGAAGCTCGCCGCGCTGCCGCAGTGATGGCCCGCCCGTGACCGACACTGACCCGATCTCCTCGATCCGACGCAGGGAGCCGCGCTACCCGCGCGCCGCCTACGAGTTCGTGCAGGAATCGCTGCGCCTCGCCCACGAGCAGGTCGGCCGCGAGGGACACGTCACCGGCCGGGAGCTGCTCGACGCGTTCCGGTCGCTCGCTCTCGCGGAGTTCGGGCCGCTCGCGCGCACCGTGCTCGCCGAGTGGAACGTGCGCACCACCGACGACGTGGGCCGCATCGTGTTCCTGTGCGTCGAGGCCCAACAGATGGGCAAGACCGACGACGACACCATGGACGACTTCCACGCCGTGTACGACTTCGCGAAGGCGTTCCCGGCGACCCTCGGCGAGGTCAAGCTGCCGCGGAAGCCGCGCGATCCGTTGGACGACGACGAGATCTGATCGTCGGCCTGACTACTTCGTGATCGTCGGATTCACCGGGAGCGGGGCGCGGCGTTTCTCGGCCCAGGCGCGGAGCTGATCGGGGCGGGCGTTGAGGCGGGCGAAGGTCTCGAGCCACCGCTTCTCCTCTGCGCCGAGGGACTCGCCGGCCTTCGGATCGGGCGCCTGCCAGCGAGCGTCCTTCCACGTCTCTGGGCCCTTCTCGCCCATGCGCCACGCGAGTCCCTGCGGATCGGCGACGACGGGAAGCTCCTTCGACGACGTCTCGGAAGTGCGATCGCCGAGGGGGAAGCTCGCGGCGGGAACGCCGTCGCGTTCCTTGATCTGCGTGCCCCAGGTCTCGAACGGATCAGGGCGCGGTGCGGACAGATCGAACTTGCCGGAGTCCGCCGTCCAGGGGAAGGCGCGGCGGCCGCCCTGACTGTATCGGTCGGCGAAGCCACGGACGCGCCCGTAGCTCGCGGTGTACGGCGACCACTCGGTCGCGACGCCCTTCATGTCGGCCGTGTACGTGACCGTGCGCGGTTGGAACGCGCCGGCGACCGGGTCGTACCAGCGGTTCTCGCCCCACGTCCGGGGGTAGGGGTACCAGTTGCCGTTGCGTGCGAGTCCGCGGCGCGTGTAGCCGGTGCCGTAGAGGGGCAGTCCCTTCCACGTGAACAGGCCGGAGTACCCCCCGGTCACGCCGAACCGGAAGCCCGCTTCGACCGCGCCGACAGCGCGGCAGTCGCGCACCTGGAATGCACCGCCCGCCTCGGGGATGCCGTCCAGCGCCTTCGGCACTTGCGTCGCCGGAGCCCAGTTCGTCTTGCCGTCGTCGGACTTGAACCAGACGCCGCGCGCGCAGCACCACCACGCGCCGCCTGTGACGAAGACCTCGTCGTCGCAGTTCGTGACGACCTTCACATCGGTGCCTTCGATGGGTACGAGACGCGGCTCCTTGTCGGCGAACTGGATCGAGATGGATGTCGCCCGCGTGAGCGTGATGCGCTCCTCGATGGCAGCGACGGCGGCCGCCTCGGCCGACTCCGGCGTGCCGGGGACGTTCCAGAGCACGTGGGCCCGTACGTGGTCCCGCGGGATCTTCGCGAACTCCTCGGGGAGCGCGCCGGCGGCTTCCTTCCACGGCCCCTGCGCGTCGTCGGCGACGAACCAGCGCCCGGCGACGAGCAGGAAGAACTGCGCCGACTTCGGATGGTAGAGCATGTCGCTCGCGGTGTTCGCGACGACGAGCAGTTTCACGCCCGGGACCATCATGAAGAGCGGGTCGCCCTCGAGCAGGACGAGTTCTGCCGGCTTCTCCCGGACCAGGATCTCTGGAAACGACGTCGGCGGGACGGGCTTCTTGCCGCCGGTGCGCTGCGTGAACTCCTGCGTTCCGGGGATCCACGCGCGGATGTGGCCGCGAGGATGCGTGACCGGGAGCTGTGTGAGCAGGATCGGCACCTGTGCGGCGGCCTTCCATGGGCCCTGGAGCGCCTTCGCTTCGAGCCACGAACCGTCCACGAGCAGGTACCAGGTGTCGGCCTTTGGATCTCGGAAGAGGTCCGACGACGTGTTCAGCACGTACTCGAACGGGAAGTCGGCCACAGGCTCCTTCACCGGCTCGCCGTCGATCTGAACGAGCACGGCGGGCGTGCGGCGAACGAGGAGCTCCGGGGGCGACATCGAGAACTTCGGCGGGGTGATCGCTTCGACCGGCAGTCCAACCGTCGCGTTCGTCACGAGCTCGAGGCGCAGCAGCAGGTCCTTCGGGAGCGCGTCGGGCAGCGCCTTCGTGACGTCGTCGCGTTCCTTCTCGGCGAGCTGCGGGAGGGCCGACGCTCCGGACTTGATGCCGTCCACGAGCACGAGGCGCGACGTGAGATCGAGGTGCGACGTGCCTGCGGCTTCGACCATGCCCCAGGTGATGCGCCCTGCGCCGTCGAGGATCGACGCCGCGAACCGCAGCTTGATCTCGCCGGTCGCGTTGTCGCGCCCGAGGACCTGCGGCTCGTTCAGGAACATCTTCCGCCCGGCGACCGAGATCTCCTTCGGGTACTGCCACGCCGCGAGTTTCGGGGGCGCGGCCGGCGCGCCGGGCGCCGCAGGTGCTGCGGGACCATCCGGAGCGGCCGCGGCTGACGACGACAGCGCGGCGAGGGCGGCGAAGGCAACAGCGAGGGCCGGTCGGGTGCGGTGCATGTGCATCCCCCGAAGTTACTCGGGACGCGCCCCGGTTCCAGGCACAGATCCGGCGACGCGGAGTCCCGCCGGCGCCGACACTCCTCGCATCGGGAGCAGCGACCGCCGGGAGTGCCGCCGCCCCGCGCTCCGGGTCGGGCGCCCGCCCCCGACGAGGTACGGCCGAGTTCCGAGTCGAGGGCGTATGCTCCGGGGATGGCCCGCCCGCGCTTCGTCGCGCTCACCACCGACTTCGGCCTGACCGACGTCTATGCAGGCATCCTCCGCGGTGTGATCCGGACGCTCTCGCCCGAGGCCGAGGTGCTGGACGTCTCGCACGCGGTCGCCCCGGGCGACCTGCACGAGGCCGCCTTCTTCCTGCTCTCGGCGGTGCCGTTTCTCCCCAAAGGGACGATCCACCTGTGCGTCGTCGATCCCGGCGTCGGCACGGCGCGGCGCGTGATCGCCGTGCGAGCCGGAGGTCACACGCTCGTTGCGCCGGACAACGGAGTGCTCGCGCCGGTCGTCGAGGCGCTGGGCGGACTCCAGGAGGCCCGGTACGTCACCAACGAGCGGCTGATGCGGCCACGACGTGGGATGACGTTCCAGGGGCGCGACGTCATGGCGCCCGTCTGCGCGCACCTCTGCCGTGGGATCGACTTCGCTCTGGTCGGCGACGCCGCGACGGCGATCGAGCCCCTGCCGGGATTCGCCCCTGCGGTCGGCCCGGATCGCTGCGTCGGCCGCGTTCTCCATGTGGACCGGTTTGGAAACGTCGTGACGAACTTCGTCCCAGGCGACCTGACCGGCGCCCGTGACGACTGGAGAGTCGTCGTCGGCGACCACGCGGTCGCGCGCTGGGCCGACACGTACGGCGCCGTGGCGCCGGGGGAACTGCTGGCGTACCCGGGAAGCGTCGGGTTCATCGAGATCGCCGTGCGCGAGGGCCACGCAGCCGATCGACTCGGCGCGCGGCGCGGTGCGGCCGTGACCGCCATGCGGAGGGACGATTGAAGGACCTGTACCTGGATTGCTTCTCCGGCGTGGCGGGGGACATGCTGGTCGGCGCCCTGCTGGACCTCGGCGCTCCGTTCGAGGCCGTGCGCGACGGCCTCGCGAAGCTCGGCGTGAGCGGCGACCGGCTCGAGCGGCGCACGGTCGTGCGCCATGCGATTGCGGCGACGAAGTTCGAGGTCGTCCTGGACGGACACGAGCACGCAGATCCGGGCGCTTTTGCGCACCCTGCGGGTTCGGGCCACGAGCACTCGCACGCCGACGGCCACACTCACAGTCATCCTCACGATCATGGTCATGCTCACGACCACGACCACGAGACGCCGCACGCGCACGGCGCGGCCCGCGGACTGCGCGAGATCCGCGCCCTGCTCACCGCCGCCGATCTGCCGTTGCGGGTCCGTGATCGCGCGCTCGCCTCGTTCAGTCTGCTCGCTGCGGCCGAGGGCCGCGTGCACGGGATGCCGCCCGAGGACGTCCACTTCCACGAGGTCGGCGCGGTGGATGCGATCTGCGACATCGTCGGCACGTGCCTCGCGCTCGAAGCACTCGACGTGGACCGGATCTTCGTCGGCCCGCTGCGCACGGGGTCCGGCTTCGTGAAGTGCGCGCACGGCACGATGCCGATTCCCGCGCCCGGCGCGCTCAACTGCCTCGACGGGTTCGACGTGCGCTTCGAGCAGGGCAGAGGCGAACTCGTCACGCCGACCGGGGCGTGTCTCGTCGGCGCGCTCGCGAAGTCCGGCGCTCCGGCGGGGTTCGTCGTCGAGCGGACCGGTTACGGGGCGGGGACCCGCGACCCGGCGGACGCGCCGAATGTGCTGCGCGCGGTCCTTGGACGCGCCGAGTCGCCCGAGGAGAGCGTCATCGAGATCTCGACGAACCTCGATCACGTGGCACCGACGCAGATCGCGGTGGCGATGGATGCGGCGTTCGCCGCGGGCGCGCTGGACGTGTTCGTCGTTCCCTGCACCATGAAGAAGGGCCGTCCGGCGCATCTCTTCGTAGCGCTCGCGACCGACGGCACGCGAGCTGCGGTCGAGCGCGCGATCTTCCGGGAGACCGGCACGCTCGGCGTGCGGCGGACGCGAACCGATCGCACGGTGCTCGCGCGGAGTTTCGCCACGGTGGTGACGCCGTGGGGCGACGTGCGCGTCAAGATCGGCACGCACTGCGGCGAGACGACGAGTCGCGTCCCCGAGTTCGAGGACTGCCGCGCACTTGCAGCGCGCGCCGGAGTCGCTGTCGCTGCCGTGCTGGACGCCGCGCGGGCCGCGTGCGAGAACGGAACGAGATGACGTCGAGCAACGCGCAGACCGTGTCCATGCAGGTCCTCCTCGTGGACGACGAGAAGACGATCCAGGTGACGCTCCGCGACGCGCTGGAAGCCGCGGGGCACCATGTGGTCGTCGCGAAGGACGGACTGGAAGCTCGGCAACACCTGGAAGAGCGCTCGTTCGACACCGTGCTCACCGACCTCAAGATGCCCGGAATGCCGGGCATGGAGGTCCTGCGTCTCGTGAAGCAGAAGAACCAGGACACCGAGGTCATCGTGATGACCGGCTACGGCACGGTCGAGACTGCGGTCGAGGCGATGAAAGCCGGCGCGTACGAGTACCTGCTCAAGCCGTTCCCGTACGACACCGTGATCCTGCTGCTCCGCCGCATCGCAGAGAAGCGTCGGCTCGTCGCCGAGAACCGCACGCTGCGCGAGCAACTCGGCCGCGCCGAGCGTCTCGAGGGAATCCTCGGCCAATCGAGGTCGATGCGCGAGGTGTTCCAGACGATTCGGCTCGTGGCGCCGTCCGACACGCGTGTGCTGGTCACCGGCGAGAGCGGCACGGGCAAGGAACTCGTGGCGCGAGCGATCCACACGCTCTCGTCACGGCGCACCAGGCCGCTCGTCGCAATCTCGTGCGGGTCGGTCCCCGAGACCCTGCTCGAAGACACGCTCTTCGGTCACGAGAAGGGCGCTTTCACCGACGCCCGCGAGCGTCGGATCGGCAAGTTCGAGCACGGAGACGGCGGCACCGTGTTCCTCGACGACATCGACGACATGCCGCTCTCGACGCAGGTCAAGCTCCTGCGCGTGTTGCAGGAAGGCGAGATCGAGCGTCTTGGCGGATCGGGCACGATCAAGGTGGACGTCCGCGTGATCGCGGCGACGAAGGTGGACCTCGAAGACGCGGTGAACGAAGGCCGCTTCCGCCGGGATCTCTACTACCGGCTGAACGTCGTGCCGGTCAACCTGCCGCCGCTCCGTGATCGCGACGACGACTTGAAGCTGCTCGCGCAGCACTTCATCGAGGCCTACGGCCGCGGGCGGCCGTTCCGGATCGAGACCGAGACGATGGACGCGATGCTGCGCTACACGTGGCCCGGCAACGTGCGCGAACTGGAGCACGCGGTCGAGCGCGCCATCGCGCTGGCCGGCGGCAACGAAGTCCTGAGTCGCGAGCACATCCTCGGCAGCAAACCGATCCCGGAGCGCAAGCCTGCGCCGGGCCGCGT
Source organism: Planctomycetota bacterium (assembly GCA_021414065.1). Lineage (GTDB taxonomy): Bacteria > Planctomycetota > JAJSAM01 > JAJSAM01 > JAJVHW01 > JAIOPE01. Next base: position 14,606 of record JAIOPE010000137.1, read on the forward strand.
GACGACGCTCGCCGATGCGTCGGCCGACGCCGAGAAGGTAGCCATCCGCGCGGCGCTCGATCACACACACGGCCGGAAGGCGGAGGCCGCGCGCATCCTCGGGATCTCCCGGAAGAACCTCTGGGAGAAGATGAAGCACTACGGCATGGACGCCGGTCCGCCGGAGACGTGACGCGGGCGCGTCAGCGCCGTTCCGCCGGGCCCGCCTGGGCCCGCAGCACCTGGGCCGCGGCATACCACTCGTCTTCCTCCGAGTCGATGACCGGCTCGACTTCGACGCCGTTCGACGTCGAGATGTCGGCGTCGTCGTCGTCCTCGTCCCAACTGTCGTCGTCGAACGCCGTCGGGTCCCGGTCCTCCGGGGCCTCTTCGGTTGGAAACGAGTCGGGGTCTTCGTCGCGGCGCTCGGTCAGTGCGCCGGACGCCGCGTCCGGCGTGCCGCGCGGAGCGTTCATGTCGCTGGCGCCCACGCCGAAGACGTCCACCGGTTCCCCGTCGGACTCCGACGCACGGACGAACGTGACCTCCGCTTCGTGGACGAGTTCGCCGACGCGGACCTCGCGCTGGCCGGCCCAATCCTCGAGCACGACCGTACGCTCGGACGAGCTGTCCTCGAACTCGCGGTAGTCCACCGCGGCGCACGCAGGCACTCCCGTGTCGCCGACGGCGGCGACGTCGGCCCGACCGCGCGCAGTGAGCTTGAACGGCTCTTCGTCGATGCCGTCGAGGACGTCCTGGTCCCACGGGAGCTCGGCATCGACGATGCGCTGTATCCAGAGCTTGAGCTCGGCTCCTTCCTCGGCGACGAGGACGGTGCGCTCCCCCGACCGGTCGCGGAGGCAGTACTGCCACACGACCTGACCGCTGCCCTCGACGCGACGCACACCGGTCACGGCGAACCGTTCCTGGTAGTACGCGATGCCGTCTCCGAGGGCGAGTCGGAGCGGGCCCGTCAGGTCCACCGACGCATCGGCACGGGACCCGACGAGTGATTTCAGGCGGTCGAAGAAGCTCATGGACGGTTCTCTCGTCGGCAACCGGGGGGGCCGAGGTGAAGCTTCCTGGGCGATGGCGGACCGGTTGATCGTGAGTGACGTGCATCTCTCGGCGGGGGACCCGTCCGGGGTGGACCGATTTGTCGCGTTCCTCACCGGCACGGCGGCCGGCGCGCGGTCTCTCGTGATCGCCGGCGACCTGTTCGAGTTCTGGGTGACGCCGGACCAGGCTCGTGAGCCGTCGATGGCTCGTGTGTTCGGCGCGTTGCGGCACGTCGTGGACGCCGGCACGCCGGTCGGCTTCATCGAGGGGAACCGCGATTTCGCGGCGTCGCCCGAGTTGCGTTCGGTGGGGGTGACTACGCTGGCGGACGTCGTCGCGATCGACGACGACTCGAACGGGAGCCGCGCCCGGCCGTTCCGCGTGGCGGTGACCCACGGCGACCTGCTCTGCCGGAAGGACGTCCGTTACCAGGCCTACCGCCGCGTCGCACGCACGCCGCTCGTCCGCCACCTGCTCCGAGCCGCACCTGCGTCGATCGCGCAGCGGTCGGGGCGAGCGGCGCGTGCCGGGTCGAAGCGGGAGATGGCGCGGAAGTCCGAAGGCGAGATGGGCCTCGACGCGGGCGCTGTGGCGGAGATGATCCGAGCGCACGACGCCGACGCTCTCGTGTGCGGTCACGTCCACTGGGGTCGCTGCCACCGGATCGAGGTGGACGGCGCATCGCGCGACGTGGTCGTTCTCGGCGCGTGGGACGCCGGCGACGCTACGTTCGCCCGAATCGGCGGGGGACGGCTGACGTTCGAGCGGTTCGCCGGGTGACCGCGGACCGTCGGCGCATCACGAAACCGCTTCCCGCGACTCCCACGCGACGCTAGCGTCCAGCGTTCGACCCATGTCTCGATCCACGCCCGACTGCCAGACGACACCGCGCCCGTGACCCAGCGCCTGACCATCGCCATCGACGGTCCCGCCGGAGCGGGGAAGAGTACGTGCGCCCGGCGACTCGCGGCGCGCCTCGGGTACCGGTTCCTCGATACCGGCGCCGTCTACCGCGCTGTGACGCTCGCTGCGCTGCGTGCCGGGGTGGACCCGGACGATGCGCACCGGGTCGCAGAACTGGCCCGAGACGCGAGGATCGTACTCGAAGGCGAAGGTCCGACGGGGCGTGTCCACCTCGGCGGCGAAGACGTCTCGATCGAGATCCGCGGACCCGTCGTCACCGCGCTCGTACCCACCGTCGCGGCACACGAGCCGGTCCGGACCGCGGTGATCCCGTTCCAGCGCGACTACGCAGCAGGCGGCGGAGTGGTGGCCGAGGGACGCGACATGGGAAGCGTGGTCTTCCCGGACGCAGACCTGAAGTTCTACCTCGACGCCGACGAGTCGGTCAGGGCCGCGCGCCGTGCCGCGGAACGCGGCGAGACCGACGTCGCGAAGGTGCAGGTGGAGATCGGCGCACGCGACAAGACTGACAAGGGACGCAAGACCGCGCCGCTGGTCTGTCCGCCCGACGCCGAGCGGATCGACACGACGAACCTCTCCCTCGACGTCGTCGTGGAGATGCTGCTCGCGCGCGTTCAGGCACGCGCCGAGGCGCCCCGGAACTGACGGGGCCCGGCAAACTCATGCCGAACAAGACGCCAAACGAGACGCCAAGCCCCCCGCAGAGCGCGCCGCCGAACCGGCCCCCGAATCTGGCCTTCTATCGCACCGCGCAGGCGGTCCTGCGCGGCCTCGGGTGCATCTGGTGGCGCGTTCACGCCGAGGGGATGGAACGCATCCCGGCGACGGGTCCGGTGATCTTCGCGTCCACCCACGAGAGCTTCCTCGACCCGCCGATCGTCGGCGCCTACGTGAAGCGGCACATCTGGTACATGGCGCGGCGATCGCTCTTCTTCAGCGGGAAGGAGCGGTCGCGCTTCCGCACGTGGGTCGGATCGCTGTGCGGGATGATCGAAGTGGATCGCGACGGCACGGGGCTCGGCGCGTTGCGCGGCGCGGAGACGAAGCTGCGCGAGGGCAACGCCGTGCTGATCTTCCCCGAGGGCACGAGGTCGGAGGGCGGCGAGGTGCAGGAGTTCCGGGCGGGCGTCGGACTGCTCGCGAAGCGGACGGGGGCCCAGGTGGTGCCTGTCTCGCTCGACGGGACCCGCCGCGTCTGGCCCCGCGGCGCGAAGGTCCCGAGCCTCCGCGCCGGCCCCGTGCGGCTGATCTACGGCGCCCCGGTGACCTACGGCGAGGCGAGCGACGCGAAGGAGGTCTCGGCGGACATCCGCCGACGCATCCTGGAACTTCGGTTGGGCTCCGTCGCCCCCGTGGCAACCTGAGGAGTTCGTACACAGAACGGAGGCAGCACGGCGGCACGACGGCGCCGCGTTGCATTCGCGCGGTTCCCCCAAGTCGGGGGGCGGCGGAACTCCGGGTGACCGTCTCGTGATGCCGCAGGGTTCTCCTCGCGGCAGAAGCAGGCAGAATGAACACACGTGACATGCTGAAGCGGCTCGCCCTCACCGAGGGTGAGGTCGAAGCCCAGGTTGCCGAGATCTTCGGCGCCGGCGAGGGCTCCGAGAACGCCGCGGCCGTGAGCACCTTCGCTCCGGACACGATCCTGAAGGGCCGGATCCTCGACATCATCAACGAGGACGTCATCGTTGACGTCGGCTACAAGTCCGAGGGCGTGATCTCGAAGAGCGAGTTCGAGAACCCCGAGGAAATCGACATCGGCGACACGGTCGAGGTGCTCCTCGAGTCGGTCGAAGACGAGTCGGGCGCCATCGTTCTCAGCAAGCGCAAGGCCGACCGCCAGCGCGGCTGGGAGCGCGTCGTTTCGACGCACAAGGAAGGCGACACCGTCTCCGGCAAGGTCCTCCGCAAGATCAAGGGCGGACTCGTCGTGGACATCGGCGTCCCGGCCTTCCTCCCCGCGTCGCAGGTCTCGATCCGCCGCCAGGCCGACATCAGCGAGTTCATCGGCCAGGACATCGAAGCGAAGATCATCAAGATCGACGACGCTCGGAAGAACATCGTCGTGTCGCGCCGCCAGCTCATCGAGGAGCAGCGCGACGCCATGAAGCGTCAGCTCATGGAGGAGATCGCCGAGGGCCAGGTGCGCCACGGCGTCGTCAAGAACATCGCCGACTTCGGTGCGTTCGTGGACCTGGGCGGCATCGACGGCCTGCTCCACATCACCGACATGAGCTGGGGCCGCGTCGCCCACCCGAGCGAGTGCGTCCGCATCGAGCAGGAGCTCGAGGTGGTCGTCCTCAAGGTGGACCGCGAGCGCGAGCGCATCGCCCTCGGTCTCAAGCAGCTCACGCCGAGCCCCTGGAAGAAGGTGGACGACCGCTACCCGCTCGGGACGCGCGTCATCGGCGAGGTCACGAACGTGGTGCCCTACGGCGCGTTCGTGAAGCTCGAGGAGGGCCTCGAGGGCCTCGTCCACATCTCCGAGATGTCCTGGACCAAGCGCATCAACCACCCGAGCGAGGTGGTCAAGGTCGGCGACAAGGTCGAGGTCATCGTTCTCGACATCAACAAGGAGAAGAAGGAGATCAGCCTCGGGATGAAGCAGACCGAGGCCAATCCTTGGGACCAGGTCGAGCAGAAGTACCCCGTCGGCACGATCATCGAAGGCGTCGTCCGGAACCTCACGAACTACGGTGCGTTCGTCGAGATCGAAGAGGGCATCGACGGCCTCCTGCACGTCTCCGACATGTCGTGGACGAAGAAGGTCGCGCACCCGAACGAGCTCGTGAACAAGGGCGACCCGGTCCGCGCGGTCGTTCTCGCGGTGGACCAGGAGAAGAAGCGCGTGGCGCTCGGCGTCAAGCAACTCGCCTCCGACCCGTGGCGTGACGACATCCCGATGCGCTACGGCATCGGCACGGTGATCGACGGCGCGGTCACGAAGATCACGAACTTCGGCGTGTTCGTCGAGCTCGAGAAGGACCTCGAGGGTCTGCTGCACGTCTCGGAGCTGGCGACCACGAAGGACCAGAAGCCCGAGGACGTCGTGAAGATCGGCGACACCGTGAAGGTGAAGGTCCTCCGCGTCGATCCGGAGGAGAGGAAGATCGGGCTCACGCTCCTCAACGAGGCCGGCGAGGTCGTTGCTCCCGCCGCGACCACCGAGGAAGAAGACGTGGACCTCTCGCGCGACCGCAAGCCGCGGCCCGCGAAGAAGAAGTAGTCCCTTGGACCCGGCCGTCCACCCTCGCAGCGAGGTCCCGGCCGGGCGCCCGTCGTTCCGTTTCCTGAGCTGCATCCTGGGCCGCCGCGACGTCGTCGCGGCGGCCCTCTCCTGTTCTGCGGCCGCGGTGATGTGCGGCGGCTGCAAGTCGAACGACGCGGACTTCGACCCCATGTCGCAGGGCTCGGTGGTGATCGGCACCGCCAACCCGAAGGGCGAGACGCGGTCCACGAGCGATGCCTACGTGGCGGCGGAGCGCGCCCTCGCGCAGGCCGAAGCGGCCATGCGGGCCGGCGACCCGCTGACCGCCGTGGCGCTCGCGAACCAGGCGATGCGGGAGGGCGTGCCGGCCGAGTTCGAGCAACGGCTCCGCGAGTTGCGGGTCCGCGCCCGGTCCGCGGTGGTCACCGAGAAGATCGTGAAGCTGCGCGCGGTTCCCGTGAAGGACGTCGTCACCGACGGCGACCCCGCGCCGGTGCGCATCGTGCTCCGCAATCTCAGCACGGCCGAACTGCGTTCGCCGCGTCGCGAGGGGGACTCGTCGGATGCGCTCTTCGTGCTGCAGATCTCGCGCGAGGATCGCGACGTCTACGGCAACGTGAAGACGTCGGAGTTCACGCTGCGGGCGCCGGTGACCCAGGACCTCGCGATTCCGCCCGGCGGCGAGCGCGACGTGAGCGTCACCATCGGCGCCGACCTGGTGAAGCTCTCGCACGAGGGATTCAGCGTGTTCCGCATCGCCGGCTCGTTCCGACCCGTCGCGATCCGCGTGGGCGAAACGGAGTTCTTCGACGCGCTTCCGATCGAGCCGGCGATCGTGCGAGTGTTCCAGAAGGGCTACGAGCCGATGGCCGTGGACCCGCTGGCGTCGCTTCGGAAGGCCGTCGCGAAGCGATCGCCGCCGCACGTGCTCGTCGCCGCGGAACTGCTGGCGCCGTCGGAGCGCGAGGAGGGCCGCGAAGTCCTCCGGGGCGCCATCGAGAAGGACGAACCGCTGGCGTTCGTCCTTCGGGCGGCGCTGACGCGCCTCGACCAACTCGACGCGCCGGCCGGAGGCCCGAAACCGTGAACGAGCCCTTCCCGCCCGTCGATGAGCAGATGCGCCGCATCCAGCGCGGTTCCGCCGAGGTGTTCCCGGAGGACGAACTGCGGAAGAAGCTCGAGCGCAGTCGCGCGACGGGCCGACCGCTGCGCGTGAAACTCGGTGTGGACCCCACCGCCCCCGACATTCACCTCGGCAACGCCGTGCCGATCTGGAAGCTCCGCGCGTTCCAGGAGATGGGGCACGTGGCCGTGCTCATCATCGGCGACTACACGGCGCGCATCGGCGATCCGTCGGGCCGGAACGCGCTGCGTCCGCCGCTCGACGAAGCGGCTGTGGACGCCAACGCCCAGACGTACTTCGACCAGGCGCGGACGATCCTCCTGCCCGACCGTCTCGAGATCCGCCGCAACGGCGAGTGGCTCTCGAAGCTGTCGTTCATGGACGTCGTGCGCCTCACGAGCCGGATGACGGTCGCGCAGATGCTCGTCCGCGACGACTTCGCGAAACGCTTCGGCGAAGAGGTGCCGATCTCGCTCCACGAGTTCCTCTACCCGCTCATGCAGGGCTGGGACTCCGTGGTCGTGCGGTCGGACCTGGAACTCGGCGGCACCGACCAGCGGTTCAACCTGCTCGTGGGACGCGATCTTCAGCGGATCGAGGGTCAGGAACCGCAGGCGATCCTCGTGAACCCGCTTGTGCCCGGCACCGACGGCGTGAAGAAGATGTCGAAGTCCACGGGCAACTACATCGGGATCACCGAATCGCCGGAGCAGCAGTTCGGGAAGTCGATGTCGATCCCTGACGCGCTCATGGCGCAGTGGTTTGCGAGCTTCACCGAGGTGCCCGAAGACCGCGTCGCCGCGTTGCTCGGCGGGCACCCCCGCGATGCGAAGGAAGCGCTGGCGAAGGCGATCGTGGCCCGCTACCACGGCGAAGCCGCGGCCGACGGCGCCGCCGCAGAGTTCCGCCGCGTGTTCACGAAGAAGGAGATCCCGGACGACCTGCCGGAGATCTGCGTGTCCGGCCCGATCGCTGCGCCGGACCTCGTGGTACTCGCCGGTTTCGCGGAGAGCCGCGGCGAGGCGAAGCGCCTGGTCCAGCAGGGCGCGGTGAGCCTCGGCGACGTGAAGGTGACCGACGCGAAGGCGATGCTGACGCCCGCCGACGGCACGGTGCTCCGCGTCGGCAAGCTGAAGTTCGCCCGGCTCCGGGCGTAGTCGCTCAGACCTGGGCGGCGCGCACGAGACGTCGCACGGTCTTCACGGCCGCGACTCCGGCGAGCGCGAGCAGGACGAGCGTTCCGAGGTCGTCGAGGAACCCGTTGATCGGCGCACGGAACGAGTCGAACGCTTCGGCGACCGGCACCTGGAAGAGCGGTTCGCCGCGCGTGAGATGGACCATCACCGCGAGCGTCGCGAGCCCGTGCAGGGCGTCGATCGCCAGTGTGGCCTTCGTCTCCCCGAGCATCAGGTACAGCGCATCCACGATCACGGCGAACGCGAGCAGCGAGAGGATGAGCGGGAGAACCGCGCTGAACCACGGCGTGAACAGAGGGTGCGCGTCCGGACCGTCCATCACGACGAACAGGCGGTCGCGGAAGAAGGCCAGGATGCAGCCGATGAGGATGGACAGGACGGCGCGGGCGCCCGCGGAGCGCGGCGCGGCGTCCACGCCGAACGAGAGTCTTGCAGGACTCGCGAACCGGCGTACCCAAGGCGCGGCAGCGAACACGACCACCATCAGGCCGACGTCGAGGAGCAGTGCGTGGATCGCGGCGGCGGCGACGCTGAGGAACCCGTGCGGCCCCACGGGCGAGACTGCGAATGGCCCTGCGTGAATTGCCCGGTCGGCGGCGGTCGCGACCCCGACGAGCACCAGGTGCACGGCGAACGCCATCGTCGTCCACACGAGGAACGCCCGGTAGTGCTCCGGCGCGACGACGTGCCCGCGCGGGGCGTAGGACGACGCGACATCCTCCGGTTCACCGACTTCGTGCATCGCTTCCCGCAGGATCGCAGCGTCGGCGCGCGGTGCGCCCCGCTCCGCGGCGATGCCCTCCGCGCGGTCGAGGAGCGAGCTCTCGAGCTCGCGGCGGATGTCGTCGCCGCCCTGCACCGGGAGCTGCGAGCGCAGCCGCCCCAGGTAGTCACTGAGGAGTCGTTCGGTCGGGGTCCGGTGGGAGTTCGGCATCGGATTCTGCGCACGCCCCGCGGAGGGACCGGTCCACCCGGTCCCACGCCGTGAGGAGGCTCGCGAGCGCGGCCCTTCCCTCATCGGTCGATTCGTAGTACTTCCTTGGGCGGGATCCGGACGTGTCCCACGAGCTGACGAGCAACTTCTCGGATTCGAGCCGCCGCAGGACGGGGTAGAGCGTGCCTTCCTCGGTCGCGAGGCCGCGCTCGGCGAGAACGCGGAGGAGGTCGTAGCCGTACGTCCGTCGGCGGAGCAGCGCGAGTACGACGACCTGCAGCACGCCGCGGCGCAGTTCGGTCTCGGTCCTCGCCTGGAAGCTCTCAGCCAAGAGTGGAAGACTCCTCGGAACGGGGTTGCCGCCGACGGCCCGGTCACGCCTCGCAGGGTACGACATCGAGTGTCACGAGGCATCGCCTGGAAGGCCTGTCCACACGCGGAATCTCCCGTAGGATGCCGAGCGACCCGATGCGCAGAATCCGCACCCCGCTCGTTCTTGCGACGATTGCAGCCGCGATCGCAGTCGTCATCGCAGTCGCGTCGGCGCAGGCCGCACCGGCCGCACCGGCGGATGGCCCCGACGGCCCAGAGACGGCCCTGCGCGTGCGGCTGCTGCGCGACGTCTCTTCCGAATCCGCCGGCGTGCGCGAATCGGCCGCCACGCGTCTCGAGGTGATGGACGGGTTGACCGCGGCCCACGTCGCGGAGGCGCTTCGAGGGGCCACGCCGCCGGGGCGGAGCGCGCTCATGGCGCTCGCCGCCACGCGCGGCATGACGGAACTGGTCCCCGAGATCGCGGCTGCCGCCGCTGCACCCGACGCGCAGGCTGCGGAGACGGCGATCCGTGCGCTCGTCACGCTCGGGAAAGACGCGGTCGCTGCGGGACGGGCTGCGCTCGAGCCGTCGATCGCAGCCGGCGCACAGGATGCCCCGGTGGCGGCGAAAGAGCGGGTGGCCCGGCTCGGTCACCTCGGGGCGCTCGACGTGCAGCGTCGAGTCGAGCGGGACGTGCTGTCGCGGTGGCGCCGGAAAGGCGGCAGCTACCGCGGTCGCTACACCGCGCTGCTGGAGTTCGGGTGGGACGCCCAGCCGGTGCTCCTGGCGATGCTCCTCGACGTACCGCTGGAGGATCAGTTCATCGTCGTGGGGGATGCGTCCGACCCGCAGCTCGACCAGGTGCGTCGCGTCGCGGCCCTGCGCGACGTCGCGGCGTCGCGGCGTCGCGGCTACCGCACGTTCGACCCGCTTCCGGCGAACATCGACCGAGACGAGATCTTCGACCTCGCGGCACAGGCGCTCGCGGACGTGGCCGACCTCGACGTCATGCAGGACGTTCTCGAGGACACGCACCGCAGCCTGCTGGATGCGGACGGTTTCGGTGGCATGCGCCCGCGTCGGTTCGAGAAGGCGTTCGCCCAGTCGATCGAGGTCATCCTGAGCGCCCGCGGTGCCCCGGAGCGCCTCGACGCGCGACGCAGGATGCTCGAGTCCGCGGTGAACAGCATGAGGCAGCGTCTCAGTATGCTGGACCCGGAAATCGCTGCGATCCCATATCAGATCTACACCACGGAGCTCTCGGAACTGGCCGGCGTGCTGCATCAGCTCGGGAGGTACGACGACGCGGCCAAGCGGTTCGAGGAGATCATCGAAATCATCCAGAAGCTCACCGACAAAGAGCCGTCGATCCAGGGGTACAACCGCGCCTGCGCTCTGGCGCAGGGCAAGCGGTACGCCGAGGCCCTCGAGCAACTGGCCCGCGCCCTCGACCCGAAGATCTCGTCGGGGAACGAGGACCTCACGCGGGAGTGGGTCACGGAGGACGGCGATCTCGAACCGCTCCACGCGGACCCCAGGTGGGCCGCGATCATGAAGAAGCGTTTCGGGCCGTAGGCAGGGCCCGTCAGGACCGCGCGCGCATCAGCGCCACTCGCAGGCCGACGTACATCAGGATGGCCCAGAACCCCGCCTCGTAGCGCCCCGCGCCGAACAGCCACGCGGAGTCCACCAGCAGGAATCCGAACACCCCTGCGCGGACGATGGCGCCGATCCCCGGTCCTGGCGTCTCGACGGCATCGCGCGCCGCCACGATCAACGCCGCGGTGAGGAAGACGAGGGGTATCCCGGGCGACTCGGGCCACGCGCCCTTCGGGAAGACGGCCCACGGCAGGGCTGCGACGACGGCCAGCGCCACGGCGAGCGCGCCGGGAACCCACCGGCGGTGGGACCTGTCTTCGAGCGTGCTGATCCACGTGAGCATTGCCGTGTAGGCGAACAGGGCGACCGGGTGCAGGCGGCCGCGACCGCGGCGGCCGCAGGGTTGGCCAGGAACGCGGTGGACGCGACGCCGGCCGCGAGCAACGCGAGGCCGAACTTCAACGCGGACGCGCGATCCACGAGACCGGCCGGGATCGGGCGAGACGGGTGCAGCGTGCGGTCGCGCTCGGCGTCGGCAACGTCGTTCAGAACCACGCCGCCTGCGTACACGAGGGCCGCGCCACCGATCGCGCCCACCGCCGCGCTCGTGCCGCCCGGGCTGCCGGGGCGATGGGCGAGCAGGAAGCACGCAGCCGTGTTGCCGGCTGCCGTCACCGCGCCGGGCCAGCGCACGAGGCGGAGCAGGGCTGGGGCGCTCGACATCGTCGGCGTCAGCGCCTCAGGTCGTTCACGACCACGAAGAGCATGAAGGAGAGCAGGAGGACGAGCCCGGTCCACTGGACGACTTCGAGCACCCGGTCGGGGAGCGGGCGGCCGCGCACCTTCTCGATCGTGATCAGGGCGAGCTGACCGCCGTCGAGGAGGGGCACCGGCAGCACATTGAGCACTGCCAGGTTCATGCTGATCATCCCGAGGAAGAGAAACAGGTACGGCCAGCCCATGTCGGCCGTCTCGTAGGTGGACTTCGCGAGTGCGATGGGGCCCTGGAGTTGCTTCGCGCTGACTCCGCCGGTCACGAGCGAACGCAACGTGGACAGGATCCGCATTACCCAGCGGTGCGTGCGATCGAGCCCAAGGCCGGCCGCCCTGAGGACGTTCTCCTCGCGGACGTTGTGCCGGAGGCCGGGCATCGCGACGCCGAGATCTCCGAGCGTCTCCGCCGTGAACTTCGCCGGGCGCACCTGCGTGGTCGTCGGCGCGGCGCTTCCTTCCGGCGCGCGCCACTCGATCGCCACCTCGCGCGCCGCCGGCCCGGCGATCGCGACGGCTTTTTTCAGATCGTCGAGCGTGCGCACGGGCGCTCCGTCGGCCGAGACCAGCCGTGCGCCTGTGGGGATGCCGGCGTCGCGCGCGGCGCTCGGCAGTGTCGGATCGATCGTCACCGTCAGCCACTCGCCGACCGGAGCCGCGGCGTCGTGCGCAATCCCGATCCGCCAGAGCGAAGTCGGAAGCGGAACCTCCACGCGGGCGTCGTCGCGAACCACGGTCCACGCCACGGACGCGGCGCCTGTCGCCGCGGCGGCGCGGTGGAGCGACCACGCCGCTTCGAGATCCGCGACCGCGGCACCGTTCACGGCGACCGCGCGGTCGCCGGCGCGCAGGCCGGCGGATTCGGCCTGGGATCCCACTGTGGGGAACATCAGTCCCGACGAATCGAGCGCCTGGCTGAAGCCGATCCGACGGATGCCGTCGTCCTTCGACAGTGCTGTGCGGATGCGAATCGGCGGGAGCTCGGCTCCGGCGCGCTCGACCACGACCTCGACTTCCTCCGTGAACGCGCACTCCTGCGCCACGTCGGAGAAGTCGAGGATGCGGTGGCCGTCGATCCGGAGGAAGCGATCCCCCGGCTTCAGCCCGGCGGCTTCTGCGGGCATCCCGGGCGTGAGCGAGCCGATCACCGGGGCCGGCAGGTCCACGCCTCTCGAGAACGCGGCGACGAAGAGGATGAACGCCGCGATGACGTTCATCGTCACGCCGGCGAGCATGATCGCGGCCTTGCGCGGATACGTCGCGGCGTGAAACGAACGGGGGTTCACGTCGCCGCGCTCGTCGGGATTCTCGCCGAGGAACTTCACGTACCCGCCGAGCGGCACGGCGGAGAGTCGGTACTCGGTCTCGCCGGGCTGCCACTTCGCGAGCACCGGGCCGAAACCGATGGAGAACGCCTCGGCCTTCACGCCGCACGCGCGGCCGACGAGGAAGTGGCCGAGTTCGTGGAAGAAGATCAGGCCCCCGATTCCGAGGACGGTCTTTGCCACGTTGGCGACGTCAAGAGCGAGAAGGTTCAGCAATCCGTCGCCTCCGTGCGAGCGCGGCGGTCCGCCGCGAGGATTTCGTCGAGCGTCGCTTCCCGGGCGGTCCCGGCCGGCGCGAGCCGGTCGAGCGTCCGTCGCACGCGCTCCGCAATCTCCGGGAAGCGGATGCGACCTGCGAGAAACGCCTCGACGGCTGCTTCGTCGGCCGCGTTCAGCACGGCGCCCGCAACGCCCCGGTCGCGCGCCACGCGGTGTCCGAGTTCCAGCGCCGGGTACCGGCGCGGGTCGGGGTCGCGGAACGTGAGCGTTCCGAAGTCGGCGATCGAGAACCGCACCGCTTCGTAGCGTGGCCGGTCCGGGTACGCCATCGCGAACAGGATCGGGAGTCGCATGTCGGGACGGCTCATCTGGGCCATCACGCTGCCGTCCCGGAACTCGACCATGGAGTGAACGACGGACTGCGGGTGGAGGACGACGCGGATCTTCTCGGGCGGCACGTCGAAGAGGACGACCGCTTCGGCGATCTCCAGCGCCTTGTTCATCATCGTGGCGGAGTCCACCGTGATGCGCGGGCCCATCTTCCAGGTCGGGTGCCGGAGCGCCTCCGCGGGGGTCGCGTGCGCAAGCTCCTCGATGGGGCGGTCGCGGAATGCCCCGCCGCTCGTCGTCAGGAGGATGCGCTCGACCTCGTCTGCGCGGCCGGAGCGGAGGCATTGGTAGATCGCGGAGTGCTCGCTGTCCACGGGGACGAGCGTGGCGCCGCAGCGCTTTGCGGTGGCGAGCAGCAACGGCCCCGCCATCACCAGGCTCTCCTTGTTCGCGAGCGCGCAGATGCCGCCCCGCTCCAGCGCGGCGAGCGTCGTGCGGAGCGCCGCAGCGCCGACCGTGGACTGGACGAGAACGTCGGAGTCGATGGCATCCATCAGCGCGAGAGCCGCGCCGGCGCCCGCGAACACGCGCAGCTTGAGTCCCTGCGCGCGGGCCAGCGTCTCCGCCTCGCCCGCGGCGGTGGCGTCCTCGACGGCGATCGCCTCGACGCGGAACTCCGCGGCCTGACGCACGATGGCCGCGGCGCTGGTGTTCGCCGAAAGCCCGACCACCCGGAAACGGTCGGGGAGCGACCGCGCAACGTCGAGAGCGTTCGCTCCGACGGAGCCGGTTGAACCGAGGATGATGACCCGCCGCACGGGAAGTGCTTACGGCGGGCGGCGCGGGGCGCGAAGGGGAATCCGCCCGGGTCGCTTGACTTGCGGGCCGGGTGCGCGGAACCTCTATCCTGGTTCGCGCGTCTGTTGGAAGGAGCGCTGTGTTCCGCGGTGCCCTTCGAAGGAGATCCCATGAACGCTTGGTGGAAGAGCTTCGCCGCGACTGCGGCGGTCGTCCTGATGTCCGTCGCTTCGCCCTCGTCGGCGCGTGCCGACGGCCTTGAGATCGGGGACGAAGCCCCTGCCCTCGACATCATGGAGTGGGTCCAGGGCGAAGCCGTCGATCTGGCTGCCGCCAAGGGCAAGAACGTCGTCGTCGTCGAGTTCTGGGCCACGTGGTGCGGACCCTGCAAGCAGACGATTCCGCACCTTGGCGAGGTCCAGGCGAAGTACGCGGACAAGGGCTTGAGGATCATCGGCGTCTCGACCGAGAAGCCCGAAGAGGTCCGCAAGTTCGTGGCGGACAAGACGCCGGAGTTCAAGTACACGGTCGCGGTGGACAACCTCCAGAACACGTCTGCGGCCTACATGCAGGCGGTCGGCGCCCAGGGCATCCCCCACGCATTCATCATCGACAAGTCCGGTGCGCTCGCGTGGCACGGCCACCCGACGCAGATGGACGCGGTCCTCGAGAAGGTCGTCGCCGGCACGTTCGACATGGCGAAGGCGAAGAGCACGGCCGAGAAGCGCAAGGAGATGTTCCGGCAGCTCCCGACGCGGGATCCGGACCTGATCGGACCCGCCGCGGACGCCGTGCTGGCGACCGATCCGGGCAACGAAGAGGCGACGAACATCCGCGTGCAGATCTGGCGCATGAAGGACGACTCCGCGGGGTATCGCAAGTGGTGCGCGGACCTCGTCGCGAAGCTCCAGGCGGACGCCGAGGGCCTGAACGGCTTCGCGTGGCGCCTCGCCACCGAGACGGACGTCTCCTGGCGCGACCCATCGCTGGCGCTCTCGGCCGCGAAGAAGGCGGTCGAGCTGACGCAGGGCAAGCAGGCGGCGAACCTCGACACGCTGGCCCGCGTCTACAGCGAACTCGGACTCATCGACCGTGCCGTCGAGCAGCAGAAGCTCGCGATCTCCATGCTCGACGCGAAGACGAGCGACGACATGAAGAAGCAGTACGCCGAGGTCCTCGGGTACTACGAGTCGTGCGCCGCCCTCGCGAAGTCGGAGAAGCCGGCCGCCCCGGCCAAGGCCGACCCGAAGTCCACGCCGAAGAAGAAGTAGAACCCGCTTCGATCCGATCCCGACGCGACGGTCTCCCGCCGGAGACCGTCGCGCTCTCGTTTGCCCTGCCGCTCCCGCGCGTCCGCGATTCGCGCGACGTCCCCGTCAGGACGTCCCCGTCAGGCGGTAGATTCCGGATCATCCCCCGGAGGTTCCGCCCGTGCACGACTGGCAGCGTCAGTTCATCGATTTCCTGGTCGAGTCCGGAGCCTTTCGGCTCGGCACGTTCACGCTGAAGAGCGGGCGGATCTCGCCGACGTTCGTCAACACCGGGTTGGTGGACGACGGCCTCGGGCTGCTTCGTCTCGGCGACGCCTATGCGTCGCGCCTTCTCGAAGCGTGCGGCGCCGACGGCTTCGACAGCGTGTTCGGGCCTGCGTACAAGGGCGTCCCGCTCGCCGTGGCAACCGCTGTTTCGCTTGCGCAGAAGGGCGTGCGGAAGCCGTACCTCTTCGATCGCAAGGAGAAGAAGATGCACGGGGAGGAAGCATCCGCGAAGGCCGACGCTGCGGCGCTTCTCGTCGGCCACCGCCCGGTGGCGGGCGAGCGGATCGTGATGGTGGACGACGTCCTCACGACCGGCGCCACGAAGTACGAATCCGTGGCCCTGCTCCGGTCGCTCGTCGACGGGGTACGTTTCCCGGCGCTGGTCATCGCCGTGGACCGTCAGGAGGTCGGGCCGGACGGAATCGACGCCTGCTCGAAGTTCACCCAGGACACGGGTGTCCCGGTCCACGCCACCGTCACGATGACCGAGATTCTGACGCACCTCGGCGCGACCGGACGTCTTCCCGCCGACCTGAAGGCGCGCTGCGTCGCGTACCTCGGCCAGTACGGCACGCCCGACGCGAAGGCGTGGGCCGCGACTGCCTGATCCGACCTGCACGCGGCGCGTTGATCGACGATCGCCCGCGGCGGGTATGCTCGGCGGATGATCCGTTCCGTCCTTTTCCGTTCGCGGCTCGTGCCTACCTCGTCGGGAACGTCGCCACGAGCGCTTGGTCGCGTCCTCCTCGGTCCGGCCCGGCCGCTCTGCTCCGCGGAAGGGCGTCGTGAACGGAATCGCTCGTCAATCGTCCTCTCCGTCGCACTCGCAGCGCTCGTCCTCTGCCTGGCGGCGTGCACCCCGCCTGCCGGGTCTCCCGAGATGGCCGACGTGGATCGCCTCCAGGCCGCCGCGGAGAAGGCGCCGTCGGCGGCTTCGTACGACGCGCTGCGCTACGCGTTGCTCATGGCCGCGCGGACACACGAGAACGTCCATGACGCCGTTGGCATCGCCTTCCAGGTGCGCGCCCAGGAGACGCAGGTCCGTCTCGCGGAACTCGTCACCGATTCCGCCGAGCGCGGTCGGCTCGCGTACGAAGTGATCGACCGGGTGGACGAACTCGAAAAGGGCGACATCCTGCGCGTCTACGAGGAAGTCCTCCCTGGTTCCGCAGCGCGCATGCAAGCGTGCCGCGCGAAGGCGAAGACGCTCACCAACTGAATCGCTGGCGGAACGCGAGCAACGCGACCCCGCCGACGGCGATCGCAGCTCCGACGTACGCCCGGGGGTTTGCGCGTTCGCCGGTCAGGAAGCGGGAGGCCGGCAGCACGAGCACGGTCGCCAGCGCGAGGAGCGTCTGCGCGATCGCCGCCTCGGTGTGAGCGAACGCCACGAGCGAGAGCCAGACGCCGACGGCGGGTCCGAACACGGAGCCGGCGAGCGACCACCCGAGCGCGGTGCGATCGCGCACGACGTCCGCGGTCTGCCGGAGGCGGCCCGTCAGGATCGTGAACACGAGCAGCGCGGCCGTTCCCACCAGCATCCGGAGCAAAGTTCCGAGCAACGGGGTGACGACCTGTGGGTGCGCTCCCCCAAACGCGAGGCCGCCGAGCGGAGTGTCGGCTCCGACCTGCCCGAGGCCCGCTTTCGACAGCACGGCGCCGCCCGCCTGTCCGAGCGCCGCGCACACGCCGAGCGCGATCCCCTCGCCGATGCTCCCGCGGACGGCCTCGCCGCCGTGCGTCCGGTCCAGCACGACCCACGCGATTCCGGCGAGGGTTAGGGCCATCCCGGCAATCCCGACAGGCCCGATGCGCTCGCCCAGCAGCCAGGCCGCGAGGAGTGCGACGATCACCGGAGCCAGCGCAGTGAGGAGCGACACACGCCGGGCGCCCAGAATCACGAACGCCCGGAACAGGGCCGCGTCGCCGAGCGTCAGACCCACGACGCCCGACGCGCTGAGGAGCAGCGCCTGCCGCGTCGGGGGCGCAGCTTCGAAGCCCTGCGCGATCCCGCAGACGACGAACGCCACGCCCAGCAGCACGCATGCCACGAGGAGCCGAAACTGGTTGACGGCGGTCGCTCCGGCGCGTCGAGACGCAGCCGTGAAGCTCACCGTGGACAGGGCCCAGCACGCCGCGCACGCGAGCGCGGCAGACTCTCCCACGGGCAACAGGCTGGCGGTGTCGGGGTCCAAGCCCGGCGAGGATACGCCGCCGGCGCGGATCGATCATGAAGGACCCCGCCGACCGTGGCCCGCGTACGTTCATGAATGATCCGCAGGCGTTGCGTAGCATGGTGCCGTGAGCGATCCGACCCGACCGATCCGCGAGTACCTCGCCGCCTGGGGACCCCGGGTCGAGGCCGCCCTGGACCTGCACCTTCCCCCGGCCGACCGCGATCCGCAACGTTGTCACCAGGCGATGCGATGGAGCGTCCTTGGAGGCGGCAAGCGTCTCCGCCCGGCTCTGGTGCTGCTCGGCGCTCGCGCGGCGGGGGGCGATGAGGCGTCGGTGCTCGGCGTGGCGTGCGCCGTGGAGTTCCTCCACACCTACAGCCTGATCCACGACGACCTGCCGGCGATGGACGACGACGACTACCGCCGCGGGCGACTCTCCTGTCACGCGAAGTTCGACGAAGCGACGGCCATCCTTGCCGGCGACGCGCTGAACACGCACGCTTTCGGTCTGCTCGCGACGACCAGCCCCGACCCGTCGCGCGTCGCGTCGCTGGTCGCGGAACTCGCCGCGGCTTCCGGCACGCACGGGATGGTCGGCGGTCAGTGCGCCGATCTCGAGGGCGAGGGCGGCGCACCCGACGAGCTCATGGTGCGCAGCATTCACGAGCGGAAAACCGGCGCGCTGATCACGGCGTCGCTGCGGATGGGCGCGATCGCGGTGGGAGCCGACAACCGGTTGCTGGCCGATCTCGGTGAGTTTGCGCGTCGCCTGGGCCTCGCATTCCAGATCGTGGACGACGTGCTAGACGAGGAGGGCGCGGCCGTGGACCTCGGCAAGACGCCGGGCAAGGACCGGGCCCAGGGCAAAGTCACCTACCCTGCCGCGATCGGGGTCGCAGCGAGTCGGGCACGCGCCGACGAACTGGTCCGCGACGCCGCGCCGTTCGCGGCCGGTACGCCGGCGACACCACAGCTCATCAGCCTCGCGGCGTACGTCCTCGCGAGGCATTCTTGATCGCCCGCCGGATCTTCATCGTCGGCGACGGCACGAAGCCCGGTGCGGCCGAAGCCGCGGCGCGGATCGTCGAGCGCCTGCGCGGGCGCGTCGAAGTGATGGGGGTGGACCTCGAGGCCCGCGTGCCGCTGGAACAGGCGGCGGCGGACCTGATCGTCGTGCTCGGCGGCGACGGGTCGATCCTCCAGGCCGTTCGCCGCCTCGGTGCGCGCGACGTGCCGGTCCTCGGCGTGAACCTCGGGCGCCTCGGGTTCCTGGCGGCCGTTCACGCCCGCGAACTCGATGACGCGCTCGAGCACATGGTCGTCCGCGGCGAGGCCGTGCTGTCGCACCGGATGCGGCTCGAGGTCTCGGCGGCGCACCCGGACGGCCGGATCGACGGGCCGTTCGTTGGCCTGAACGACGTGGCCGTCGAGCGTTGGGATCCGCGGTCGCTGTCCATCGACCTCCGCGTGGACGGGCTCCCCGCGACCACGTACCGAGGCGACGGCGTGATCGTCTCCACGCCGACCGGCAGCACGGCGCACAGTCTGGCGGCCGGCGGTCCCATCGTTGAACCTCAGCTTGAGGCGCTCGTTGTATCTCCGATGTGCGCTCACAGTTTCGCGAACCGTCCGCTGGTGCTGCGTGCGGATCAGGTGCTGGACCTCCGCGTGGGGCCCGGCTCGCGCAGTCCGGGGATGTCGGTGGACGGCCAGGACTTCGTGAAACTCGAGGAAGGTGCGCTCGTCACCGTACGCCGCTCGCCGCGCCGCGCGACGCTCGTGTTCCCCGCGGACCGGACCTTCTACGACATCCTGCGGACGCGACTCCACTGGGCGGGGCAGCCTCCCTACGAGCAGACGCCCCCCGAGTCGCTGCCGTGAGACGCGCGGCGCCGGCCCTGGCGCTGGCCGTGGCGCTGTTGTCTGCGGCCTGCGGCGGGCGCGACCCGGTCTATCGCTGGTCCGACGGGACGTCCATTTCCGCTGACTTCCGCGTGCGGGAGGAACTCGTTCCGCAGCACGTCGCGCGCGAGGTCCACGTCACGCTGGCCGGCCGCGTCGCGCGGGGCTCGGACGTGGAGTTCGAGGTCGTGCGCGTGCACCACGAGCGCGCGAAGGACGGGCGTCCCTGGGGTGAGCCCGTGGACACGGAGACAGCCGGCCGGGCACCGACCGGCCGCAGCGAGGAGGACGCCGCGGCGGCCCGCGTGGCGGAAGCGCTCGTCGGTCGCAAGGTACGCGCGACGTTCGACGCTCGCGACGGGCTGACGAAGCTCGTCGGAATGGACGACG
>JAIOPE010000003.1:0-6984 GCA_021414065.1 Planctomycetota bacterium
CCCCGTACCACCTCGTAACCCTCGGCAGCGAGCCGCACGGCGTCGGCCTCCTTGCGGACGAGACACGCGACGGTGTGCCCCGCCGCACGGAGATCGGTCGCGACGTGGCGTCCGACGAATCCCGACGCCCCCGTCAGGAGCACGCGCCAGCCCGTCGCCGTCGGCATCCGGACCATCGTCACGTGACTTCGCGCTTTCGTCACGATCCCTTGACCGGCCAGACAGGGGCTCCTACCCTCCGAGGCGGGGTTGGACCACCCCGCGAGTTCCGGACACAGCAGGTGTGCCCGGTTTCGTGCGTCGTTGCGCTCTTAACGTCCCCATCGGCGAGACCCACTTGGACCTTTTCGAGAAGTGCCGCCGTTTCGTGCGCGCCGAGGAACTGCGGCAGGCGGGTCTCTACCCCTACTTCCTGCCGATCTCGGAGAGTCACACCGAGGAGGTCGTCATCCACGGCCACCGCCTGGTGATGATCGGCTCGAACAACTACCTCGGCCTCACGCACCACCCAAAGGTGGTCCAGGCCTCGATCGACGCCATCCGAACGTTTGGTTCCGGCTGCACCGGCTCACGTTTTCTGAACGGCACGCTCGACCTGCACGTCGAGTTGGAGAGTCGGCTCGCGCGCTTCTTCCGCCGCGACGCCTGCATCACGTTCTCGACCGGGTTCCAGACCAACCTCGGCGTGATCTCCACGCTCGTCGGGAAGGACGACGTCGTCCTCTGCGACCGCGAGAACCACGCATCGATCTTCGACGGCTGCCGCCTCGCGTTCGGCGACATGAAGAAGTACCGGCACAACGACATGGACGACCTCGAGCGCCAGCTCAAGGCCTGCCCCGACCGCGCCGGGAAGCTGATCGTCACCGACGGCGTGTTCTCGATGAAGGGCGACCTCTGCGACCTGCCGGCGATCGTGCGGCTCGCGAAGCAGTACGACGCGAAGGTCATGGTGGACGACGCCCACGGCGTCGGCGTCCTCGGCACGAACGGTCGCGGGGTCTGCGAGCACTTCGACCTTGAGGACCAGGTGGACGTCATCGTCGGCACATTCTCGAAGTCGTTCGCGAGCCTGGGCGGGTTCGCCGTCGCGTCGCGAGAGGTGATCGAGTACGTCCAGCACACGAGCCGGGCGCTCATCTTCTCCGCGTCGATCACGCCGGCCTCCGCCGCAGCAGCGCTCGCCGCGCTCGATGTGATCGAGACGGAGCCGGAGCGACGCAGCCGGCTGTGGGGGCACGTCGCGCGGATGCAGGCCGGTTTCGTCGAACTGGGGTACGACGTCGCACTCTCCAAGTCGGCGATCCTGCCGATCCCGATCGGCGGCGACATCGACACCTTCCGCTTCTGGAAGAGCCTTCACGAGGCGGGCGTGTTCGCGAACCCGGTCGTCGCCCCGGCAGTCCCGCCGGGCGAGGGCATGATCCGCACGTCCTACATGGCGACACACACCGAGGCGGAACTCGACGGCGTGCTCGACGTGTTCGCGCGACTCGGTCGCGAAGCGGGCGTCCTCCGGGTGGCGTGAGGCACGCCCCGTGACGGGTGCCAGCCTCCGCGTCGAGCCTGTCACCCGGTCGAAGTCCGATCTCGTCCGGTTCTGGAAGGCAGGCCTACCGCCGTACGAGGGCGACCCGCACTTCGTCGTGCCGTTGCTGCACGACTGCATCGCGCGGTGGAGCCCGAAGTCGGCCTTCTTCCGGCACGCGGAGACGCAGCACTTCGTGGCAGTGCGGCGCAACGAGCGCGGCGCGGAACACGATGTCGGCCGGATCGCGGCCACGGTGGACCACCTCCAGGACGAAGTCCACGGCGACCGGACTGGCCTCTTCGGCTGGTTCGAGACGGAGGACCGCCGCGAAACGGCGCACGCTCTCCTCGATGCGGCCGCGACCTGGCTCCGGGCCCGGGGGCGCGACCGGGTGCGGGGGCCGCTCTCCTACACGACGAACGGCGTCTCGGGCCTGATCGTCGAGGACCTGCGTCCGGGGCCGCCGGTCGTGGACATGGCCTACAACCCGCCCTGGTACGCGGGTCACCTCGAGGCGTGGGGACTGGCGAAGGCGAAGGACCTCGTGGCGATGTGGGCCGACATGCCCGCGACGACCGACGAACGGCTGGCCCGAATCACCGCCCGGGTCCGAGAGCGCGGGCGCTTCGTGCTGCGGCCGGTCCGGACCGACGATCGGGGCTTCAAGGACGACGTCGAGAAGGTTCTCGAGATCTACAACGGAGCCTGGGAGCGGAACTGGGGGTTCGTCCCGCTCACGCCCGACGAGATCCGCGAGCAGGCGGTCGCCTTCCGGCCGATCCTCGTGCCGGACCTGATGCTCTTCGCCGAGCGCGACGGCCGGGCCGTCGCCTTCTCCCTCGGCCTCCCCGACGCCAACCAGGCCCTGGCCAAGATCCGCGGGCGACTCTGGCCGTGGTCCGCCGTGAGGCTGGCTCTGGCGCTGAAGAAGCTCAACCGGGGCCGCGTCATCACGCTCGGCATCCTGCCGGAGTTCCGCCGGACCGGACTCGACGCCACGCTCATCTTCGAGTCCACGGAGCGGGCGCGCCGACTCGGCTGGACGGGTGCGGAGTGCTCGTGGGTGCTCGACGACAACCTGCCGATGATCCAGGCAATCCGTCAGGTCGGCGGTAGCGTCTACCGGACGTATAGGGTTTACGAGAAGACCCTGTCAGTTTGACACGAGCCAGCCTCGGGGCGGGTGCATTTCGCTGAACCATCTTGCGGAACACCCTGAAATCCCATAGAGTTACCGTCGGGACGCATCATCGATGGCGGTAGCCGACTTCCTGCGGCTGTCGGCGTCAACATGGCGATCCAAGTACCAGGGGGTCCGCCGCGATCGGCGTTCTCAGGATCGGCTGCTCCCCGCGATCGACTTTCCCGAAAGAGCTGGAACCCATCCGACGGTCCCAGACGTCCAACGGAGAGCGCGCGGTGGGCCCGATCCAGCCTCGCAGCACGGACCCAAGGAGACGCCTTCGTTGAAGACCAAATCCAAGCCTTCGAGCCTGACGAAGAAGGCGACCAAGGCAGCGCCCGTCGCTGCGACCCACAAGGCCACGCCGAAGGGGCACGAGGCGGCGTCCGAGAAACCGGCGTCGAAGTCGGTCGCCAAGGCCAAGTCGGCCGATGCGTCGAAGTCACCGGCGTCGAAGTCACCGTCGGCGAAGTCACCGTCATCTAAATCACCGTCGGCAAAGTCCCCGGCCAAGACGCTCGCGCACTCCGTCAAGGCCCCCGCGAGTGTGAAGGCGGCCCCCCAGACCACGGGCGCGAAGCATGGCTCCGCGAAGCCGCTGGTCCTGGCACCGTCGGTCCTCGAGCAGCAGGCCGCAGCGGCCGCAAAGCCTCCGGCCGCGCCGGCGGCAGAGACCGGCGGCAAGGGCAGCAAGAAGCCGAAGCCCCCCGCCAAGACGATGCGTGTCCCGGCGCCGATGACCGAGATTCTGGTCAAGTCCCAGATCCCGGACGTCCGCCGGATCGCGTCGGCCGCCCTGCTCTCGGAGCAGGCGCGCGGCATCTCGTCCCACGGCCAGCCCTCGAAGCCGAAGGAGCCCGAGCGCAACGACGAGCCACCTGTGGACGCGACACTCATCGCGTCGAGCCTCGCGAGCGACATTCACCCGAAGATCGAGGACAACTACGACTACTCGGTACTCCAGGATCTGGCGTCCAGCACGTACTGCCCTTCGCCGACGCGCATGGTCAACACCGGTTGCGCCGGAGGCGAGGCGGCCGTCTTCTTCGCGAAGCGCCGGTTCAGCGTGGTCGGCATCGACTCCGATCGCGTTGCGGTCGGGCTCGCCCGTGAGCGCGCGTGGCTCGGCGGCGTCGAGATCGACTTCATGGTCGGCGACCAGTTCGAGACGCCGAACCTGCTGCCGGCCGAGTCGTTCGGTCTCTGCATCGACCGCGGTGCGTTCTACAAGCTGACCGACGACCGCGACCGCCAGCGGTACCTCGCGAACATCCGTCGCCTGCTCTTCCAGGGCGGCCTCGCCTACATCTCCGCCGGCTTCTTCCAGCTCCCCGAAGGGTACGAGAAGCCGAAGACGAAGAAGGGTCCGCCGAAGGTGCTCCTCGTCCGCGAGGGCGGCGTGGTGGTGAACGAGATCCGTCAGGCGGGCTTCGAGATGGTCCACCGCGTCCTGCGCCCCACCTCGGACTCGGGCGAGTACGGCGAGCTGTTCCTCTACCTCCGGAAGTGACGTTCCGGGTCGCGTGACCGCACCCGACGCCGCTCCTCCTCCCGGGCCGACGCTCGCCCCGTCGCTCCTCTCCCGGCCGGAACTCCGCCTCGCGGCGGCGTTCTGGGTCGTGGCGGGGACGACTGCGCTCTTCTGCGGCACGTTCGACCACTGGCTCCCCTACGCCGCTCCGCTCCTGGCGATCGCGGCCGCGTGGCCGATCCTGCGGCGGCGGCCTTGGGCGGGCGGCGTCATCGACTGGCTACCGTTCCCGCTCGTGCTCGTCGGCTACGAGATGTTGCACGCCGTCTCGCCGCGCTCCTGGGAGTGGACGATCGATCCGTGGCTCCGCGCCGCGGACCGGGCGATCCTCGGTGGGGACGCCGCAACGTACCTCGATCCGTTCGTCTCGAAGCCGCTCACGGTGACGATGGCCGTCTGCTACGTGGCGTACTACGTCGGACCGCTCACGGTCGCGATCTGGTGGGCGCGCCGCGGCAACCGGCGCGCGTTCCGTGAGCTGATGATCGCCGAGACGGGCGCGCTGTTCATCGGCCACCTCGGCTACCTGTTCCTTCCGGCGATGGGCCCGCACGTCTTCTTCGAACCCGCCGCGTTCCACGTTCCGCTCGTCGGCGACTTCGTCGGGCCGATGATCCGCGCGCGGGTCCACATCCACGGAAACCACGCGCGCGACGCGTTCCCCAGCCTGCACACGGCGAACGCCGTCACGCTGCTCCTGACGACCTGGCGCCACAGCCGCCCCGCGTTCGCCGTCTGGCTCCTCCCGATGCTGGGGCTCATCCTGGCGACCGTGTACCTGCGGTTTCACTACGTGGTGGACGTGTTCGCTGGCATCGCTCTCGCGGTGCTCTGGCAGCGGGCCGCCGCCGCGCTGGCCGCGCGCGAGGTCGATCCCAAGTCGCCGGGCGCCTGACTCTTCTTCCGACTCCGGCGCGCCTTGAAGACCATGGCGCGATGCAGATCCAAGACGACATCCTCGGCCTGATCGGCCGCACTCCGATGGTCAAGCTCCGCCGCATCACCGCGGGACTTCCCTGCACCGTCGTGGGCAAGCTCGAGTCGTGGAATCCGTCCGGCTCCGTGAAGGACCGCACGGCCGCGCGGATCGTCGCCGAGGCCGAGCGACGCGGCCTGCTCAAGCCGGGCGGCACGATCGTCGAGTCCACGTCCGGCAACATGGGCGTGGGGCTGTCGCTCGTGGCGGCCGTCAAGGGCTACAAGTGCATCGTCGTCACGACCGACAAGCAGAGCGAGGACAAGGTCAACCTCGTCAAGGCGTACGGCTCCGACGTCCGCATCTGCCCGACCGCCGTCGAGCCCGACGACCCGCGCTCCTTCTACTCCGTGGGCAAGAAGATCGCCGCGGAGACGCCGAACAGCTTCTACGCGAACCAGTTCTTCAACCCGGACAACCCGGCTGCCCACTACGCAACGACCGGCCCTGAGATCTGGGAGCAGACCGACGGCAAGGTGGACGTCGTCGTCTCCGGTCTCGGCACAGGCGGCTCGCTGTGCGGCGCGGGTCGGTACCTGAAGGAGAAGAACCCCAACATCAAGATCGTCGGCGCCGACCCGCAGGGGTCGCTCTTCTACGACTTCTTCCACACGAAGACCGTCGCCCGCGCCGAGATGTACAAGGTCGAGGGCATCGGCGAGGACGTGTTCCCCTCGACGCTCGACTTCTCGGTGCTCGACGACGTCATCCGCACGCAGGACGGCGAGAGCTTCCGCATGGCGCGCCGCCTCGCCCGCGAGGAGGGCATCCTGGGCGGCGGTTCCACCGGCGCCGGCCTCGCGGCGACGATGCACTACATCGCGAAGCACAACGGCCTGCCCGGCAAGCTCGTCGTGTTCCTCGTTTGCGAGCGCGGTGAGCGGTCCCTCGGCAAGACGTACAACGACGAGTGGATGCGTCGCCACGGGTTCCTGCTCGACGGCGAAGAGACGCCCGCGAAGGACCTCGTCCACCGCAAGGGCCGCCCGATCCACGCGCTCGTCACCCTCGAGCCCTCGGCGTCGATGGCCGACGCCATCCGGATCATGCAGGAGATGGACGTCTCGACGATCCCCGTCGTCCGCGATGGTCAAGTCGTGGGCACCGTCCGCGAGGAACAGGTCATCGACCTCCTCCTCCACGCCCCCGCCGGCGACAAGAACCGCCGCGAGACCAAGGTCGAGGAGGTCATGGAGGACCCACTCCCCGAGGTGTCGTCCGACACCCCGCTCGGCGAGATCCACCAGCTCTTCCTCCGCGGCAACCACGCCGTCCTCGTCAAACTTGAGGGCGGCCGCCGCGAGATCCTGACGAAGTACGACCTGATCCACGGCCTCGCGCGCTGACCCCGGGGACCGTCCCCAGGAAACGACATTTGGCCCAGGGGACGGTCCTCAGAAACTCACAAGGGCTGCGGCGTGGGTGAAGTCTCACTGCGCGGTGCCGTTCGCGCTTGTGAGTTTGTGTGGACCGTCCCCGGCCCTCGCACGACGCCCGCCCGCCGCTCCCGTCACACGTCTCCGTACGCGCTCGCGATCACGACGACGTACCCGTCCGGGTCGCGGACCCACACTTCGCGGTGATTCGCGAGCGGGTTGACGTGCGGCTCCTCCAGCACGGCGCACCCCGACGCGCGCACCCGCTCGACCGCCGCGGCGAACGCGCCCGTCTCGAACCAGAGGATCGCGCCATTCCCAACCGGTCCGGCGTCCGGCCGTCCCATGTGCGGGTGCTCGTGCGTGTCCCAGCGGTGCAGTTGCAGC
>JAIOPE010000003.1:6992-17641 GCA_021414065.1 Planctomycetota bacterium
TACTCGGCCCCGCCGTGCCCGCTCGTGCAGCCGAGCACCGCCTGGTACCAGCGACTGCTCGCCTCGACGTCACGAACACAGATCATCGGTAGAGGTTGCATCGCAGGATCTCCTTCAGCCCGCAGGGGACGGTCCTCAGAAACTCACAAGGGCTTCAACGGGCGTGGAGTCTCGGTGCGCGGAGCCGTTCGCGCTTGTGAGTTTGTGTGGACCGTCCCCCGCCCTCGTGACGGACCCGTCCCCCGCCCTCGCAACGCCCCTACCGCTTCGCCCGCCGCGCGCCCGCCCAGTCGATTCCGATGTCGGCCGACTTCCGCAGCCGATCGGCCAACTGCGCCGCGTGGTGCTGGATGTGGCGGATGTTCACGATCTGGTGCTCAAGCTTCGGGATCGGGTACCAACTGAACCCGCTCTCGGGGCTGTGCAGGTCCATCCCGTCGACCGCCGCGTCCACGCGGGCGTCGCAGACCGCCCAGTACTCCAGCAGGTCGGCGCGCGAGTACGGGTCGGCGACGAGCGGGAGCTTGCTCTCCGGGTCGGCGGGCCCGGGGATGCCGTCGCCGTACTGCACGTTGCCCTGGTGCTTCGCCCACGGCACCCATCCGTGCGACGTCGGCTGCATGTAGAAGTCCGCGAAGAAGAGCGCGTGGTACGCGACCTGCCAGCACGCGTTCAGGTGCCCCCCGCCCGCCCAGAGATCGTCGGGACACCGGTCGATCGTCTCGCGCAGCATCGCAAGCGCGGCGTGGTACTGGCTCTTCAGGATCGCGCGCAGGGCGACGTCGGAGCCGGAGTCGGCGGGAGTCGTCATCCGGGAAGGATAGCGATGCCGGGCGACGGCGGATCGTCACGCCGCCCCACGAGCGGGAGGGATCGCACCCCGATGCGACCGGGCCGAACGGATACCGCCGCGCCGGACCGAAGGTCCGAGCCGCATCGTAGGATCACCTCGCGGACGACATCGACCATCTCCCGTGCGCGAAGGCCTTCGATTCGGATGCGGATCACCGACGGCGAGCGCGCGCCGGACGCAGCGAGAAGCGCGTGGAAGTCTGCGTCCAAAGTCACCACGACTCGGCCGGTCGAGCGTGCAACTGCGAGAATGACGTCGTCCGGCGACGCCGCGTGACCGACGTCCGCAACGTGAACGACCTCGTGACCATCCGCTCGCAGGAGCGACGCGGCTCCCCGCGGAACGCCTTGGTCAAGCAGCAGGTCCATGGATCCCGGAGAGTTCAACCACGCGGTCTTCCATCGACGCGGCGGCGTACGCTAGCGCCTGCCGGATGTCCTCGTCCTCGAGTTCCGGATACTCCCGGCGCAGTTCCGCACGGTCCGGGTAGAGCGCGACGACTTCGACAACGCGTCGAACCGTCAGGCGCATTCCGCGAATGCAGGGCTGTCCGTTCATGCGGGTCGGGTCGATCGTGATCCGGTCGTAGCGCATCGCAGGAGTGTACACGCCGGCGTGCGCACGACCGCCGCGCCATCGCCCTCTTCGCCCCCCCCCCCGGTCCGCCCAAACTCACGTTCTCGCGGCGCCCGGGAGACCCTGAACGCCCCGGGGACGGTCCCCAAAAACTCAAAGTCGCTGCTGCCGGGGCTCGAGTTCGCTCGGCAGGCTCGCGCGATTTTGAGTTTTTGGGGACCGTCCCCGAGATCACACGCCCCCGAGGAGCCCCGCCATGACCCACCGATTCGCCACGAACGCCGTCCACGCCGGGCAGGAGCCCGATCCCTCGACGGGCGCGATCATGACGCCCGTCTACATGACGAGCACGTACGTGCAGTCGTCGCCGGGGGTCCACAAGGGCTACGAGTACTCGCGAACACACAACCCGACGCGCACCGCGCTCGAGAAGAACCTCGCGGCACTCGAGGGCGGGAAGCACGGGCTCTGCTTCTCGTCCGGCCTCGCGGCTGAGAACACGGTGCTCGACCTGCTCTCGCCCGGCGACCACGTCGTCGCGGGGAACGACCTCTACGGCGGCACGTACCGGATCATGCGCCGCGTCTTCGAGAAGTTCGGCGTGCGATTCACCTTCGTGGACACGACGGACGCGCAGAACGTCGCCGCCGCGTGGCAGCCCGCGACGAAGATGCTCTGGATCGAGACGCCGAGCAACCCGCTGCTCCGCATCACCGACATCGCCGCGTGTACCGCCATCGCGAAGGCGAAGGGCGGCGTGAGCGTCGTGGACAACACGTTCGCGACGCCCTGCCTCCAGCGCCCGCTCGGCCTCGGCGCGGACATCGTCCTGCACTCCGTGACGAAGTACCTCGGCGGCCACAGCGACGTCGTCGGCGGCGCGCTCGTCACGAACGACGACGGCCTCGCCGAGCGCCTGCGGTTCTTCCAGAACGCCGTCGGCGGCACGCCCGGACCGATGGACTGCTTCCTCGTCCTGCGCGGCACGAAGACGCTGCACCTGCGGATGGAGCGCCACTGCTCGAACGCGGCGCGCATCGCGACGTGGCTCGAAGCGCACAAGGCCGTGTCGAAGGTCTACTACCCGGGCCTCGCGTCGCACCCACAGCACGCACTCGCCAAGCGGCAGATGTGCGGCATGGGCGGCATGGTCAGCTTCGAGGTCCACGGCGGCCTCGAGGCGTCGCGCAAGGTCGCGGAGCGCGTCCGCCTCTTCGCACTCGCGGAGAGCCTCGGCGGCGTCGAGTCGCTCCTCGACCACCCGGCGATCATGACCCACGCGTCGATCCCCGCGGCCGAACGCCACGCCGCCGGCCTCGCCGACGGGCTCCTGCGCCTCAGCGTCGGCATCGAGGACGTCGAGGACCTGCTCGAGGACCTGACGACCGCGCTCGCGGGGCTGTAGCCGGGACGTAGACTGCGGGAATGCTCAGTTCCCGCCGCCTGACGTGCCTCCTCGTTGTCGGGTCGCTCGTCGCGGTCGCGGTCTCGGCAACCGCCGACGACAAGGGCCGCACCGTCAAGGTGAAGTCCACGGTCGAGTTGCGGTCCGCGCTCGCCGCGGCGAAGGCGGGGACGCGCATCGAGGTCGCCGCGGGGACCTACGAGGGGGACCTGTTCGCCGCGGGGCTTCGCGGCACGACCGCCGCGCCGATCGTGATCGCCGGCGCCGACGCTAAGAACCCGCCGCTCATCCGCGGCGGCGCGAACGGCATCCAGCTGACCGATCCGGAGCACGTCGAACTGCGCGACCTCGCGTTCTCCGGGCAGACGGGCAACGGCATCAACGTGGACGACGGCGGCACGTTCGACACGCCGGCCCACCACGTCGTTCTGCTGCGCGTCACGGTCACCGACGTCGGCCCGAAGGGGAACCGCGACGGCATCAAGCTCTCGGGAGTCGAGGACTTCCGTCTCGACGCATGCACCGTCGAACGCTGGGGCTCGGGCGGGTCCGCGGTGGACATGGTCGGCTGCCGACGGGGAGTGATCGAGGGCTGCACGTTCCGGAACACCGACGACAACTCCGGCGACAACGCCGTGCAGACGAAGGGCGCGACCGAGAACGTGACGATCCGGCGCAACCGGTTCGACCACGCGGGCGGACGCGCCGTGAACATCGGCGGCAGCACCGGACTCGAGTTCTTCCGGCCGCCGCTGGAACGCTGGACGCGCCCGAAGTTCGAGGCGAAGGACATCCGCGTCGAGGGCAACACGTTCACGGGGTCGATGGCTCCGATCGCATTCGTCGGCGTGGACGGCGCGGTCGTCCGCTGGAACACGTTCCACCTGCCCGGCCGGTGGGCGATGCGGATCCTGCGCGAGACGAACGCGCCGGACTTCGTGCCGACACAGAACGGCGAGTTCACCGACAACATCGTCGTCTTCCGCTCGGATCGCTGGTCGGAGGGCGGCGTGAACGTCGGCCCGGGCACGGCGCCGGAGACGTTCAAGTTCGAACGGAACGCATGGCTCTGCGAGGACGCGCCGGGGCGCACACGGGAACTCGTCCGCCTGCCGGTCGCGGAGAAGGACGGCGTTTACGGGAGGGACCCGAAGTTCACCGACG
The DNA here is from genome assembly GCA_021414065.1 of Planctomycetota bacterium. Taxonomy (GTDB): domain Bacteria; phylum Planctomycetota; class JAJSAM01; order JAJSAM01; family JAJVHW01; genus JAIOPE01. The sequence continues at coordinate 10,991 of JAIOPE010000003.1, forward strand.
CGGAGAAGGGCGACTTCACGCTGAAGCCGGGCAGCCCCGCCGCGAAGGCGGGGGCGACGGCGTTCAAGGAGTAACCGCTACTTCGGGAAGTTCTTCTCCACGAGCATCCCACCGCCGGTGAGTGTCGGCGATCCCGCGCGTTGGTTCGCGCCCGTGCCGCCGTCGAGGAGCACGTCCTTCGCCGACTGCGAACCGAGCGTGTCGTTGAACCGCACGGTGTCGTCTCCGCTGCCGCCGAGGAGCACGAACTTCGAACTCAGGTGCAGGTCGCCCATCTGTCCGGCGTCGTTCCCGTCACCGAGCTTCATCGCCACCTTCGCGGCCTGCGTGAGGAAGAACTGCAGCGAGTCGTCGCCGACGCCCAGGTCCACGGCGGCCGCGCCCTTCAGCGTGCAGCCCGAAACTCGCACGGTGTCGTCGCCGTCGCGGGCGAGGAGCTTCGTCCCGCCCTTCACGGTGGACTCGTCGAGGCGGAGTTCGTCGGCGCCGGCACCGCCGTCGATCAGCAGGTTCTTGTCGAGCGTGGTCTGGTAGAGCTGGAAGTTGTCGTCCCCGGTGTCGCCGCGGAGCGCGACGCTGGCGTGCAGGGTGCAGTTGTAGAGCGACGCGCCGTTGTACGCGCCGGGCCCAAACTTCGCCGCGAGCGTGCCGCCGAACTCGGAGCTCGACGACACGAGCGTGTCCACTCCGTCACCGCCGGCGATGATGAACGTCTTGGTGATCTTCGACGAGTTGACGGACCAGAAGTTGTCGCCGCCCGCCTCTTGGAACTTCGCCGAGCCCGGAAGCGTCGTGTTCGAGAACGTCCACCGGTCGTTGCCCGTGCCGCCGAGCCCGAGGAACGTCGCGAACGGCGGCAGGACGCCGGAGACCTCCGTGGAGTTCGTCCCAGTCCCGAGTTGGACGACGAGCGTGTCCTTCTTGGCGATGGCGATCGTCGCGGACGCCCCGCCGTTCACCGTGCTGCCGAACTGTCCCGTCACCTTGATCTCACCGGCGTTCGCGCCCGGCTCGATCAGGACGTCGTCGGCGGCGGAGGTGCCGAGGACGACGATCTTCTTCCCCTGGCGCTCGACCGAGACGTCCCCGGCGAGTGCGCTCTGCGCACCGCAGAAGACGACGGCGCCGACGGCCGCCGCCCAGACCGCAGCGGAGGCGCCCGGGTCGCGAGCGAGGGAAGGCTGATCGTCGTTGCTGCCGGGAACGTGGGGCATCGCGAGTTCTCCTGAAGTGGCGGGAGGATCGGCTTGGGGACCGGCGGAGCGTACAGCCTCCGACGAGGATTGCATACGCGCTGAGGTGCCGCCGCATTCCCGGCGGTCGGTGGCGTCCGCGATAGTCTGACGGTCCCATGAGTCGCGACGACCCGACGGTCCCGGCCACGTTGCGCCGCGCTGCACGGTGTCGACGGTTCGGCGCGCTGATCGCAACGACGACCTGTACTTCGGCGATCGGACTCCTCGCGACGTTTCTGGTCGTGGGGAGCCGCACCGCTCAGGAAGCCTGGCCTTGGGTCGTCGCGACGTGGGGTGGTGTCGCCATCGGCGGCGCCTGGGCACTCGTCCTGCTCCGGCGGGACCGCACGTTCGTCCGTCGGCTCACGAAGGTCCTCCACCTCGTCTCGATCGGCTGAGCGTCACTCCCTCCGGAACGTCCCCTCCCACAACTCGGGCGGTCCCTTCGCGGTGGTACTCAGCGGCGAGCGCGCGTTGTAGCGCGTCAGCGGGCCCGGCACGTCGCGGACGAATCCGGCGCGGGCGAACTCGTCCAAGATGTCGGCTTCGGTCAGGAACACCTGCGGCTCGCCCGCGAACTGCGTGTGCGTGAATCGCTGGCCCGGGGCCGGTTCGGCGGCGGCGGGAAGCGTGCCGCGCGAGAACGTGAACAGGAACAGCCCGCCGCCGCTGCGGCAGACGCGCGCGGCCTCCGCGAGGGCCGCGCGGAACTCGGCGTCGCTGCGGGCGAGGTTCCACACGCCGTGGGCGGCGACGATGTCGAACGCGCCGTCGCGGAACGGGAGCGGCGCCATGGGCCCGCGGACGAGGCGGAGGTCGATCGGCGGACCGTCCGGAAGCTGCTCGCGGCGAGCCCGCTCCGCTGCTGCGAGCAACATCGGCTCGGACAGGTCGAGTCCGACGACGCGGCACCCGAGCGTCGCCAGCGGGATCGCGTTCCGCGCCGCGCCGCAGCCGATGTCGAGGACGAGCGGAGAGCCTCCCTCCGCGACGAACGAGCGCGCCCACTCGACGAGCTTCGGGTTCGGCGGCGCGGATGCGAAGCCGCTCACTGTGCCGGCGGAGCGCCACCGATCGCTCACGTCGTTGGTCATGCGACGAGTCTCGCACGCGCGGCGTCGCCGCCGTCGCTGGTTCAGCCGGGGGACACTTCGCCGCGCCGCCGCCAGGCGCGCGCGACCGACCACGCGATCCCGGCGACGACGAGCGGCAGGACGACGGCGGTCATCACGCGTCCGTAGAACGGCACCGCGGCGTGGTTCTGCGCGTCGAGCACGATGAACCCGGTGTAGGCGAGGTACATCGCCAGGAGCACCACGCCCTCGCGTCGGCCGATGCGGAACCCGGTCCACGCGAGCGGCAGACACCCGGCGGCGGCCGCGAGCATCACCGGAGTGTCGAAGGAGACCGCCGTCTGCGAGACGCGCAGGCCATCGGGAGCCGCGACCGCCGCCGCGCCGAGCACGCCGAGGATGTTGAAGATGTTGCTCCCGACGACGTTCCCGATCGCGATGTCGCGCTGGCCGCGGATCGAAGCCAGGATCGACGTCGCGACCTCCGGCAGCGAGGTGCCGGCGGCGACCAGCGTGAGACCGATCGTCAGTTCGTCCACGCCGAACGAACGCGCGAGCTCCGACGCGCCGTCAACGAACCAGCTCGAGCCGAGCATCAGGAGCCCGAGCCCCGCGATGGCCATCGCCGCGTTGGGCAGGAACCGCGGCGGCGGAGCGTCGCTCACGGGAGCCCCAGCCGGCTCGGGATCGTTCTTCGAGAAACGCACGGTCGCCCACGTGAACACCACGAGCAGAGCCAGGAGCGCGACGCCCTCCCAGAGCGTCACTCGCAGGTCCGACGCCATCCACGCGGCGAGCATCGACGTGCCGATCATCACCGGGATGTCGATCCGCACGAGCTTCCGGGCCACGACGAGAGGAGCGACGAGCGCCGACGCGCCGAGGATGAACAGCACGTTGAACGTGTTGCTCCCGATGACGTTGCCGAACGCGACGTCGTCACGGCCGCTGCGCGCAGCGTCGATGCTCACGCCGACCTCGGGCGCGCTCGTGCCGAAAGCGACGACGGTCAGCCCGATCACGAGCGGGGGGACGCCGAGTCGCAGCGCGATTCGCGACGCGCCGCGCACGAGGGCCTCGGCCCCGATCACGAGGAGTACGAGGCCTGCGAGTATCCAGACTGCGGTCATGGGTGGTTCATCCGGGAAAGAGGGGTCAAAAGGCCACGGTCGGTGGAGCGGTTCTCACGCCAACATCCAGACGCGCTCGATCACATACGAGTACAGCGGAATGCCGAACGTGATATTGAAGGGGAAGGTGAGAGCGAGCGCCATCGGCACGTACACGCTCGGGTTGGCGGCGGGGAGCGCGATGCGAAGCGCCGCGGGCACCGCGATGTAGCTCGCACTCGCGAGGAGCACCGCGAGGAGGAGCGCGTCGCCCGGCGCCATGCCGAGAGCCCGCGCGGCTGCGATCCCGATTCCCGCGTGGACGAGCGGCGCGACAACGGCGTAGGCCGTCAGGAACACCCCGGACTCGCGCAGCGAGCCGATGCGGCGGGCAGCGACGAGGCCCATGTCCAGCAGGAAGAGACACAGCACGCCCTTGAAGGGCGCGTGCGCGAAGGGCTCGACGCTCTTCCAGCCCTTCTCCCCCGCGAGCACGCCGATCGCGAGCGAGCCGACGAGGAGCAACACAGGACCATTCAGGAACGACTCGTGGAGGACTGCCCGGATCGACGATGCCGGCCTGCCGTCGTCGGCCGCACCGGCACGCCGCGCGAGGAGCACGCCCACGAGGATCGCGGGCGACTCCATGAGCGCCATCGCGGCGACCATGTGACCGGACCACGCCGTGCCCCGATCCTCGAGGAACGAGCACGCTGTGATGAACGTGACGACGCTGACGGAGCCGTACGTCGCGGCCACCGCTGCCGCGTCGGCTGATGCGAGCTTCCGACGGAGCGCCGCGAACGACAGGAGAGGCAGCACCGCGCTGGCGACGGCGCCGAACGCGAGCGGAGCGAGCGCGGCGACGGAGAGCCCCGCCGCAGCGAGTTCCGCACCGCCGTGCATGCCGATCGCGAAGAGGAGGTAGAGCGACAGCGCCCGCGAGACCGGTTGCGGGATCTCGAGGTCCGAGCGCACGAACGTCGCGACCATTCCGAGCGCGAAGAAGAGGATCGCGGGCGTGAGCAGGTTGGAGAGGATCACCGACGCGTCCACGGTCCCTCCTTCCCGGCGAGCAACGCCGCGCGGGCGGCTCGGACCGCGCGCTCAGCGGCCCCGGCATCGGAGCCGAGGCTCGTCATGTGCCCCATCTTCCGACCGGGACGTGCCTCGTTCTTCCCGTAGAGATGGAGCCGGAGCCCGGGGTCCGCCAGGGCAGCCGGCCAGTTCGGTTCGCCCGAGGACCAGACGTCGCCCAGCAGGTTCGCCATCGCCGCCGCCGGAGCGAGCGACTCGGTGGAGCCGAGCGGCAGCCCGCAGACGGACCGCACCTGCTGCTCGAACTGGCTGCACGCGTGCGCGTCGATCGTCAGGTGGCCCGAGTTGTGCGGCCGCGGAGCGAGTTCGTTGACGAGCAACTCCCCGTCGTTCCGTTCGAACATCTCGACGCACAGGACGCCGACGACGTCGAGCCCTTCGAGCACGGCACGGGCGACCTCGATCGCCGCATCTCGCGTGCGACGCGCGATCGGCGCGGGGAACACCGACACGTCGAGGACGTGATCCACGTGCGTGTTCATGGTCGGCTCGTAGATCGCGAGCGATCCGTCGAGCCCGCGTGCGCCGACGACCGAGACCTCGGAGCGGAACGGAACCAGTTCCTCGAGCACGGCGCGCGGGCTGCCCATCGCCGCCCACGCCCCGCGGAGCTCGGCGCCCGAACCGAGCCGGCGCTGCCCTTTGCCGTCGTATCCCCATCCCGCGGTCTTCAGCACCGACGGGCCGGGGACGTGCATCGCCGCGGCGCCGAGATCCGCCGACGACTCGATGGCCGCGAAGCGCGGGAGCGGAAGGCCGAGACGCCGGAGCGCGGCCTTCTCGCGGATCCGGTCCTGCGTCGTGCCGAGCACGCGCCCGGCGGGGCGCACCGGAGCGTGCCGCGCCGCGGCGTCCGCCGTGGCGCCGGGGACGTTCTCGAACTCGAACGTCACGACCGACACCGACCGCGCAAAGCGCTCGACCGAGTCGAGGTCCTCGTACGGCGCGCGGATCTCCCGGCACGCCACCTGGCCGGCCGGTGTGTCGTCGTCGGGAGCGTACACCGCCACGCGGTAGCCGAGACGCGCGGCCGCGAACGTGAACATGCGCCCGAGTTGCCCGCCGCCGAGGACGCCGATCTCGGCGCCGGGGAGGATGGGTACCGTCACGAGAGGACCGCGGACTCCGACCGCTCCGCGTCCGCGCGCCGGAGCGCCTCGAGACGCCCGCGTAGCGCAGGGTCGTGGACGGCCAGCATCCGGGCCGCGAGGAGCGCGGCGTTGCGTGCGCCGGAGTTCCCGATGGCCAGCGTGCCGACGGGCACGCCGCCCGGCATCTGCACGATCGAGAGCAGCGAGTCGAGCCCGCGGAGCGCGTGGCTCTCCACGGGTACGCCGAGGACCGGGAGCAGCGTCCAGGCTGCGAGCATCCCCGGGAGATGTGCCGCGCCGCCCGCGCCTGCGATGACAACCTCGATCCCACGTCCCGCCGCCGACATCGCGTACTCGCGGAGTCGCTCGGGCGTGCGGTGTGCCGAGACGACTGCGCGCTCGTGGGGCACGCCGAGTTCGCTGAGGGCGTCGGCCGCGTGGCGCATCGTGGCCCAGTCGGATGGACTCCCCATCACGACGCCCACGCGGGGCGGCCCGCCCGTCGCCTGCTCTGCTTCCATGTCGCACTCTCCGGTTCTCCGGCGCCTGCCACGCGGCGGGGCTGATAGAGTGAAGTTAGATACGCGAACCGATCTTCGTACGAAAGGAACTTCGTATGTCTCCCGCCGCGCGCAGCAGCCGTCTCCGGAAGAAGCCGACGCCCCGGTCCGCTCCCGATCCGGTCCCCCCTCCGGGCTGGACGTTCCTCGGCAACCACGCCCACGTGCTGCTCTGCCTTGCGGGGAGCGACGACCCGCCGCTCCGCGAGGTTGCCGCGCGGGTGGGCGTCACGGAGCGAGCTGTTCAGAAGATCGTGCTCGACCTCGAGCAGGGCGGGTTCCTGACGCGCAGCCGCGACGGGCGCCGGAACAACTACGACCTCCATCTCGACCGCCCGTTGCGTCACCCCCTCGAGTGCCACCGCAGCGTGCGCGCGCTGATGGAGTTCCTCCGCCCGCCGGCCAGGCGGCCGTGACGCGCCGGGCGGTCATCGGCCGCCCGGGAACACGTGGAGGAAGCGGCTGCGTCCCCCTGAGCCGGCTGC
>JAIOPE010000139.1 GCA_021414065.1 Planctomycetota bacterium
CGAACCGTCAATTCCTCGGACAGGACTCTCACCTGCTGGATGTGGACACCCTCGTGGCGCACTGAATGATCCGGGTTAACGGCCGGCAGCAGCGGCCGCAGCGGCGAGTTCGACGTCGCCCGCGAACCGGAACGGCTTGCCCGGAGCGGAGACGATCGCGTCGATCGTGCGCACCAGGTTCGCGCCGGACTCGACGAGCCGAAGCACGAGCGGACTCTCCGGATCCGCGAGGATCACCAGATCGTCGTCGCGGCTCGTGCGGCACTGGAACACCGGGACCTCGAAGGGGCGCCCGTCGATGCGGACGAAGCTCCGATCCTCCCCGATCTTCTCGATGGCGATCGGCTCGGGGTCGCGTCGGCGCTGGATGATGATCTCGCTCGCGCCCAGGTCCCTCAGTTCCTCGAACACCTTGCGTCCGACCCACGGTGCGGTGGCGTCGGTGCGGACTTTCTCCCGGTTCGAGAACCACGCGTGGTGCGCACGGCCGCCGACGAGGTCGGAGATGTGGCGGAAGCCGTGTACACCGCCCGTGTAGAGCACCGCGGCCTCTCGCGCCCCGAGCGCGACGACGTGGAACACCATCGCCTCGGCGTCGCCCTCGGACCCGGCGTCCGCGTCCACGGCGTTCACGCGGTAGACGAGGCGCGTGCCGGCGTGGATCGGCACGATCGAACCGATGGACTCGCGCGGCGCGGCAACGGCGACCGCGGGGTGGAAGCGGCGCTCGATCGAACGCAATTCGACGCTCGTTGCCAGCCCGTCCTCGAGACTGCGGAGGATCGGCTCGGCCGCCGCGCGGCGGGCGGGGTCCGTGGACGGGTCCTCGATCTCGCGGCGGAGGGACTCCGCCTTTGCCTCGATCACGGCGCGCTGCTGCCCGGGGAACGTCCGTCCGCGAACGATCGCCGCGACGCGGTGCTCAAGCAGGAACGGGTCCACCTGCTCCGCGCGCTCCTCGACGCGTGGCAGGACGAACTCGGACCGGTCGCCGTCGGCCGACACGAACTTCATCCCCGCCTCCTCGAGCTTGCGCCGCACGAGAACGTGCGTCCTGCGCTCCTGCACGTGCGTCGTCTGACGGACGGTGTGAATCCGTCCCGGCGTGCCGAGCGAGTCGCGCCCGGCGCGGTCTTCTTCGGTCCGCTCCGACGAGACGAGGTCCGCGCCTTCCCAGCGGTAGCGGGCGAACTCGGACGGCCACTCTTCAACGGCGGGTCGGGACATGGGACCTCCAGGCTTCGTTCCTCATCGGACGGATGCGGGCCGGCACCGGAGCGGTTCCCCCGTCTCCAAGCGCGGCCCCCGCCTCGCGCGAGTACGATGGCCTCATGCACCACGGCTCGATCGACCTCATCGGCGCCAGCGTCGCAGATCGCTACGCGGCGGATCGGCGCCTCCTCGCGTTCGGGGACCTGGTCGTCGCGTTCCACGACGACCCGTACCCGCTCGCACGCAGCGCCGTGCAACTGCTCCGGGACGCGATTCGACACTTCGGGACCACCCGCGTCGATGGGATCGGCGGAACCGTGACCCGCTGGAAGATCTTCGACGCCGCCGGTGCCGACGGCGAGGGCGCCGTGATCGGCCAGGAGGGTCCGCAGCAGGCGCTCGTCGAGGCGATCGACGCCGCCGCGCGCGAGGGACGCCTCGACCGGATGATCGTCCTCCACGGGCCGAACGGGTCCGGCAAGTCGAGCTTGATCGAGCGCCTCCTTCTCGGGCTCGAGGTGTACACGCACACGGCGGAGGGCGCGGTCTACGCGCTGCGATGGGTCTTCCCGAAGGCTCCGCCCGAGAGCGCTTCGCTTGGTTTCGGCGGCGTGAAGAAGGAAGACGACCGAGTTTCGTACGCGATGCTCCCCGCCGAGGAGGTCGCGGGGCGGATCGTCTGCGAGATGCGATGCAATCCGCTCTGGGTCATCCCGGACTCCGAGCGCTCACGCTTCCTCGAGGCGGCGCTCGCGCGCCTCCCTGCACGTCGGAACGAGTCGTTCCGGGAACTGCTCGTCGGCAACCTGTGCCCGAAGTGCAAGGCGATCTACGAGGGTCTCCTCGCCGCGAATCACGGCGACTGGCACAAGGTCGTGCGGCACGTGCAGGTCGAGCGAATCTATGCGTCTCGGCGGTATCGGTCGCTCGCAGTCGTGACCCAGCCGCAGGGCACGCCGGACGCCGCTCTGCAGCCGATCTCCGGCGGCGGACTCGGTGCCGGTCTCCCCGCGTTCCTCCACGCGACCACGCTGCACGACGTGCTCGGCGACCTCCCCGACGCGAACCGGGGCGTCCTCGAGTTCAGCGACTTCCTGAAGCGCAGCCTCGAGATGTCGAAGTACCTCCTCCAGACCACGGAGCGCGGGTTCGTGACGGTCGGCAATCTGCTGCTCGATCTCGACATCGTGTTCACTGCGACCGTGAACGAACGTCACCTCGACGCTTTCCGCCAGACGGCCGACTTCCCTTCGTTCCAGGGCCGTATGCAGTTCGTCCGCGTGCCGTACATGCGAGAGTTGGCCAAGGAGGTTCGCGTCTACGAAAGGGTGTGCACGGAGCTCGCGCGCGGCGGCCACGTCGCGCCCCACGTTCCCGGCACGCTGGCGTTCTTTGCCGTGCTGACGCGGCTCGAACGGCCCGTGCGCGAGCACTATGAAAGTCGCGCCCGCGGCCTCGTGCACGACCTGACCCCGCGGGAGAAGGCATGGCTGTACGCTGAGGGCCGCGTGCCGGAACGGCTCGACGCAGACGACGCGCGCGAACTCCGGCGCCTGCTTCCGCAGATCCGCGATGAACACGGGGCGGAGTCGGTGTACGAGGGCCGCGTCGGCGCGAGCGTCCGGGACATCCGCGAGGCGCTGCTGCGGGCGTCGTCGCGGCGCGACGGCGGGTGCCTCGCGCCCTCGCTGGTGGTGGACGCTCTGGCGGAACTCATCGGGCAGAAACAGACGTACCGTTTCCTCCAGGTCGAGGCGGACGGGGAGTACCACGACGCGCAGGCGTTGCTGAAGGCGACCGTCGAGGAACTCGGCGACGGGATCGTGCGCGACGTCCAGGACGCCATGGAGGTCGTGGAACAGTCCGAGTACGACCGGCGATTCCAGGCGTACTTCCAGAACCTCATTGCCCACGTCCGGAAGGAGAACGTGCGCGACGCTGCGACGGGCCGGTCGTCGCCGGTGGACGCGGCGTTGCTCGAGGCCGTGGAGAAGTTCCTCCCCGTGAACGGCCCGGCGGAAGCGTTCCGATCCTCGCTCGTCTCGCGGATCGGCGCGTTCGCCGTGGACCACCCCACGGAGCGTCCCCTTGACTTCCGTCGCGTCTTCCCCGACCTCTACCGGGCGATGGTGCGAGCGTTCTTCGCCGACCGACGGGAGGCCGTGACGCGTGTTCAGCGCCACCTGCTCCTCTGGGGGTCGCCCGACTTCGCAGCGCTGCCCGAACCGGACCGGGCCCGAGCGGAGACCACGTTCAAGGGACTCCAGTCCCGAGGTGGGTACTGCCCGTCGTGCGCGCGCGACGCCGTGGACTTCGCGCTGAGGATCGTCGCGGGCTGAGCCCCGCGCGCGCCGTCGGGACGCGGGTCAGGAACTCCTCGGCGCGTGTCGGTTCGGGGCCGACGTTGGCGTCGGCGTCGGCGTTGGCGTTGGCGTCGGCGTTGGCGTCGGCG
>JAIOPE010000004.1 GCA_021414065.1 Planctomycetota bacterium
GACGACGCGCTTGCCGCGGCCGCTCTTCCGGCGGACCCGGCGGCGGCGGACTTCCGCGACGGGATCGTTTCGCTCGTCTCCGACGGAGCTCTCACCCGTGGCGTGCGCGGAGCCGGGCTGACCGCGCCACCCAACGACTTCCGCGACCAGTTCGAGGTGCTCGCGCGCACGGCCGACGTGTACGCGCCGGGACAAGGCGTACTCCCCTGCCGCCTGGTCGGCACCGCCGGGTTCGACCACGACGGCTCGCCGGTGGTGAAGTCGAACGGTCGCGTGCGACCCGACGCCGTGCCCTCCGGCGAGCCCGGCCCCGCGCCGCCGGAGGAGGTGGGGCCGGTGGCGGTCGCCGACGTCGAGTGCGAGGCCGAGGTGCAGCACGATCTAGCCACCGCCGTGCCGATCCGCGGCCGACTCACCGTGCGCGTGCCGTTTCGCAGCGGAGCGCGGTTGGTGACGACCAACTCGTTCACGTTCGTCGTGAAACCGTGAAGCCGTGAGACGGTGAGACGGTGAGACGGTGACGCTGCTCGACGACGCTGCGCTGCGCGCCCTGGCGCGACTCGAGATCGGCGTGTCGCGCCGCCGGACCGGCGGCGACGGTGGACGAAGCGCCGGACGTCGCGGCGGACGCGTCGAGTTCGCCGAGCACCGCGCGTACGCGCCCGGCGACGACGTGCGGATGATCGACTGGTCGGCGCACGCGCGGACGGGCCGCCTGTTCGTGAAGGAGTTCGAGGCCGACGAAGGTCTCGACGTGGCGATCGTCCTCGACACGAGCGCATCGATGGCGAGCGGCGGGAAGCTCCTCGCCGCGCAGCGACTCGCATACGCGCTCGGCTGGGTGGCGCTTCGCTCCGGAGCTCGTGTCCGCGTTGCACTGGCCAAGGGCGGCGGGCTGGCGGTGTCCGACGAAGTCTCCGGGGCCGCTGGAGCGGCGGCGCTGGGCGATTCGTTGCAGCGCGAGGGCGCGGTCGGCGGCACACGTCTCTCGGAGTCGCTCTCGAAACTGCCCGCGACGTCCCGTGGCGCACGGCTCGTCGTTCTCCTCTCCGACTTCCTCGCAGACGATGACGGACGCCGTGCGCTCGCCGTGTTCGCGGAACGCGGCGACGACATCGTGATCGTGCATCTGCGCTCGAACCAGGACCTGGACGCAGCGGACGCAGGCGACGTCGTGCTCGAGGACGCCGAGACCGGCGAGCAGATCGCCCCGGACGCAGCCGCGCCGGACCGCGCGCGGCGTTTCGCCGTCCGGCAGGAGGAGGCCTGGCGGGAGTTCGCCGCCAAGCGGCGGCTGCGCTACGTGCCGGTGGATGCCTCCGCGCGGTTCGACGTCGCCATGGTGCGGATGCTCCGGGCGAGCGGAGTCGTTGCGTGACGTTCACGTTCCCGGCGGGGTTCGCGCTGCTCGCAGCCGTGCCGCTCCTCGTGTGGCTCCACCGGCGGCGCGCACCGCACGTCGTCCGCGTCGCCAGCCTGGCGCCGTATCGCGCCGCCGCGGGAGAGCCCGCGCCGCAGCGGTCGGCACGCGGCACGGACGCGACGCTCGTCCTGCTCGTCGCCTCCGTCGTGTGTCTGGCCTGCGCGGCAACGGAACCGACGATCGCCGGCGGCACGCCGGTGGTGACGCTTCGCATCGATCGAAGTCCGTCGATGTCGGCGCTGACGGTAGCCGGTCCGACGGTCCGTGCGAGTGCCGTCGGCCGGGCGCGACGGTTGGTCTCGCATGCGCTGCCGGGCGCGGAGATCCGAGAGACGGATCTCGTCCCGCCGGCCGCGGGCGCAGGCGGGCCGGAACTCGGCGTGATCGTCACCGATCGCATTCCGACCGGCGCGTCGGGTGAGGTCATCGTGGGCCCGGAACACGTCGCGCGGCCCAACTTGGGCATCGTCGGCGCGCTCCTCGTCGCGGGCGGCAGTCAGGTCGTCGTCACGGTGCGCAACCATTCCGCCGAGTCCGCGACCGCGAGTGTGCAGGCGTCCTCCGGCGAACTCGTCCAGGCCGCAATCACGGCGCGGTCGTCCGCCGAAGTCACGTTTGCCGCGCCGGCCCGCGGTGGCCACGTCGAGTACCGCCTGCGCGGCCCGGACTCGCTCGATCTCGATGATGTTCTCCTCGCCGAGCGCCGGGGCGGCGCGGCCCGCGTGCGCGCGCGGAACGCCGGAGTGCACGTGCTGTCCGCTCTGCGCGCCCTCGGCGCCGACGTCGCGGATGCGGGCGAAACCGACGCGACGATCGAGTGCGGCGGGCCGGTTAAGGGGCGCGAGGAGCCGACGATTCAATTCGCTGCGACCGTCGACTCGACCGGCGCGGCTCCCAGTGTCGGCCAGTTGCTGCGCGTCGTTGCAGGTACGCGGAGCGTCGCCGGGTCCTCGGTGACCTCGCGAGCGCCGTCGTTCATGTCCATCCCGCTCCCCGCGCCGGCCGCGCGACTCGTCGCGACCGGTCGCCTCGTCGGCGGGGACGTCCTCTGGGAGGATGCCGAGGGCGCGCTCGCCGTGCGGGTCGGCCGTCGCGTGGTCATCGCGCTCGATCCGGACGCACCCGACTCCGACTGGGCCCGCGAGGGCTCGTTCCCCGCGATGATCGCCGCTGCGCTGGATCTCGTGACGGACGGGCCGGACCGCCTGCGCGTGACGGTCGGAGTCCCGCCGGTGGAGGGCGACGTGGCGTCCGAGGTGCTCCCGGACCCCGATCCCGACGCGATCCGGCGCGCGGCGGCGACACCCGACCCGGTTCGATTGGGCGGCTGGCTCGCTCTCGTCGGGGCCTGCGCCGCTGCGGGCGCTGCCCTCGTGGCCGGGCGACGCCGCCTTCGTTCGTAGCCTCGGCCCGCGCTCGCGCTCCGTCGTGTGCCCCCGGACTGCCGATGCAGACGCGGCGAGCGCTGCGCGGCAACGCGGCGTATCCTGGCGGAGGTCCATGTCCCAGAGCCCGAGCACCCGCACCGTCCGGCCGCGCTGGACGCACCGCATCGCGGTGGCGTTGGCCGCCGCTTCGTCGCTCGCCGTCGGCGCCACAACGGGGCACTCCGATCCCGTTGGCGTCGCGAACGGAGCTGTCGTGCGCGGACCCGTCGAAGGCCATCCGTACCGACCGCTCCGGGATCCGGCCACCGGCGAGAAGTGGTTCGAGAGCGAGACGGGGCGTCGGTTCGACACGTACCGAGACATCGTGATCGAGGAGGAGTCGCACCTGACGCCGCTGCAGCGCGTTCTCGGTCGCGAACTCGCCGAGTTGGCAGGCGACGCCGCCCGAGAAGCGACGCCGGTCGTCGTCACCATCCGGTTCCGTCGGCAGCCGGCGGCGGACGTCTCGGCCGAGTTGCGTCCCGTTCTCGAAGCGCAGACTTCTCCTTCCATTCAGCGCATTCGTGCGCTGCTCGGGCGGATGGCCGCGCGGCGCGCCGCCGCGTTCGCCGATCGTGGCCCCGTGAGTCCGGGCGCGGACGAGTCCCTGTTCCTCGACGACGGCGAGCGTGCCGAGTTGCGCGCCGCCCGGGCCGAAGTCGCATCGCTCCGCGACCGCTGGCGGGCCGACGTCCTCGCCCGGGCCGATGCCGACGTCGCAGCGGACCAGTCGCCCGTGGCCACCTGGATCGCGCAGGTTCCGGGTGCTCAGGTCCTCGCGAGTTCCATCATCGTGAGCACGCTCTCGGCGCGCGTTCCCGCGGGGTGCCTGACCGAACTGTCGGAGCGGTTCGCCGACAGTGTCGCTCGTGTCCGCCGGCCTGGAGTGGCGCACGCCGGACTCAACACGAGCAACGGCACGCTGTCCTCTTCTTCGTGGTGGAACGCCGGGTACGACGGCACCTCAACCACGAAAATCGCGGTGCTCGACACGGGAATCGACGACTCGCACCCGGCACTCTCCGGCGCGGTCAGCGACAAGGCAGTCTTCCTCACGGTCGGCAAGACCGACCCCTTCTTCAACGACGATTCCGCGAGCACCGACGGCATCCACTTCCATGGCACGCACGTGGCCGGGATCGTCGGGAGTCGCGACGCGACATATCAGGGCGTGGCCAAGGGCGGCGCGCTGATGAACGCGAAGTGCGGCTACAAGACGACGTCCGGCGGCGGGTCGCTCACCGATCCCGATATCTTCGACGCCGGCGACTGGGCGGCGACCAACGGTGCGAGCGGGATGAACTGCTCGTTCGGGTCGTACCCCGACACGACCGACGGCTCGACCGACATGTCGCTGTTCTTCGACGCGGTAGCGTCGTCGCTCGGGATTCCGGTGGCGATCTCGTCGGGGAACAGCGGGTCCGGGTCGGCGACCGTCGGTGTCCCGGGCGACGGCTTCAACTGCGTGACGGTCGGCAGCTTCGACGACGCTGCCACCTCCGCGAGATCGGACGACTCTCTCGCCGGGTACAGCAGCCGGGGGCCGACACTCGACGGCCGCCGGAAGCCGGATGTCTCGGCGCCCGGTTCGAACATCGCGTCGTGCTCGTCGTCGTGGGAGGGCGCAGCCTCCGACTTCATCTCCGCGAGCGGCACGAGCATGGCCGCGCCGCAGGTCGCCGGTTCGTTCGCGTTGCTCCTCGACTACGGTGCGGCTGCGTTCCCCGAAGGGATCAAGGCGCTGCTGATGACGACGTGCCGGAACACGTCGCCCTGCCCGACCACACCCGACGACAACTGGGGCGCGGGCGGTCTCGACCTCGCCGCGGCGTACACGTATCGCAACGCCGTTCTCGAGGACTCGATCTTCGCGTCGGGGAATCCGAGGTTCGAACTCGTGAACGTCGGTTCGCTCGCGTCCGGTGGACGGGTCACTGCTGCGTGGATGCGCGCGGTCACGTCGAACGCGGCGTCGGCACCGACGACGTACTCGGCGCTGGTGGACGTGGACCTCTACGTCTACGACGAAGCGAGCGGAACACAACTCGGTTCGAGCGTCAGTTCGGTGGACTCGACGGAGCAGGTGAAGGTCAGCGCGGCTGCGACCACGGCCATCGCGAAGGTGTACCGCCACGGCAACGCGCCGTCGGGCCCCTCGCAGTCGGGTACCGGAGCCATCTACTACGGCCTCGCGAGCGAGAGCACGTTTGCGCCGACGACTGGGCCGACGATCGTCGCGGGTCCGGCGCTCTCGTGTGCGTTCACGGCGATCCCCGCGTACGTCGCGGGCGGCGCGGCGTTCGCCGTCAGCGTGCGCGTCTCGAACTCCGGGGATCTCGCGGCCAACGCGACAACGCTGACGCTGGCGCTTCCGACGGGCTACACGGTTGCGTCGTCCGGTGCGACGTCCGCTTCGGCGACGCTTCCGCGCATCGCCGCGGGCGGGAACCAGACGGCCACGTTCACGCTCCGCTCGGCGACCGGCCCCTCCGGCACCCGCACCTTCACAGCGACCGCCGCCGACACGTCGTACGGCGAGACTTGGACGTCTGCGGCGAGCCAGACGACGCACACCCTCGACGTGGACGCGCCGACCGGAACGCTGACCGTCGCGGGCGGCGCGCCCTACACAACCGTACCCGGTGTGTCGTTGACGCTCACGTCGAGCGACGCGCTGAGCGGCGTCTCTGAGATGCGTCTCAGCCACGACGGTGTCACCTGGGATGCGTGGGCGCCGGTCGCCACCACAGGCACCCGTACGCTCGTTGGAGCCGACGGCGCGAAGGCCGTGTACGTGCAGTTCCGCGACGCAGTCGGGAACGTGTCCGCTGCGATCTCGGACGGGATCGTGCTCGACACCACGGCACCGAGTGTGTCGATCTCGATCGCCGACGGTGCCGCGTGGACGACGACCCGAGTCGTCGCGGTTGGTTGCAGTGCGTCGGACGCGACCTCCGGCGTCGCACGCATGCGTTTCTCCGACGATGGCGTGTCGTGGGGCGCGTGGTCCGCGTACGCCGCCGCGTCGGCTCGCACACTCCCGTCCGGCGACGGAACGCAACGGGCGTGGATCCAGGTGGACGATGCGGCGGGCAACATCTCCGCGTCTGCGCAGGACGCCATCGGACTCGACACCGTGGCGCCGACCGGTTCGATCGACTTGGCCGGCGGTGCGAGTTGGACGACGACCGCCTCACTGACCGGCGCGCTCGGAGCGACCGACGCGACGTCGGGCGTCGCCGACATGCGGTTCAGCGACGACGGCTCGACGTGGGGGAGTTGGACGGCATTCGCGGCGACTGCACCGCGGACGTTGCCGGGTGCCGATGGCACGAAGTCGCAGTACGTCCAGTTCCGAGACGTCGCGGGGAACGTGTCGTCGTCGGCCTCGGACACGATCGGTCTCGATCGCGTCGCGCCGACTGCGTCTGTCACCATCGGCGGCGGCGTCGCATGGACGTCGTCGTCGGCTGCGTCGCTGGCGCTCGCTTCGACCGACGCCACGTCGGGCGTCTCCGAGATGCGCCTCAGCGACGACGGCGTGACCTGGGACGCCTGGGTTCCGTACGCGACCTCGGCCGCGCGTTCGCTGTCGGGAGCCGACGGAACGAAGACCGTGTATGCGCAGTTCCGCGACGTCGCCGGGAATGTGTCGTCGGCCGCCGAGGACTCCGTGGGCCTGGATCGCACGTCTCCCGTCGCGTCGCTCGTCGTCAACGGCGGCGCCGCGTGGACGACGACCCGCGATGCGTCGATCGACTGTGTTGCGTCCGACGCCGGTTCGGGCGTCGCGCGGATGCGCTTCTCGGATGACGGCGTCTCCTGGGGCGCGTGGACGGCGTACGTAGCCGCCGGGTCGCGCACGCTCCCCGCCGGAGACGGCGCGCAGCGCGTCTATCTTCAGGTGGACGACGTGGCCGGGAACGTGTCCGCCGCTGCGCAGGACGCGATCGGACTCGACACCGTCGCGCCGTCTGGTTCGTTGGTGCTCGCAGGCGGCGCTTCGTGGACCACGTCGGCGACCGTGGCCGTTGCGTGCGGCGCCACAGACGCCACGTCGGGCGTGGCGGACATGCGGTTCAGCGAGGACGGCGCGACGTGGGGGCCGTGGGCTGCGTTCGCGACGACTTCGTCGAGCGCGCTCTCGGGGGCCGACGGCGCGAAGACTCAGTACGTGCAGTTCCGCGACGTCGCGGGGAACGCCTCGGTGGCCGCCATCGACACGATCGGTCTCGACCGCGCGGCGCCGGCGGTGTCGCTCAGCATCGACAGCGGCGCAGTGTGGGCCTCGACCTCAAGCGTCTCGCTGGGCGTGACGGCGTCGGACACGACCTCCGGCGCGGCCGACATGCGGTTCAGCGACGACGGCACCACTTGGTCCGCGTGGACACCAGTCGCCGCCGCCGCCCCGTGGACGCTTCCGGGCGCCGACTCGAGTGCAGTCCTGGTCTTCGCTCAGGTCCGTGACATCGCCGGGAACGTATCGGCCTCGGCGTCCGACCCGATCGGGCTCGACCGGGTGGCGCCCACCGGGAACATGACCATCGACGGCGGGGCGGTCGCTACGAACGAGGTGCTCGCCACTCTCTCGCTCGCGTGGTCCGATGCGACGTCGGGCGTCTCGGACGTCCGTTGTCGCAGCGACGGCGGTGCGTGGTCGGCGTGGGCTCCTGCAACGCCCGAGGCCGCCTGGTCGCTCGCCGCGATCGAGGGCGCCCGCCGCGTCGAGGTTGCGTTCCGCGATGCGGCGGGCAACGTGTCGGTGCCCGCCGGCGACACCATCCTCCTCGATCGCACGCCGCCCACCGGGTCGTTCGTCCTCTCCGGAGGCGTTCGGTTCCTGCCCGCCGTCCGCCCCCTCGTGGCCGCGACGGCCTCGGCCGACGCGCCGGTCGGACCGCTCAGCGAGTCGGGTGCGGGGGTCAGCGATTTCCGCTTCAGCTTCGATGCGGGGGCGACCTGGTCCGCATGGGCACGGCTGGGTGGTGCCGACGTGACGATCCCGCGACCGTCGGACTTCGACGATCGTGTCGCGACTGTCACCGGCGAGTTCCGTGACGCCGCGGGGAACGTCTCCGCTTGGTCGCAGGGCGCGGTCCACCTGCTCGCCGCGCGTCCGCAGGACATCTCCGCCGCGGCGTCCGTTTCCGGGGGTCTCGATGCGGCGGCAGACGTCGACGCGTATCGGCTCGACCTGCTTCAGGGCGATCGCATCGATCTGGCCGAATCGCGCCCGGCGTTCCGGGCGGGCGTGCGGCTCGAGGTGCTCGGGCCTGCGGGCGATCGGATCGCCGACAATCGGACGTCCTCGTCCGGCGCAATCCGAGGCTTCCGCGCGCCCGAGTCCGGCACATACACGTTGGTCGTGCTCGCCGACGATCCGCTCGCGGTTCGCGTCGGATACTCGGTCGGCATCGCCAGGAAGGGCGTCCGGTCGGTATCGCTTTCGGGCGTCGCCGCTTCGGTCGAAGGTCGTGCTGAAATCCCGTTCACCGGCTCCGGCGGGCGGACCGTGTCGGGCCGCCTGAGTGCGACTCTCGACGCCGCCGACATCCCGCTGCGCCGGCCCGACGGCCGGGAGGGCGCCCTCCCCGCGCACTACCGCGGCCGTGGAAGTTGGGACATCCTGCGGCACGAGCTCGAAGGCGGGGCCGGCAACTGGACGATCGTCGTCCCCACGTCGCAGGCGGAGGTGCCCTGGTCGCTGCGCGTCGCACCCGTGAAGCCGCTGCGGCGACTCGCCGAGACGCCTCTGCCGACGGCGCCCTGATCCGCCTCGCGGCTGTGTCGTATCCGCTGCGGCGCCGCCGTGCCCGACTCGAGCCGGGAGCGGGACAGACGGCGGCGCACGCTCCGGGGCGCCGAATCCTTCGCGCCGACGGCGCTCGCGGCGGCAGGATGGTCGGCATGGAAAGCCTGCCGCTCTGGGTACTTGTCGGGCTCGCGTTCGCAGGCCTGGTCGTACTCGTTGCCGTTCTCCTGAACGTCCACAAGCTGCTGTCGCGCGTGGCTGCCATTCGGCGCGACGTCGAGCAGGTGCGCGAGGGCAACGCGCGTGAGCAGCTCGCCGAGGCTGTCGCCCAACTCCAGAGCGTTGCGGTCTCGATGGACCGCGTGGCGATGCGGTGCGACATGATCCACGCGCGCTTGGGCGAGATCGTGGCTCGCGCGCCAGCCGCCGCCGCCGGCGGGGCGGACGTCGGACCCGCCGTGGACGCCATCCGCGCAGGACTCGCAGAGTTGAAGGGGCCGGTCTCGCAGATCCGGGATCTGCTCGGGCGGACCGACGTGGAGCGCCTCGCTGACGAGGTGCGTCGCAGCCTCTACGCCCAGGGGTTCGACGGCGTGACGATCCTCACCGACCTGGGCGTCGTGCCGCGTGTCGGCGATGCGAAGGTGCAGGTAGAGGTCGTGCGCGAGGGGATGAAGTCCAAGGGCACAGTCCTCGTCCGCGACGGCTCCGCGGTCGAAACGAAGATCAGCCCCATCCACGGCATGTTCCCGTAACGACGCGTCCGCAATCGCGCTTCCGCGGAGCACCGCGGCCGGGCCGGACCGAGGAGCCCGCGACGGGGCGCTCGTGGTGAGGTCCCCGACGAGGTAGGCCCGAGTCGCGAACGGTACAGAACGGCCGGACCGAGGAGCCCGCGACGGGGCGCTCGTGGTGAGGTTCCCGACGAGGTAGGCCCGAGTCGCGAACGTACCCGCGGCGTCCTACTTCGGCGCTTCGCCGCCCGGCCCCGCCTTCGCGTCTTTCCCCGGCTTCAGCTCGCCGCGGCTCGCGCGCATCTGAAGTCCGTCGAAGTAGCGCTGCGTCTGCTCCTCGAACAGGTCGAACTGCGCCGCGTCGAGGAACCCCTTCGCGCTCTCGCGCGAGGTCGTACGGAGGGTCTCGATGCGTGCGGCGACCTGGTCCGGTGCGAGCGCGCCTTGGCGCAACTCCCGCAGGAGCGCGAACTGGCCGCGCTCGATGGTCCCCATCAACTGCTCCATCTGCGGGAGCTGGTCCGCGCGTAGCTCCAGTTCCGCGACGATACGATCGAGCAGCGCACGACCAGCGCGGCCGCCCTGTTTCCCGGCGCCGCCGAAGGGCACGGCTCCCGGAGGCGCCGTCGGCGCTCCGGGCGCCGCGCCGGGCTCAAGCGGCGTGGCCGTAGCGGGGGGCTGCTGCTGCATCCCGTCCGCCGGCGACGTCGGCGGGTTGCCGGGCGCAACTGGCGGGTTGCCGGGCGCAACTGGCGGGTTGGGACCGTCAGCTGCGGGCGGCTCCTCGGCATCCCGCGGGGTCGAGGTCGGTGGGGCGGCGCTCTGCTTCGACGCGCGGCCACGCGAGTCGCCGCGGTCGCCGCTCAGGTCGGCCGCGACGGATTCGAGGAATGCTCGTGCGGAGGGCGTCGTGGCGTTGGCGGCTCCCTCCAGGATCGCAGGGCCGGCGATGGGGCCGAACGCCCGCAATCCGGCCGCGATGCTCCGGCGCACCTGCTCGTCCGCCGTCTCGGCGCGGGCTGCGAGCTCGCGTACCCATGCCCGGGCCGCGTCGCTGAGCACCTTCCCCTTCTTGCCGAATGTGTTCTTCTTCTCAGGGGCGGCGGGCGGCTGAGCCGTCGTCGGTGGCGCGTCAGCGCCGGAGCCGGAGCCGGAGCCGGCGGGCGGGTTCGAGGGCACGCCGGCATCGGCGCTGCCTGCGGGTCCCGGCGCCGCGGGCTGGCCCAGCGGGGCCCGTTCGAGGCGATCGACGTCCGCCATCGGGTACATCCGCGTCGAACTTCCGGATCGGAACGTGATGGCGTCGGGCGTCTCCGCGATCACCCGCCCGCCGAGCGAGCGTCCGTCCTTGAGGATGAGCCTGTCTTCAGGCACAGGTGCTACGCCACCGGGCACAGCATCGTCGGCGCGAGCGGTGCGCGGAGCGTCGGGTAGGGCGACGGCCGCGATCGCTGCGGCGAGGATCACCAGCATGGTCGATGCTGGACGGTGGCTGAGCTGACGCGTCGCGCGGCTATTCACGGGCTGACCTCACAGTTCGATGGGGGATGGCTGACTGTCCGGAGCGGGTTCGATCCTGAAGCGCGTACGCGGCGAAGGCGCGCCCGACCGAGAGGTCGATGTCCCCCGCTGCCGGCGGGGCTCTTGACGGCGTACAGACGGGTTCCGACGGTACCTGGAACCATCGACGGGAGCATCAACCCGGCGCGACCGCTCCGGGTTGCGGTGCTCGGGGATCAAGTTGCGCGGAGCGGCGTCCCGATACGTCGGTAACGGAGCCAAACCGAAACCCATGTCAGCCAAGATCCTTGTCGTCGATGACGAGCACTTCGTGCGCGACCTGCTCGTGAAGATCCTCGCACGACAGGGCCACGACGTCCGCGGCGTCGCCGACGCCGCCGAAGCTCTGCGACAACTGGAGTCCGAGTCCTGGGACCTCGTTCTCACGGACGTGGTGATGCCCGGGATCGACGGGTTCGAACTGCTCCGGCGCGTGAAGGGCTCGTGGCCGGCGGTCAAGGTGATCGTCCTGACCGGCTACGCACGCCGGCAGAGCATCTCCGACTTCCTGCTCTACGGCGCTGACGAGTACCTCGCCAAGCCGTTCCAAGTCCACGAGCTGCTGGCGGTGGTCAGCCGCGTGACTGGGGTACCCGCGACCGCCTAACCCGGACCATTCATGAACGCCCGCGTCCGATCCGCCCAGGAGACCCGAGGGCTGCGTTGGAGTCGAGCCCATAGCTCGCTCCGTGGAGCTGATGGGCTCGCCTCCGCCTTGCCCTCGGGCCCCCTGGTCGGCCGGACCCGTGTCGTCGCGCGGGCGGGCCGCGCGCCGGCGCTCGCGCCATGCGCCGCGACGGGTCCAGCCGATGCGCCGCGCGCGTTCATGAATGGTCCGGGCTAATCGTCTCCCGTCCGCGACGCGACGTTGCACCGAGGATCGCGGGACCGCTCCGAGCCGCAGGGTCCAGCACGGCAGCGGCCCCTTCGCGAGCGCCGCCGGGCGGCGTTTCCGGACGTCGTGCCGCTGGCGAGCCCAGCCAACGATCGTTGTCAGGCGGCAAGATCGTTGTCGGTCGAGCCTCGCCCGCTCCTCGGTTCCGGGCCTCGATCTTGAGCGGCACCGTCTTTGCACCAGGCTCGATGTCGCGACGCGGGCTTGGTCGTATCACCCCCCCGTTCCAGGGGACCTTGCCTGATCTCGAACGCCGTTGTTGACGGCGGCACCCGGCTGCGTAGACTTCCTCGGAGCAGTTCCCTCGAGAAGGAGGACGGGCATGAATCGCCGTATCAATCGAGTTGCTATCACCCGGTTCGGGATCGCCGCTGGCGCGGCGCTCGTCGTCGTTGGCGCGGCGGCAGTCGGCGCCGCGGTCGGCGCTAGCGACGCCCAAGCGCGGACGCGCGGAGGCAACGAGGACTCGAACCTGGTCGTGACGCTCGTCACCCCGACGACGAACCAGGAGGTCCTGCCGGACCTCTCCGATCCGGGTCTGAACAGCGTGGTCACGGTGCGGTTCTCGGCGCCCATCCGGCCCGGCGACTTCATCGCGAACAACAACGTTTTCAATCGGCTCACGCCGGCCGTGGAGTTCCTCAGCTCAACGTTCGACCGCCTGCCGGGCACCCCGCTCGTGCAGAGCAACGTCTTCCGCTTCGACCCGCGCACACCGACGAACGGCGGCGTTCTGCCGAACGGGCAGTACACGCTCAACATCAAGAAGTCGGTCCGCAGCACGAAGGGGCGGCTCCTCAACCAGGGCCTGAAGGACTTCACGACCACGTTCTCCGTCGGCACGGACCAGTATCCCCCGGTCCTCCGCACGATCTCGCCGATCCAGAACCAGCAGAGCATCGGCCTGAACCAGAAGATCATCGTCACCTTCAATGAGCCCGTGAACCCGGCCTCGTTGATCACGACGATCACGGTGACCGACGTCAGCACCAACCCCCCGACACCGATCCTCGGCGTGCAGGGCGGCACAGGTATCACGACGGACCGGGGCGGGTTCGACGTCGTGTTCACGCCAGACCCGTGCTTCGGCTACCCGCCGAAGTCCACGATCCAGTTCCAGATGCAGGGTCGGCCGATCGCTGATCCCACGCTCCCGGCCACCAATCCCTGCGCTGCGCCCCCGACGTCGGGCTCGGCGGTTACGGACGCATTCAACAACCAGTTCCGTCGCGACGCAGGCCTTCAGTGGGCCAAGAACGCCGCCACGAACCTCTGGGAGTCGCCGAACGGGACGTACGAGGACTGCACGGGTCTCTTCAAGATGCAGTTCGTCACGCGTGGCATCGTCTCGCCGCCGGTCGGCATGGTCCCCGGCAGCTCGCAGTTCTTCGCGGCGCTCTGCCCGAGCGCGACGGTGTACTCGAACGGCTCCTGCGCGTTCCAGGGGCGTTGCTTCTTCTACACCACCGGAACGAGCCTCGGCGAAATCGACATCACTGCGATCGTCACGCTGTTCAACAGCCAGGGCGTTGCGGACTTCACCCGCGCCAAGGTCGTGACGAACAGCCCGGTTCGCATGGGACGGCCCGGCGGCATGATGGTCGATCCTCGCTGGGACGCCAACACGACGCCGAGGAATCACACGTTCATCTACATGGTGGACCAGCGCTCGGCGACTGTGCAGATCCTCGACTCGCGCAACCTGAAGGTTCTCGGTCGGCTCGCTGGGTTCTCGAACCCGCGCGACATCGGCATGTCGAGCGACTTCGGCGCGAACCGCCTCACGCTCTGGGTGTCGGACTTCGCCGCGAAGCAGGTTGTCGCCATCGACCTCACGTCGATCGCCGTCAACCTCGGTGGGCAGCCCGGTTCCAAGTCGCCGTGCGACGCGATCAAGGACAACACGAAGAGCCGCGTCACGATCGCGGTCGGCAGTGGGCCGTCGGACATCGCGGGTGACAGCTACCTGCTGAACCGCGCCCTGGTGGTCAACTCGCTCGACAACTCGGTCACGCTCCTCGATGCCGCTCGCAACAAGAAGCTGAAGGACTACGCGGTCGGCGGCAACCCGGTTTCCTGCGACTGGACGTTCTACGGCTTCGGATCGATCGACGCCGCCGCCGTTGCGAACCAGGGCGGTCTCAGCGACCCGAGTGGATCGGTCAGCCTCTACGCCCGCGTTCCGGTTCTTCAGAACCTGCTGCAGGCCCAGGGCCAGACGCGCGACGACATCGAGGCGACCCTCACCGACGGCATCAAGAACCCGACCTTCCTCTGGGCCAACCAGGAGTGGGCGAACCCGATGACGGGGAACTCGATCCCCCAGGCCTACCTCGTTCCGAACACCGGCGGCAAGACGATCGTTGACCTGCGCCTGAGCATCACCGGCGTGTTCGGTCTCCTGATCGACCTCCAGGCGAACCAGACCCGCGAGGTCGGCTTCAATCCGACCGGGATCATGTTCGACGCGTACTACCCGAACCAGATGCTCTTCGCCTGCGTCGCCGGCGAGGGGCAGTTCTCCGGGATGGACGCGGTGCGCACGATCGCCCCGCAGTCGATCACGGTGCCTGGCATCCGCCGCATCTTCACCTGCTACAGCCACTAGGCTCTCGCAGGTCGGTCAAAGCTCCCCAGGCCCGGCGAGGCAACTCGCCGGGCCTCTTCGTTTGGTGATCGGCGACTGGATAGGCGGCCGGGATCTGGTGCCGGGTCGCTCAACGATCGGGCTCTGCTCCCGTCGCGACATGCGCGGGTCCCAATCGAACCGACCGCAGCGAACAGTGGCGCGCACTTCCGGTTCCCGCCGGCGCCGTGAGCGCAGTTCGCGTACGGGGCGCCTGACCGATCGCGGCGCGGTGGGCATCCCACTCCGCGCAGACCGCCGAGAGGTTCGGGTCCGCCATCTCGCCGTCGCGGACGAAGGGCAATGCGTGACCCGACGGAACCAGGTTGCTGGGGGCCGGCGGGCGGAACCCCGCCAGGCTCGAACGCCACGCCAGGATGGCCTTGCTCACCGTGATCCCAGCATCGGCCGATGCGGGAACTGGCTCCACCCGAATCGCACCTGCCGCATACGGCGGCTGCCCCTTCGCATTGTCGTACCTCGCGTAGATCGTCGAGAGGTTCAGGTCCTCCGTCGCGACCTTGCGGACGAAGTGCACCAGATGGCCGGACGGAACCTGGTCTCGGTACGCCGGCGGGAAGAACTCGCACTGGTCCGGACTCCACGCGCGGAACACGGTCTTCGACATGCCCAGATCATCGACCGCGGCGGCGACGTGGAGCAGCAGCGGACGCCCTCGCGCGCATAGAACATCTAGCAGCCTGTCGGCGCAGATCCAGAGGACGGCGCGTTCGATCCCCATGCCGAAGCCGGCGTGCGGCACGGTCCCATAGCGCCGCAGGTCAAGGTACCAGCGGTAGTTCTCGACGTTCAGCCCGTGCTCTTCGATGCGCTGACGGAGGCGGGCCTCGTCGTGGATGCGTTGGCTGCCGCCGATGACTTCGCCGAAGCCCGGCGCGAGCATGTCGGCGCAGAGAGCGACCTCCGGGCGGTCGGGGTCCGGTGCCATGTAGAACGCCTTGATCTTGGCCGGGTACTTCTCGACGAAGACGGGCCGATCGAACTGCTGGGAGATGAAGACCTCGTGTGGTGCACCGAGGTCCTCGCCCCACTCCAGCGCCGGCATCTCGGGGGTCGCCGCCGCGCGGATGCGGACCAGGGCTTCGTCGTACGTGATGCGGGGGAACGGAGCCTGCACGCGCTCAAGCGCCGCGATGTCGCGTCCGAGCAACTCAAGGTCGGCACGACGCCGCTCGACGCACTTCGCCACCACGTGCGAGAACATCCGCTCCTGCAAGACGAGGTTCCCGGCGTGGTCCTGGAACGCGACCTCCGGCTCGACCATCCAGAACTCGTTCAGGTGACGGCGGGTCTTCGACTTCTCGGCGCGGAACGTGGGACCGAAGCAGTAGACCTTTCCGTGCGCCATCATCCCGGCCTCTACATAGAGCTGGCCGGTCTGCGTCAGGTAGGCCATCCCGAGATCGAAGTACTCAGTGGAGAACAGGTTCGACGTACCCTCTGCGGCGCACGGAGTGAGGATGGGGGAGTCGAAGCGCAGGAAGCCGTCTTCGTGAAGGAAGTCCTGTACCGCCCGCTCGACTTCGTGGCGGATACGCAGGATTGCGAGTTGGCGCGTGGACCTGACCCAGAGGTGGCGGTGCTCCATTAGGAACGCCGGTCCGTGCTCCTTCGGCGAGATCGGGTACTCAGGGCTGGCGCCGACCCGCTCGAGCCCTCTCACTGCAATCTCCACGACTCCGGGCGTGCGCGGATCTGCGCGGACGAGCCCATGAACGATGACGCTCGACTCCTGCTGCAACGACGTAGCGATCTCGAACACCGAGTCGTCGGTCTCGCCGCGGAATGCGATGCACTGGACCGTCGAGACTCCGTCACGCAGGACGATGAAGACGATCTTGCCCTTGTGACGCGTGTGCATGACCCAGCCGCCGACCCGCACCGGTTCGGCGCTGCCGGCGTGCTGTGAGAGCGACGAGATCGGAACGAGGTCCTTCATCGATTCGGTCACGGCGGACACCTCCATGCGCAGTTGTGGGCGAATTCTACCAGTCGAGGAGTCGCTGCATGCGGGGATCGCCGTCGTGTCACAAGCGTCACGCGAGAGCGTCCGCTGGCTGTGCTCAACACCTGAACGTCTGGGAAAGAACCGCGAAGCGATTACTTCTCAGACGTGACGAAGCGCGCGACGCACGAGGTCACCGGCGTCGCCGGCCGCAGGCCCCCCTTCCTCGCGGCACGCGGCGAGCGCCCGCTCGGCGGCGGGTCTCGGGAACCCGAGTGCCTCCAATGCGAGGAGGGCGTCCCGCTGCACCGGGTCTCCAATCGATGCGCCTGCGGCGGATGCCGGGAGGGACTCGACCTTGTCACGGAGTTCCAGGACGAGTCGCTCGGAGAGCTTCTTCCCGATGCCGCGCACGAGGCGCAAGCGCGATGCGTCGCCGCTGACTACGGCCTCGCGGAAATCCGCGTACGGCATCGACGAGACGATCTGCATCGCGACGGACGGTCCCACGCCGCTCACGGACTGGAGCGTGCGGAAGAACACGCGCTCCTCGCGTGTCGCGAAACCGAAGAGGCGCTGCGAATCCTCGCGGACGACCAGTTCAGCGAAGAGCCGCACTTCGGTGCCCTCCGCGGGCAGCGATTCGTAGGTCGTGAGTGGGATGGCGAAGAGGAATCCGACGCCGCCGGCTTCGACGACTGCTTCAGCCGGCGTCTTTCGGTCCAGTCGCCCGCGGACGTGCTCGTACATCCGGTCGCTCCCTCGGGCGGGGGCCCGCGCTCCGCACTGTCGGCGCGGTGCGCGCGCCCGCTTACTTCACCGGGTTCGGCGCGAGTGAGAGACCGGCCTCTGCCAGTTTCTGCTTCACTTCGTTCAGACTCGTCTGGCCGAAGTTCTTGATCGTCATCAGCTCGGTCTCGCTCTTCGCACAGAGGTCGCCGACCAGCTTGAGCCCGAGGACGTTCATGCAGTGGCGGCTCCGGACGGAGAGTTCGAGCTCCTGCAGGGGCTTCGCGAGCAGCTTGCGCTTGTCGCCGTCCGAGGCGATGCCTTCGAGGATCGTGCGCGCCTCTTCCGACTCGCGGACGATCTCGTCGCGCGACATTCCGAGGCGCACGCCCTTCTGTGCAAGGACGTCCTTGATCTCCTGCAAGCTGGTCTCGCCGAAGTTCTTGTACGAGAGGAGTTCCGCCTCCGTCTTCTGGACGAGGTCGCCAAGCGTTCGGACGCCCATCTTCGCCAAGCAGTTGCGACTGCGCACCGAGAGCTCGAAGTCCGTGACCGGCAGCCGGAGGATCGCCGCGCGCTTGTCGGAGCGGCGCTCAAGGTCCTCGTCGTAGAACATGCCGTGGGATGCGGCAGCGTCCTTGTCGAAGAGGCGCGCGCGACCGTCGGACGGGTCCGCGTCGAGGATCGTGCGGAAGCACTCGCGCGCCTTGGTGAACTCGCCGCGGTCCTCGTAGATGTTGCCGAGGTTCATCCAAGCGTTGCGGGGGGCGCCGCTCAGTTCGACGCAGCGCTTGTACATCTGGAGGGCGTTGTCTTCGTCGCCGTGGGTGCCCTCGATGAAGGCCCTGCGGAACAGCGCGCGCGCGTGCGGCGGGTCGGCGCGCATCGCCTTCTCATACGCGGCGACTGCGTCCACGCGCTCGCCGTTCAACTCGGCGAGGCGTCCTTCGAGATACGACCGCTCCGCCGCATCGGCGTCCTTGCCCATGGCAGCGAGGGCGGCCTCGAGCGCGTCCGCGTCGCCCAGTTCGGCGCTGCATTCGGCCACGATCGCGGCGACGGTGGCGTCGCTCTTCGCGTGGTCAGCGAGAATCTGGCGGGCCTCCGACGGGCGTCCGCTCGCGGAGAGTGCGCGTGCGCGGATCGTGCGGTTCGCCTTCGTCGTTGCGCCGACGAGAGCGGCCGCGGCCTCGGCGTCGCGCCCGAGAACGAAGAGAACGAGCCCGCGGCGCTGGGCCACGGCGCCCTTCGCGTCGGCTGCGAGGGTCGCGAGGAGATGAACGGCCTTGCGCCGCTGATCGGCGTCAGCGCCGGCCGACGCTCTGGCGTTCACGATCTCCGAGGCCTCAGGAGCGTCTTTGCTGAGGATGCCGAGAACGTCGACCGTGATCGTGGTGGTCATGCGCGTTGTTCCTCGAACTTGGGATGGGGGGGCGCCGTGCAGGGGGAGAATTCAGGCGATAGCCGACCACGTACCGCCGTGGGCCCATCGACCGAGAGGGTCGCGCGCCAGCGACGAGCAGCCTTCTCGATCGACTGCCTCGGTCGATCTTTCGCCAAACCCCGGATTGTCGATCCCTGCTCTCCGGAGTCAAGCTTCCCGCCGCCCGCCGTGCGTTCGGACCGTCGGCGCGTGTGGCGGCAGATCCGCGGTTCGTCCTCTGGTCCGTCGATTCAAGGTGGCGCGGCGCGTCGGATGGTCGGCCCGTGATCGGCGCACCTCGACCGCCCCACGGACCCGGGCGGGAACGTGGGAGCGGAGGCACGGGTCCTCTGAGCCCGTCGCGTCAACTGTGACGTCAACGGTGACGTTCGCGTCAGCGCGCGATGTTGTGGTACCGCGGGCCTGCGGCGGACGCGGGTCGGGGCAGTGCCCACGCGGCACCCTCGCACCGAGCCCATGCGGTGGAGGCAGGGGCCGGCCACGGTTGCCGTGCCGCATCGCCCTTCTGTGCCGAGCGAATCCGCACATGCCGAGACCGAGCGACTCGCGAGCAGTGGGTGATAATGAGTGGCGATGTCGCGGACTGCGGCGACGCGAGGGCGATCAGCGGGCGACCCACCGTGCAGCCAGGCCCCCTCGGCGGGATCGTTCGTCATTGCGCGGTATCAACGACGTAACATCTATGTTCTGATCGACTTGCACGCGCTTCATGGCGCTTGACGGATCGATTCCGACCTCGCATCGGCGCCCCGGCGGGCGCCAGTCAGCGCAGTGGGCAGAGACTGCGGTCTCCTTCGAGACGACCCGCGCGCGATCGAGCGACCTGCGGTGCCGGCTCCTTCGTGCGCTGCGGTGACTCCAAGCTGGGGTCCCGGCGGGGCGCGCAAACGGCAAGGCGATTGCTTGTGGCATCCGTAGAGATCCGAAGGTTAGACTTCCGCCTCGGGCTGATTCCCTACCCTGAGACCACCACGCGAGCGGTGGCCGGGCGGGGCTCACGGATGCGGCGCTGCGGAGGAGATGCACGATGAACAATCGCAGAGACGGCGTTCTCGAAGAGGGTCGCTGGGCGCGCGCGAGCACGAAGGCGAAGTTGTCCACCGGCGTGCTCGCTGCGATGGCGGTGAGCGCGGCGTGGGGAATCGACGGCGACGCGCATGCCGCGCGTCAGGCGTCGACCCTCAAGGTCCTGAAGGTCAACGTGATGAGCTTGACCAACGTGCCTGCGAACCAGATCGTCGAGGTCACGTTCTCTGCGGACATCGATCCGGGCACGGTCAGCCCCGCGTCCGTCCAGGTGCGCGCGCAGAACGCGACCGGCACCGGCTACACGAAGCAGGTGTTCGGTTCGTTCCAGGTTGCCGGCAATCTGATCCGTTTCTTCCCTCGCCTGCCGGGCCACCTCCGCGACGCTTCCGGCAAGTTCTACACCGCAGGCTCGCCGCAGGATGACGCGACCGAGAACGCCGGGTTCCACGCCGGAACGAACTACGAGATCCGGATGATCGGCAACCCGCTGGGTTCCCCGATCCGCGCAGCCACGGGGCGTCCGCTCAATCGCAGCACGCTTTCGCGCTTCACGATCGCCACCGCTTCCAGTCCGAGCCAGCTCTACACCACGCGCAGTTACAGCGACTCGCCTCCGCCGCAGTTCGCGTTCTCGAATCCGCCGGACACCGTTCCGATCCCCGAGACGCAGTACGCGACGCGCGGCGGCACGAAGGGTGTGCCGAACGAGATCGACGTTCAGATTTACTGCACGCGCGTTCCGCTCTCGCCGACCACCGCCCGCGTGCCTGGCAACGTCAGCATGACGATGCTCGAGCGCTACGGCGACGCGAACAAGCGGCGCCCCGCGCCGGGCACGACTTTCATCGAACAGAACTTCGAGACCACCCTGATGGTCTACAAGCCGACCTTCCCGCTCGCGGACCAGGGGCTTTACGCTCTCCGCGTCAGCAAGAACCTGAAGGACCTCACGGAGCAGTACGACTTCCAGCCGAACCGAGAGCGCGATCGTCTGCGCCGCATCTACGAGTTCCTTTCGACGCAGCGCGCGAACAACCCGGGCGCCAATGCGGCCGATCTTCCCGATCCCCCGGCCTCGCTGATCGGCGACTGGCCGCCGGTCACGGACACGGCCGCTCGCGGGGTCCTGAAGACGAACATGCTCGCGCTGGGCGATGCCCACCCGGACGAGATCGACCCGCGCACGATGGTGATCTTCACGACGCGCGACGAGCCTGTGACGTCCGCCGACTTCCGAATCGACTTCCTGAAGTCGGAGAACCTGTTCGATCCCACGATCTCCACGGCCGAGTGGGACCTCGGCGTCCCGGGCGCGGCGTCGGCGATCTTCACGGTCGCGGGCGGAAGCGCAGTTGACGGCGACCTACTGCCGACGACGAACGTCACGCTCAACCCTGCACTCGTCCCCAACTTCACCTTCAACTTCCGTGACGTCGTGATCCCGCAGGGCGTGACGGTCTCGTTCACGTCCACGACCACGCGGCCTGTCTCGCTGCTGGCGATCAATTTCACGCTGAACGGCGTCATCAGTCTCCCGGGCCAGCCAGGCCTGCAGAGTTCGGAAGGCTCCACGTCCGTTGTCGCCGGCGGTCTTGGCGGTCCCGGCGGGGGCCAGGGCGGCTCGGCGAGCTACGCTTCGACGAACAACCTCAATCCGTCGAACGCCCAGCGTGCATCGGGCATCACCGGCCCGTCCGGCAAGGCCGGCGTGGACAGCGACGGCGGCAACCCCAGCACCTTCGGCGGTGGCGGCGGCCTTGGCGGCAAGATGGCCAGCGGCACGTACTACGGTTACTCGGGCGGTGGCGGCGGTGGCGGTGCGCGCCTGGCCGGCAAGGCCGGTGGCGCAGGCACGGCCGGTGGCGGCACGTTCGGCGCATCCTGGAACGGCGCTGGTGGCAACGGCGGCGCAGGCTCGTCCAACGTTGAACTGAAGCCCCTCGTCGGCGGCGGCGGCGGCGGCGTTGGCCCGGGCGGCGGCTTCGGGTACGGCGGAACGAACGGCTGGGGAACGTCGTCGTGGTTCGGCAACGGCGGCTCCGGCGGTGGTGGCGGTGGCGCGATCCTCATCCAGACCGCGAAGGTCTTGACGATCGGTTCGACCGGCGCGGTTCGGGCGATCGGAGGCAAGGGCGCCAACCAGTTGTCCTACAACGGTGGCGCGTCAGGTCCTGGCGGTGGCGGCGGCGGCGGATCTGTCCTGCTGCGTTCCACCGGCGGTTTCAACATCCTCAGCGCGGCGCCGTTCGACGTCTCCGGCGGTGCTGGCGGTAGCTCGACGAGTGGCTATCCGACCTCCGGCGGTGCTGGCGGCACGGGCTTCATTCGCACAGAGGAGCCGACCGGCGTCACGACGTACACTCCCGCGAACGGAACAACCGGCACGTTCGATCCGGTCGGTGGCGGCGTGGCGTCCTTCGTCTACTCCAAGTGGGCTGACATCGGCGTCCAGGACCCGCGCATCCTTCCGTGGACGAACGCAGATATCGCGACGAACCCGACCACGAACGACGCTGTCTACGTGATGGTCCAGATGACCAAGGAAGACTCGAGCGTCTTCGGCACGCCGGACGTCTCGAAGGTGGACGCGCTGCAGAACTCGAAGGACACCAAGGTCACGTCGAACTGGCTCCCGATCAAGATCCACGACAAGACGGGCCTCCCCGGGAAGGGCGCTTTCAGCCCCCCTGGCTACGACCCGAGCGTCCATGGGCTTGAGTACTCCGGGTTCCCGGTCACGCAGCTCAACAACCTCGGCTACCGGTTCATCCGGTTCCGCATCTACTTCCAGCTGGACTCCCTGCAGCAGCGCGTGGACCCCATGCCGAGCGTGGACTTCATCACGACGCACGTGCAGTTCAACCTGTAACTCTGAACCGCTCAGGCGGAACGGCGGGCGGTGCTTCGGCACCGCCCGCTTTGTTTTTTGCCGCTGCACCTGTAGCATCCCGCCAGCCCCTGTCGTACCCGCGTACTCCCGACCGGAGACGTCGTGGACAAGTTCGTCATCGAAGGAGGAGTCGCCCTCCGCGGCGAGGTCGAGGCGAGCGTCGCCAAGAACTCGGTCCTCCCGCTCCTTGCCGCGACCCTGCTCACGCGTGAGCCCTGCAGGATTCTCGACGTTCCGCGGTTGAGCGACGTCGGGACGATGCTCACTATCCTGCGCGCGCTGGGAGTTGAGTGCCTCCACGAGGAGGACGGGTCGGTCACGACGCGCGTCGTGGACGAGACGAAGTGCGAGGCGCCGTACAAGCTCGTCCGGACGATGCGGGCGTCCATCTGTGTCCTGGGACCGCTGCTCGGGCGCCGTCGTCGCGCGCGCGTGTCGTTTCCCGGCGGGTGCGTGTTCGGTCCGCGACCGATCGACTTGCACCTCCGCGGGTTCCGCGCCCTGGGTGCCGAGCTGGAGCTCGAGGGCGGGTACATCGTCGGAGACGCGCGCAGTCTTCGCGGGGGGGAGATGTACCTCGGTGGGCCCTTCGGCTCGACCGTGACCGGCACGGCGAACGTGCTCATGGCGGCGGTTCTCGCCGAAGGTACGACCCTCATCGACATGGCAGCGTGCGAGCCGGAGGTCCAGGACGTTGCGAACTTCCTGGTTGCGATGGGCGCGGACATCCGCGGGATCGGAACTCCGACGCTCGAGGTGCATGGCGTCGCAGAGCTCCACGGAGCGACGTATCGTCCGGTGCCGGATCGGATCGAGGCGGGCACGTTCCTCGCGGCGGCCGCGATCACGGGCGGCACGGTCACGGTGCGCAAGTGCCGCCCTGATCACTTGCGTGCGGTGACCGAACGACTGCAGGCCGTTGGCTGCCGCGTGAAGACCGGCGAGGATTGGGTGTCCTGCTCACGCCACGCGCGCCTTCAGGCGGCGGACGTCACGACGTTGCCGTATCCGGGTTTCCCCACGGATCTTCAGGCGCAGTTCATGTCGGTCGTGTGTCTCGCAGACGGCGTTTCGGTGATCACGGAGAAGGTCTATCCGGAGCGGTTCATGCACATCTCGGAGCTCGAGCGCATGCGCTCCCGCATTCGCAAGGAAGGCAACTGCGCCATCGTGCACGGAACGGATTGGCTCTCTGGGGCGCCCGTGATCGCGTCCGACCTGCGAGCGTCGGCCGCGCTCGTCCTCGCCGGGCTCGTTGCCGAGGGCAAGACGACCGTGCGCCGGATCTACCATCTCGACCGCGGCTACGAGCGGATGGAACGCAAGCTGCAGCATCTCGGCGCGCGGATCGAGCGAGTCCGAGACGAGGACGAGGGCAAGGGCGAGGACTCCTGATCTCCCACGACTCCGGGTGCCTTCTTGACGGGCAACGGCGTCGGTCCTAGGCTCCACCGTTTCAACGCGCCCTGCGGCTGAACGCCCGCGCGTGCCCGCCAGAGCGACCCCGCATGTTTGAATCCCTTGCCCAGCGCCTTCAGTCCGTGTTCTCACGGCTCGGCCGGAGGACTGCCCTCACCGAGTCGGACGTGGACGAGGCACTGCGGGAGATCCGCACTGCGTTGCTGACGGCCGACGTCCACCTGTCGGTCGTCAAGAAGCTCACGGCCGACATCAAGGCGCGTGCGGTGGGCGAGAAGGTGATCGAGTCGGTCCGCCCGGATCAGCAAGTTGCCAAGATCGTCTACGACGAACTCGTGCGACTCCTCGGAGGACAGCCCGGGACGATCTCCCCGCCGAACGACGGGGGCATCCCGATTCGCTGGTCCGCCTCTGGACCGACGGTCATTCTCATGGCAGGTCTCCAGGGGTCGGGGAAGACGACCACATGCGCGAAGCTTGCTCGGTATCTCAAGTCGAAAGGCCACCGCCCGCTGCTCGTCGCTGCCGACATGCAGCGACCGGCCGCGGTGGAGCAGTTGAAGGTGCTCGGCGCGTCGCTTGAGATCCCCGTTCACTGGGAAGAGTCCGGACGTCCCCCGAAGATCTGCGAGCGCGCTGTCGCCAAGGCCACGGCGGATGGCAACGACGTTGTCATCCTCGACACGGCAGGGCGCCTGCACGTGGACCGCGAACTGATGGACGAGGTCCGGGACATCGCCGCGCGCACCAAGCCGCACGAGGTGTTGCTCGTCCTCGACTCGATGACCGGCCAAGACGCTGTGAACTCAGCGAAGGTGTTCGACGAGTCGCTGCCGTTGACCGGCGTCGTGCTCACGAAACTCGACGGCGACACGCGAGGCGGTGCGGCGCTGTCGGTCCTCTCGGTCACGGGCAAGCCCGTGCGCTTCGTTGGCACCGGCGAGAAGACGGAAGCGCTCGAGCCGTTCCACCCGGATCGCATGGCGTCGCGCATTCTCGGCATGGGCGACGTCGTGAGCCTCGTGGAACGCGCGCAGGAGGCGATGAAGCAGGAGGAGGTCGAGAAGGCCGCCGAGAAGCTCTTCGCCGGGTCGTTCACGATGGACGACATGCTCCAGCAGTTCGAGCAGGTCGAACGCATGGGCCCCCTCAAGGACTGGCTCGGCATGATTCCGGGCATGGCCCCGGCGCTCGAAGGGCAGGAAGTGGACGAGAAGGGGATCAAGCGTGCCAAGGCCGTGATCCAGAGCATGACGGCCGAGGAGCGCCGCAAGCCCGACGTGCTCGACGCAGGGCGGCGCCGCCGGATCGCGCGCGGTTCTGGAACGTCGCTCGACGAGGTGAACCGTCTCATCAAGGGCTACAAACAGATGAAGCTCATGATGAAGCAACTCCGATCCGACGGTGGGATGATGGGCAAGATGGCCGACCGCCGGATGCGCAAGATGAAGGAAGAGCAGATACGAGAGATGCGGCGGCAGGGCGTCAAGCTCACGGAGATGGACTGGGCGCCCGAGGGTGAGCCGTAGAGTGGTACAAGGACCTGGCCGGCGAGCGAGCCGGAGAGTTGACGGCACGCGGGTGTTGATGCACCGTGGGCCCCAGGCACCCGCAGTAGTTGAGAATTCTCAGTCTTTGAGGCAGCTTGGACGTTGAGGAACAGAGCCGCGGCGGATGCTGCGGCGGACGAGGAGAGACGAACTTGGCAGTCAGACTTCGCATGGCCCGGACGGGCCGCAAGAACCGCCCCTTCTATCGCGTGGCGGCGTTCGACGCGCGCACGCGTCGCGACGGCGCCCCGATCGAGTACCTGGGGCACTACGACCCGCTCGTGAAGGACTTCGACAAGGGCGTGGTCATCGAGATCGAGCGCGCACAGTACTGGATCTCCAAGGGCGCGAAGTGCTCGGAGACGGTCGCGTCGTTCCTGAAGCGGAAGGGCGTCGTTCTCCCGCGCAACATCCTGAAGAACGGCGTCCGCTCCAAGGGCAAGCCGCAGGGTGCGAAGGCCCTCGCCGGCAAGGCCAAGGGTGGCACGGCGAAGACTGCCAAGCCGAAGGCCGCGAAGAAGCCGGGGACGTAGTCCGATGTCTCCGAATCGCGCGACGTCGCTCGACGGAGCGCTCGACAAGCTCGAAGCAGCCTACGGCTGCTTCGTGACGCCGGGCGACCCCGTGGAAGCGGGCGTTCTGGCGCTCCTCGCGAGCACCGCGCCGTCGCTGGCGAACGAGGCGTCGCGCGACCGCATCCGTCATGCCTTCGTTGATTGGAACGAGGCGCGTGTCGCGGATCCCTGGGACATCACGTGCGCGCTCGAGTCCTCGCCGAACCCGGAGGGCCGCGTGTTCGCCCGCGCCATGCTTCGGTTCCTCGACTCCGTGCACACGGTGCTGAACCGTTGCTCGTTCGACGTTCCGGCTGGGGAGCCTGTCCCTGATTGGGTCGCCTCGACGGACAAGATGCGCGGAGCCACGCCTGCGGTGCGCGCCGTCTGTCTCGCGATGGTGATGCCCGACGCGGGTTGGCACGCGACGCCGGAGATCGTGAAGGCCGTTCAGAAGCTCGGTACGGTCGGCAAGACACAGTCGGCGCAGAAGATCGCCGCAGGTCTGGCGGAGCACTGCAAGCCCGAGGACCGCCTGCGCGCGCACTACCTGCTCGCCCGGTACGGCGCTCGCGCGAAGGACGATCCGGATCCGCTCGAAGACGGCGAGAAGAAGAAGTCGTCGAGCAAGGCTGCGGCGTCCCCGAAGGTCGCCGCCTCGCCGAAGACGAAAGTCTGATCGCAGGCATGTGCCCGTCGTCATCGGGATCATGACGACGATCGTGCTCGCTTCCGCATCGCCGCGGCGGCGCGAACTGCTCGCGCAGGCGGGCGTGGACTTCCGCGTTGACCCAGCTCACGTGGACGAGACGATTCCACAGGGCACTGCCGCTGAGGCGGCGGCGGTGGGGCTCGCCGAGCGCAAGGCGCTGGCTGTGGCGCGCCGATCGGCCGGTCCCGTGCTCGCAGCGGACACGATCGTCGCAGCGGCCGACGGCGGCATTCTCGGGAAGCCCGCATCGACGACCGAGGCGCGGGAGATGCTCTCTCGGCTCGCGGGTACAACGCACCGCGTTGTCACCGGCGTCTGTCTCGCGCTCGACGGCGGGCGGCGGTGCCGGACGGCTTGCGACACCACGTTCGTCACGATGCGGCAACTCACGAACGCCGAGATCGATGCGTACGCGTCGTCCGGTGAGCCCTTCGGAAAGGCCGGCGGCTACGCGATCCAGGAGTCTGGAGATCGGTTCGTCACGCACGTGGGCGGAAGTTGGACCAACGTCGTCGGGCTCCCGATGGAACTCGTCCTCTCCCTGCTGCGCGAGGAGGGGGTCGTTTGATCGTCCGAATCCGGCGGTCGCTGGCGGCGATCGCCTGCACCGCGGCGGCTGCGGTGCTCCTCGGCGGGTGCCCTTCGTCGGCATCCCCGTCGTCATCCCCACCGTCGAACGGTGCAGGGCGATCCGCGGACGCGCATCGGCCGGACATGCACGTGGTCCGCGTCGGCTCAGCGCGCCCCGAGGTGTCGTCGGCGGTCGCGTTCGTCGATGTCGTCTCGACGCAGGCCGCTCGGGAGCACGGTCTGATGGGAAGGGATCACCTCGAGCCCGACCACGGAATGCTGTTCGTGTACGCGAAGCCGACCCCCCGTCGGTTCTGGATGAAGGACTGCACGATCGGACTCGACATCGCGTTCATCCGCGACGACGGCTCTGTATCCGCCATCGCCACGCTTCCGCCCGGCGCCGGCCTTCCGGATGACCAGGTCGCCGTCGCTGAGTCGAATGGCCCCGTTCTCTACGTGATCGAGATGGAGCCCGGCTGGTTCGCGAAGTGCGGCATCCGGGTCGGATCCATCGTGGACGTCTCCGCCGCGGCGGCCGGGGTTTCTGCGGAGTAGTCGCGACGCGCGCGGGCCGATGAACGGAGCAGGCGGCGGCGCCAGAGCCGCACCACCGAGCCAGCACCGACGAGCCACCAACTTGGAACGATCCCCACTCTCCAGCCTTGCCGCGCTCGCGGTCGTCGCTGTCCTCGCGATGGCGCTGATGTGGCTGTTCGCTTTGAACCAGGTCACCGACACGGGAGTCGCGGGCGCAGCAGCGGCGATCGACGAAACGTTCGCCCGAAGCCTCGAGCCGGGAACGAAGACGCGCGTCACGATGGTGCGAGACGGAACAGGCGTGGCCGCGGCACGGCGGTACGCGGTCCGCATGCAGCCGTCTCGAGCTGTGGGCTCCGACCGCCCGGCCGTCGCTCGCCTCAGCGAGAGGGCCGCGCGCGTCGTCCTGAACAATGTCTCGCCGGGGAAAGGCGAGGTGTTCGTTCACTGCGCCGCCTTGCTGCCAGACGGGACCACCGCGCTCTTCTGCTACCGTCGCACGGGCGTCGATCACGCGTGGGATCTGGATCCCGTGATCCCAGCTCCGGCGATGCCGTCCGCCGCAGCGCCGGTCGCGGGACCTGCGGGCGGGGACGCGGACGCCGTCCGGTCGCACGGGCCGGAGCCGGCCGGAACCGCACCGATGGAGGGTACAAGAAGATGAAACCAGCGGTTCCGACGGTGGATCTGCATGCTGACCTACTCTGGCGCACGGCCGAGAAGGGGAAATCCCCATGGGCGGTCTGCGAGGGAGAGATGCTCGACCTGCCGCGGATGCGCCAGCACGGGCCCTCGCTCCAGATGTTCACGCTCTACACGCCGGGGAAGCACACCGGCGACGCGGCAACTGCGTATGCCCGCCGCCTCCTTGCAATCTGGGTGGGACTTGTCGAGGAGGGAGCCGGCCGCGTCGGGTGGGTGACGTCGCGTACGGGCCTGGACCACGTCGCGTCGGACACGTTCTCCGGAATCCTCTCGATGGAAGGCGCGTCGCCCCTGCGCGGCGAGATCGCTCTGCTCGATGACTTCTACGCCGCCGGCGTCCGGTCGCTCGGACTTACGCACAATCCGCGCAACGAGGCGGGAGACGGTTGCATGGTGCCGGACGGAGAGCGCCGGGGGCTCACGGCGCTCGGCAGGGCGGTCGTCAGGCGTTGCGCAGAACTCGGCGTGCTGCTCGACGTTGCGCACCTGGCACCCGAGGGCTTCCGA
The DNA here is from genome assembly GCA_021414065.1 of Planctomycetota bacterium. Classification (GTDB taxonomy): domain Bacteria; phylum Planctomycetota; class JAJSAM01; order JAJSAM01; family JAJVHW01; genus JAIOPE01. The sequence goes on from JAIOPE010000004.1 coordinate 29,033, forward strand.
GACCTGATGGACGAGGTCGCGCATTGTCCGAGCCCGCCGCCCGTCGTCACGACGCACACCGGTGCGATGGCTGTGACGAAGCACCCGCGCAACCTGACCGACTCGCAACTTCGCGAACTCGCCGGGTGCGGCGGCCTGGCCGGAGTGACCTTCTACCCGCCGCACGTCGCGCGGGAGGGCCACGCAGCTTCTCTCGACGACCCGGTCGTCCATCTGGAGCACATGGCTTCCGTCATGGGCGTGGAACACGTCGGCGTGGGGGCCGACCTGGATGGGTTCGATCCGCCGGGTCTGCCGGACGGCTGCGACACCCCCCATCTGTACGGCGCGCTCGAGGCGCGGCTCCTCGCGCGGGGCTGGCGACGGGAGCACGTGGATGGCGTGCTCGGCGGCAACGCGCTGCGCGTCCTCGGGCACGTCCTCCGGTAGTCCTTCCCCAAGTGAGACGCAGAAGCTACCTTCGGCGGTTTCGCCCGGAGGATCTGCGATGAAGGACAAGATTCACCCGAAGTACATGGACTGCAAGGTCACGTGCGGCTGCGGCAACAAGTTCGAGACGCGCGCCACGATCGCCGACCTCCACGTCGACATCTGCTCTGCGTGCCACCCGTACTACACCGGCAAACAGAAGTTCGTGGATACGGCGGGCCGCATCGAGAAGTTCAACAAGAAGTTCAAGGGATTCGACTCGGCCGGCCAGGGCATCGGCGGCGGCGAAACCCCCGCGGCACAGGCCTGAGGATCGAAGGCGACCCCGTCCGCACGGAGGCGTGAACCTCCGGGCCGCCGGGGTCGTTTCGTCGGGTCATGGAACACCGCGACGTCCTCCTGCGCGCGCTCGCCGCGAAGGCGCGGCGGCACGCCGAGATCCAGCGGCAGATCGAGAACCCTGTCGTCTCTCAGGACCACCGCAAGGTGTCGCAGTTGGCCCAAGAACTCGGGCGACTCACCCCGGCGGCTCATCTGCACACGAAGATCGTCGGGTTGCGCAAGTCCATCGCAGACGCGCGGGAGCTCGCGGCCGGGTCCGACGCCGAGATGGCCGAGTTGGCGGCGTCTGAGATCCCCGGGCTCGATGCGGAACTGGAGCCCCTCTGGCCGAAGGCGGCCGACCTCCTACTCGACGAGGAGGACAAGCTCGGCGACCACAGCGTGATCCTCGAGATCCGCGCGGGTGAGGGCGGAGACGAGGCCGGCATCTTCGCGGGCGACATCTTCGGCATGTACCAGCACTTCTGCGCGTCCCACCGCCTCAAACTCGAAGTGCTCGACGAGAACGCGGGCGTGATGGGGGGGTACAAGGAGATCGTCGCGGAGATCAACGGCACCGGTGCCTATCGACTGCTCAAGTTCGAGGGCGGCGTGCATCGCGTGCAGCGCGTGCCGAAGACCGAGAAGCAGGGTCGCATCCAGACGTCCACCGCGAGCGTGGCCGTGCTCCCGAAGGCGGAGGAGATCGACATCAAGATCGACTGGGAGAAGGATGTCCGAGAGGACACGATGCGGGCCGGCGGCCCGGGCGGACAGAAGGTCAACAAGACCGAGAGCGCGATCCGGCTCACGCATCTCGCGACCGGTCTGATGGTCCACATGCAGGACGAGAAGAGCCAGCACAAGAACCGCGCCAAGGCGCGCATGATCCTGATGTCGCGGGTCTTCGACCACTTCCAGAGCAAGGCCGATGCCGAGCGCGCCGCAACCCGGCGGGACATGATCGGCACCGCCGAGCGGTCGGAGAAGATTAGGACCTACAACTTCCCCCAGAACCGGGTGACAGACCACCGGGTCCGCCTCGACGTCTTCGACATTGCGGGCGTCATGCAAGGCGAGCTCGGAGCGTTCCATCAGAAGCTCACGGAAGCGGAGCGCTCGGCGAAGTTGAACGAGCTCCTCGATCGGCTGGAGACGCAGGACCGGTTCGCGGGATAGCATCCGCGGGCCAAGGAGGACGACCAGATGAGCGACAACCAGAACATGGGCACGAGTGCGAGCGATACACCGGCTTCAGCGACGTCAGCCGGGACGTCCGGCGGATCCGAAGTCGCGAGCGTCGGCACTCCGGCGCCGGAGACGGCAACGGTCGGTTCCGTTGCGGATCTCGGCGGCGACGCCGATGTGTCGTCGGATCACAAGGAGCACTACACGCTCCTCTTCTGCTGCCTGGCGATGACGATGGCGGCGCTCTGCATGCCGATCGAGGGCGGGTTCGCCGGACGCGCGCAGCCGATCGACCTCTATGCGAAGGACTCGATCGCGGGTGCGTTCGTCGCGGTGTTCGCCGGGTACGGCGTGCTCGCCGGCTGGATGAACATCCACATCCGAAAGATGATCGTGTGGCCGGCTTTCTTCGCCGCGGCCGACGCGATCTACGTCTGCACGATGCGCCTCATGCAGATGATCAACCTCGCCGGAGACACGTCGAAGTTCGACTTCCGCGACTGGATCCACCTGGTGGGCAGCGGGTGGTATGTCCTCGCCATCGCGTCGCTCCTCGTGGTGAAGACGCTCTTCTCGGCCGTCATGTCGGGCGCGAAGAAAGATGCGGCGCGCAAGGAAGCGGCGAAGGCGGCACGGTCGAAGAAGTAGCCGTGGGCCCGGGGCGGTGACGACCGTCCTCGAAACGCTGCGCGGTGCACGCGCGGCTCTGGCGGCGTCGGGGATCGGATCGGCCGACCTCGACGCCGCCTTGATTCTGTCGCACGTGATGAGCGTTCCGCGCCACCGTCTCCGGACCGAGTCGGACGTGGTGCTCTCCCGCGCGCAGCGGGAGAGCTTCGACCGTCTCGTGGCCGAGCGCGTCCGCCGTCGTCCGCTGGCGCAGATCCTCGGCCGGAAGGAGTTCCGCTCGCTCGAGTTCGAGGTCACGGCCGACGTGCTGTCGCCCCGCCCCGAGACGGAGGACCTCGTCGAGGCTGCGTGCGCCGTCTGCGATCGAGCCGCTGCGGCGGGGCGCGTGCCGATCATCGTGGATGTCGGGACGGGGAGCGGGTGCATCGCCATCTCCATCGCGGTCGAACGTCCGTTCGTGCGAGTCCACGCCGTCGATCTATCAGGTGCGGCGCTGGAGGTCGCGCGGCGCAATGTCGCGTGGCACTGCGTCGGAGACCGCGTCACACTCCACCGGGGCGACCTGCTCGCGCCGATTGCGGCACTCGTCTCCCCTGCGTCGATCGACGCCGTCGTCGCGAACCCGCCCTACGCAGAGCGATCCGAAGCCGGTTCGTGCGACCCGGAGGTGCTCTGGGAGCCCGCCGCGGCCGTCTTCTGCGAGGGGCCGCCGGCGCCGCTCTACGCGCGGATCGCGGCGGACGCGGCGCCGCTCGTCCGAGAGGGAGGCGAGCTGCTGCTCGAACTCCCGGGAGCCACGTCCGGGCCGGTCGTCGACGCAGTGCGTACGGTGCCTGGGTGGCGAGACTTGGTGGTCATGCCGGATCTGGCGGGGCTGCCTCGCGTCCTGCGCGCTGCCCGCGGCTGACATCGTCGCGCGGGGAGCTGCCGTCCGACGTCAGCGGCGAGTCAGGGGCTGCAGCGCAGGTACATCCGGCGTCACCCGCGCTGCGAAGCGGCTCGCACCGCGTTGCGGAAGACCGCGAGCCCGCCGGTCGCCTCGCCGCCCTCGCCGCGCGTCCACCGGGGGTGGTGCCACGACTCGATGTTCCGCTCCGGGTGCGGCATGAGTCCGAGCACACGGCCGGTCGTGTCGCACACCCCCGCGATGCCGTCGGGCGAACCGTTCGGGTTCCATGGGTACGCCGCGGGCGGCCCAGCGTCGCGTGACGGATCGACGTAACGGAGCGCCAACTGCCCGTTGGCGATCATCCGTTCGCGGACCGATGCGTCCGCCACGACGAAGCGGCCTTCGCCGTGCGCCACGGGGCAGTCGATGACCTGGCCGCGCTGGAGGAACGCACATCGGTCTGTCGTTGCTTCGAGCCGGACCCAACGGCACTCGAACTGGTTCGATTCGTTCCAGAGCAGAGTCGCCTCGGGCACGCCGCTCCCGCAGGTGTCCGGCAGGAGTCCCGCGCGGACGAGGATCTGGAACCCGTTGCAGATCCCGAGCGCGAGTGCGCCGTCGGCGACGTGCGCTCGGAGCGCGGGCAGGAGTCCGCGTCGCATCTCGACGGCGTACACGGCGCCCGAGGCGATGTCGTCGCCGTAGCTGAACCCGCCCGGGAACACCACGATGCCGTATGGCTGCAACCGTTGCGGACTCTCGATCAGTTCGTGCAGATGGACGAGGTCCGGCGCGGCGCCGGCCTTGCGCAGCGCGTGGACGGCTTCGGCGTCGCAATTGGTCCCAGCCGACCGGAGCACCAGGGCCCGCACGGTACTCATGCTGCACCCCCGTTCCGCAGAGGGCGCGTGAACGCGTCTCGCAGTCGTTCGACGGACTCGTTGACGAGGTCCGCATCGCGCACGCCGCGGATCGTCACGCGAGCCGCCGTCTTCACGCGGCCTGCCGACATCACGCGACCGATGGGTGCGTGCGGGACGCCGCGCAACGCCGCGCGCAGTGCGGGCAGGTCACTCTCCCGCACCTCGCACAGGAAGCGGCTCGGGCTCTCGGAGAACAGCAGGGCGTCGTCGCGCACGCCGATCGCGTCGGGGCCGTCCTCGTAGGGCGCGTGTACGAGCGAAACGTCTGCGGCGAGACCGCCGGCGAATGCCATTTCGGCGAGCGCGACCGCCACCCCGCCCTCGGACAGGTCGTGGCACGCGCGGACGAGTCCCTCCGAGATCGCGCGGTGCACGCCGTCCATCACGGCGCGAGCCTCGTCCAGCCGGACGACCGGCACCGTGCCGCCAGGAATGCCCCGAATGAACGCGTAGTGGCTGCCGCCCATCTCGGGCCGAGTGATTCCGACCAGAACGATCAGGTTCCCGGCCGCCTTCAGATCCATCGTGACGCAGCGGCGGACGTCGTCCACGACGCACATCGCCGACACCAGCATCGTGCAGGGGATCGTGATCAGTCCGCGCTCCGACTGGAACTCGTTGTTGAGCGAGTCCTTGCCGGAGACGAACGGTGTGCCGAATGCGACGGCCGCGTCGTGGAGACCTTCCGAAGCGAGCACGATCGACCCGAGCCGGTCGGGCCGCGTGGCGTTGCCCCACGAGTAGTTGTCGAGGAGCGCCGCGCGACGCGGATCCGCGCCGACGGCCGTGAGATTCCGCAGAGCTTCGTCCACCGCGTTCGTGGCCATGTCGTAGGGCGACAGGTCGCCAAGTCGCGGATTCATGCCGGACGAAACCGCCACGCCGCGTGGGTTCCCGACGAGCGGGGTGTTCACGCAGGCGTCGCCCGGGCCGTCGGCGCGAACGCCGACGAGCGGCTTGATCGCGCTTCCGCCTTGGACCTCATGGTCGTACCGGCGGATGACCCACTCCTTCGAGCAGACATTCCAACTCGAGAGAATCGCGAGCAGGTCGTCGCCAAAGCCGCCGTCGTCTGCCGTGCGCGCCGCGGGCCACGCGAAGGGGACGGCCGGCGGCGCTGTCCACGCGGCCTCGCGCGTCGTGCGGGGGAGCCCGTCGTGGAGGAACTCCATCGGCACGTCGCCTACCTTCGTGCCGCCGTAACGCAGCACGAGACGGCCGGTGCCGGTGAACTCGCCGAGGTCGGTGACCTCGACGCCCTCCTTGCCGAAGACCGCGCGCACGCGTTCCACGTTAGAGGGCGCTACCGCGAGGACCATGCGCTCCTGCGCCTCGCTGATCCAGATCTCCGCGTAGCTCAGGCCCGGGTACTTGAGCGGTGCGTGCGAGAGTTCCACCTCGGCGCCGGTCTCCGCGCCCATTTCGCCGACGGCCGACGAGAAGCCTCCCGCACCGCAGTCGGTGACGGCCGTGAGCAGCCCCTCGTCGCGCGCGCGCAAGAGTCCGTCGAGGATGCGTTTCTCCTCGATGGCATTGCCGATCTGCACGGCGCCCGCGCTGACGGTCTCGCTCTCCGCGTGCAACTCGGCGGACGAGAACGTGGCGCCGTGGATGCCGTCGCGACCGGTGCGACCGCCGACAGCGATGATGCGGTCGCCGGGGCGGGCGGCCTTGTCGATCCGTCCGCGCGGGATGAGCCCGACGGTGCCGCAATAGACGATGGGGTTGCCGATGTAGCGAGGGTCGAAGAACAGACCACCGGACGCGGTGGGTATCCCCATTCGGTTGCCGTAGTCGCGCACGCCGGAGATGACGCCCTTCATCACGCGTCGCGGGTGCAGGCAGCCCTTTGGCACGTCGGCCTCCGGTGTGTCCGGCGGCGCGAAGCAGAAGACGTCGGTGTTGAGGAACGGCTTCGCACCGAGCCCTGTGCCCAGGATGTCGCGGATCACGCCGCCGATCCCGGTGCCGGCACCGCCGTACGGCTCGATTGCCGACGGGTGGTTGTGCGTCTCGACCTTCATGCAAACGCCGTGGTCGTCGTCGAACGCGATGATCCCGGCGTTGTCGCGGAAGACCGAGAGGCAGTCTGTGCGGGCGATCGTCTGCGTGGCTGCGAAGACGGTCTCCTTCAGCAGATTGCGGTACGTGCGCTCCGGCGTACGGCCATTCGGCGCGTCGCCTCGGAAGCGGACTTCGCCTGCGAGCGTCTTGTGTTTGCAGTGCTCCGACCATGTTTGGGCGACGGTCTCGAGTTCGGCGTCGGTGGGGTCGCGCCCCTCCTTGGTGAAGAACGCCTGCACCGCGCGCATTTCTGCGAGCGACAGCGAGAGCGTGCCCGCCTTCGAGATGCGTATGAGCTCTTCATCGGCCGCCGCGCGGAGCGGAACCGTGACGAGCCGGAACTCGTACGGCGCCGGACGGGGGCTTCGCAGATCGAGGATCTCTCCGAAGTGGATCTCCTCGATGACCTCGTTCGCGAGCGTCTTGCGGGCAGCTTCGCGCAGCGCTGCCTCGCCGATCGGACCGCCCGCACCGCGGATCACGTAACGTCGCACGCTGCGGAGCGACGTGACCGCAATCCCTGCGGCTGTGAGCGCCGTGCGGCAGGAACTTTCCGTGGGGTCCATCACGCCGGCGCGACGCACCACAGACAGCACCTCATCGCCCGATGCGACGCCGCCGGGCACGCCGTCCACCGACCATGTCTCGGCGACGGGGTCAGCCAAGACGTCGCGAGCCGCGCGCGCGCCGTCGGGGTGAGCCGCCACGCCCTCGAGCACGAACCCGCGAACGAACCGAAGCGACTCGATTCGCCGATCGCGGAGGAACCCCGCGAGGGCCGATGTGGCGTCATGGGCGGCCGGGTCCGCGAACTCCGGGCGCGTCGTGACCTGTACGAACGTGAGGAGGGGTTGGTTGCTCAAGCCGGGAGTTTAGCCACCCGCAGGGACGCGACCCAGCAGCCACGAAGCGGGCTCGGGCGCAACGGTGAACGTGTGCAGCCGATGTTCGACTTCGACACGCTCGTGACGTCCTCCGGGAACGCCTCCGGTCCCGCGTGCCTCCGGACGCCGCCGACGATACCCTGCTTGGATGGCGCGATCCAAGGGCGGTACGTCGGCCCTCCCGTTCGAGAAACCGATCGAGGAGGTTCTCCAAGATTTGGAGGCGCTCCGGCGTGCGCACGCCGAGGGCAAGAAGGACCTCTCTAAGGAGATCCGCGACCACGAGTTGCGGTCCGAGAACCTGATCCGCGAGATCTTCGCGCGGCTCTCTCCGTGGCAGCGCGTGCAGGTCGCGCGTCACCCGAACCGGCCGCTCGTCAGCGACTACGCCGAGTCATGGCTGACCGACCCCATGGAACTCCACGGCGACCGACGCTTCGGCGACGACCCGGCGATCCTGACCACGCTTGGGCGAATCGGGTCCCACCGCGTGCTCCTCGTGGGGCACAGGAAAGGGAAGGACGTCAAGGAGAAGGTCGCCTGCCACTTCGGCATGGCGCATCCCGAAGGGTACCGCAAGGCGATGCTGAAGATGCGCCTGGCGGAGCGTTTCGGGCTGCCGATCGTGTGCCTCATCGACACGCCCGGCGCCTATCCCGGCATCGGCGCGGAGGAGCGGGGCCAGGCGTGGGCGATCGCGGAGAACATCCAGGACATGACGGGACTCCGCGTCCCGGTCGTGGTCGCCGTGGTGGGTGAGGGCGGTTCCGGCGGCGCGCTCGGAATCGGAATCGGGGACCGTGTGCTGATGCTGGAGAACGCGTACTACTCGGTGATCTCGCCGGAGGGGTGCGCGGCCATCCTGTGGAAGAGCGGCGATCAAGCGCCCGAAGCCGCGCGCGAGTTGAAGCTGATCGCGACGGATCTGGAGCGCCTCGGCATCGTTGACGAAGTCGTGGCGGAACCCCTCGGCGGCGCCCACCGGAACCCGGGTCAGGCCGCCGCGTCGCTGAAGCAGGCGATTGTGCGGGCGCTGGACGACCTCGGCGGAGTGCCGGTGGACGTCATGCTCCGTCTCCGGTACGAGAAGTTCCGCCGGATCGGCGCGCACCTCTTCAACTGACCCGGAGCGGCTTCGCGCAGTGGCGCGGGATGCCGGGCTCCGTCCTTTCCAGCGTTTCATTGGGAACGGACCGACCCAGCGTCGCTGTGGAAAATCCCGTCGCTTTGCAGCGCGCAGCAGCGGTTGCCGGGGAGATCGAGGGGAGCCACCGAGGCGAGCCCGTCGGGCGAGCCCCACGGCCCGCGATCGAGGCCGATCCACCGGGTGCGCCGCCCGCCCCGAGCCGCCCGTTCGGCAAGAGGCCGCGCAGCTGGCGAGGGCGAGCGGGCGGAGGCTTGCCGGGGTCTCCTGCCGAGGGGTTGCCGCAACCTGCGCGTGGTACTCTCGCCCGGCGATTTCACATTCCCGGGCGCCATACGTCCAATGGATGGAACCCAGGAGCAGCACACGATGACGTCACCGCACCGTTCGAAGTCGATGGCCCTCCGGACCGGCAGCGCGCCGTTGTGGGTGCTCGCCGCGTGCGCGCTCGGAGCGCTCGCGCCGAGCGCGCCAGCGCAGGACGCGCCGCCCGCGCGCGCGGCGGCCGAGGAGTCCGTGCGGGAGAAGGTCGAGCGACTCCTCCCCGACTTCATGTCGGAGAGCGAATCCACGCGCGCCCGTGCCGAGAAGGAGATCGTCGCCCTCGGTGAGCCCGCACGCGCAGAACTCGACCGCCTCACGCGCGACACAGACCCGCAGAAGGCGATCGCCGCGCTGAAGCTCCTTCAGAGCCCCGCGTGGGAGCGTCGCGCGCGTCAGGCCGAAGACGCTCGCCGCGACGCGCCCGGGCGCGGGCCGGCAATTGGACCCCGCTTGCCCGACATCGACCTGCGTCGCCTGCAGGATGAGCTGGATCGCCAGATGCAGGACATGCGCCGGAGCGTGGAGGAGTGGCGGAAGCAGTTCGACGCCGACGACTGGATGCCTGGGTTCGAGGCGCATGGCGGGAGCCCGTCGAAACAGGACGAATCGCGAGGGGCGTCGTCGGGCCAGGTGATCGAGAACGGCCGGTCGCTTTCGTGGACGATCGACGACGCGGGCAAGGTGAAGGTGACCGTGCGCGACGGGAACGACGCGGCGGAGCAGGTGTACGAGGCTGCAAGTCTGGCCGAGCTGCGGAAGCAGCACCCTGACGTCGCGAAACGCCTCGACGGGTTCCTTCCGAGCGGCGGGCTCCGCCGCTGGACGCTCGTCTGGCCGCCGCGCGCGAGCTGGGACGAGACCGACCGGACGGGCGCTGCGCAACGGGACCCAGAGCTTCGCGACGGCGAGCAGAAGCTGGCACCGGCGGAACAGAGCGACACTCCGCTGCTCGCAGTCCCGGGACCGGTCCTGGGGATCACATGGGGCGACGTCCCGGACGTCCTTCGCGATCAGCTCGATCTGCCCGTCGGCGGTCTGGTCGTCACGGGCGTTGCAGCCGACTCGGTTGCGGCAAGGCTGGGCGTGCGTCGAAACGACGTGCTGGTCTCGCTCGGAGGCCGTCCGATCGCAAGTCCGGCCGACATTCGGAAGACGCTCGAGTCGGCGCGCGCCCCTGGAGAGGTTTCGAAGCCGCTCGCCGCGGAGGTGCTCCGGAAGGGGAAGCGCGAGACGTTGACCGAGGCGCGGACGGAGACGCGCTGAAAGAGACGCTTCGCCGCGCTACTTCGGCGCGCCGGTCTCACAATCGACCGGCAGCTTCACTTCGGCGTACCCCTGCGCGGTCATCGTCGCTCGCACGGCCGCGATCCGGCGGCGGACGAGTTCGTTCGCGGCGGCGGCTTCGGCCGCGTCCCGCGGGGGCGACGCCGGCGCCGGGATGTCGCGCGCAGCGGCGTCCATGGCGTTCACGAGCGCGGATCGGCCCTCCTCGGGAGACGCCCCGGAACGCTCGTATCCGATTCGCCAGCACTGGGGGCCGCCGCACGCGGCCAGTGCGATCAGCGTGAGTGGCACCGTCATCCGGAGAACCGACTGAGTGCGCGTCATGGTTGGACTCCCTGCGATCGCGGAAATCAGGCGGTCTCGCGCTTCCGTCGGGCGGTGCCGACGCCGGGCGAGTGCGTCGGCGCCGCGGAAACGGACGGCGCAGCCGCCGACTTCACGAGGGGCTCGGTCGCGACACGAGCCGTCCCGCGCACCACCTCGGGAGTGACGACGAAGCGTCGCGCCGCGTCGCCGGTCGGCAACTCGAAGAGCACGTCGAGCAGCATCGACTCGACGATCGACCGGACGGCTCGGACGCCCGTGCCCTTGGCGACGGCGAGGTCGGCCATCGCCCCGAGCGCGGCCGACGTGAACTCGAGCTCGCAGCCCGACATCTCGAAGATCTTCACGTACTGGCGGACGATGGCGTTGCGCGGCTCCGTCATGACGCGGATCAGGTCGTCGCGGCTCAGCGGAGAGAGGGTCGCCATCACCGGAAGGCGCCCCACGAACTCCGGGATCATCCCGAACTCGAACAGGTCCGTCGGTTCCACGTGCTCCAGGATCTCGCCGAGGTGCCGCTCGTCGCCCGCGGCCTCGCGGTCGAACCCGATCACCTTCTTGCCGACGCGCTTGCGGATCACGTCGTCGAGTCCCACGAACGTTCCGCCGCAGATGAACAGGATGTTGGTCGTGTCGATCTGGATGTACTGCTGCTCGGGATGCTTGCGTCCGCCCTGCGGCGGCACGTTCGCCATCGTTCCCTCGAGGATCTTCAGCAGTGCCTGCTGCACGCCCTCGCCGGAAACGTCGCGCGTGATGGAAACGTTGTTCTGGGTGCGCGCGATCTTGTCGATTTCGTCGACGAAGATGATGCCCCGCTCGGCGCGCTCGCGGTCCCAGTCGGCCGCCTGCAGCAGTTTCAGCAGCAGGTTCTCGACGTCCTCGCCGACATAGCCGGCTTCCGTGAGCGTGGTCGCATCGCCGATCGCGAACGGGACGTCGAGGAACTTCGCGAGAGTCTTCGCGAGGAGCGTCTTGCCCGACCCCGTGGGGCCGATGAGCATGATGTTCGACTTCTCGAGCTCGACCTCTTGTTCTGCGTTCCCCCGGCGCTGATCGCGCTCGTCGCTCCAGAGCAGGCGCTTGTAGTGGTTGTGTACGGCGACGGAGAGCACGCGTTTCGTGCGCTCCTGGGAGATCACGTACTCGTCGAGGAACGCCTTGATTTCACGCGGCGCCGGCAGGTTGTCGAGGCGGAGCGGGCCGCGGCGGGGGGCGGAGGAGTCGGCCGGCGCGACCACGCGCGGCTCGCCCTTGTGCATCTCTTCGATCAGGATCGAGTTGCAGAGCTCGACGCACTCGTTGCAGATGTAGATGTGCGGCGGCCCGGCGATCAGCGATTCGACCATGTGCCGCGACTTGCCGCAGAAGGTGCATTTCTCGACGGAGGGCGGCGTCCGCTGCTTGGCCACGTGTCGCTCCCGTCAAACCTTCTTCGGCACCTTCAGCGTCTCGACCACATCGTCCACGAGCCCGTAGTCCTTGGCTGCGCGGGCGTCCATGAAGCGGTCGCGGTCGGTGTCCCGCTCGACCTCGCTCTCCGGTCGTCCGCAGTGACGCGAGACGATCGTGGTGAGCGTCTTCTTGAGCTTCAAGATCTCCTCTGCCTGGATCTCGATGTCCGCAGCGGTGCCGCGTGCGCCGCCCCAGGGCTGGTGGATCATGATCCGCGAGTTCGGCAGGGCGAACCGCTTGCCGCGGGCGCCGGCCGCGAGCAGGACTGCGCCCATCGACGCCGCCTGTCCGATGCAGTAGGTCGCGACGTCACACTGGACGAACTGCATCGTGTCGTAGATCGCGAGACCTGCCGTGACGAGGCCGCCCGGCGAGTTGATGTAGAGGTTGATGTCCTGGTGCTTGTTCTCCTTCTGGAGGAACAAGAGCTGTGCGATCACCACGTTGGCGACGTGGTCGTCGATTGCCGAGCCGATGAACACGATGCGGTCTTCGAGGAGACGGGAGTAGATGTCGTAGGCGCGCTCGCCGCGCCCCGTCTTCTCGATGACCATCGGGATGATGAAGTCGCTCGTCATCAGATCTTCGCCTCCGGTTCGACGACCTTGACGACACCGCGCAGATCGGCCACGGTCTTCTTCTCCCGCAGCTCGGAGCGGAGCGCGGCGAGGATTCCCTGGCTCTCCAGTGTCGCCTCCATCTGGGCGAGGCTCCGATCGTACCGCTGCGCCATTCGAGCGATCTCCTGGCGGATCTCGCTCTCTGTGACGAACACCTTGCGCTCCGCGGCGACCTTGTCGAGCAGGAAGCTCGCGCGGAGGTCGCGCTTGACGCGCTCGGCCGCTGCGCCGACGAGCTGCCGCAACTGCGCCTCGATGTCCGCGTCGGCGATGCCCTGGCGGCGGAACTGGGCCTCGTAGCGGCGCAGCATTCGCTCGGTCTCCGACGCGATGAGCGACGGCGGCACGTCGAACGGCACGGCCTGGAGAAGTGCTTCGACGATCGCGCCGTCGAGGGCTGCGTCGCGGTTGCCTTCCGCCTGGCGCTCCAGCTTCTTGCGAAGCTCCGCGCGCATGTCTGCGACGTCGTCGTAGTCCATGTCCTTCGCGAACGCGTCGTCGGCCTCGGGCAGGTCCACGTGCTGCAACGTCTGGATCGTGAGGGCGATCTTCGCGTCCTGTCCGCGGTGGGCTTCGTCACGGAAGTCGTCGGGGAGCTTCTGCGTGAACTCGGACGTCTCGCCCTTCCGCTTCCCGAGGAGGCCGGCCGAGAGGCCGTCGATCTGCATTCCGCCGAGCACGTCGGGGCCGTGCTGCCACTCGACGTCAGCCGCTTCGACGATGGTCTCCTCGCCGACCTGGACCTTCACCTGGAGCGAAACGATGCCCTTCTCGCGGAGGCCGTCGTCACCGCCGTCGCGGACCGTGGCGCGCTCCTCACGCAGGCGCTGGACGTCGGCGTCCACGTGCGCCTCGGTGACCGTGAGATCGGGGCGGGTGACGCTCAGCTCCGCGAGATTCGGGAGCTCGAACGTCGGCCGCACGTCGATGCCGATGTCGAACGCGAAGTCCCGGCCGCGCGCCAGTTCGACCTTGCCCCACTCGATGCGCGGGCTGCCGACCGCGAGGAGCTTCTTCTCGTCGATCACCTCGTCCACGGCCGACTGCACGAGGCGTTCCTTCACCTCTTCGAGGACCTTCGCGCCGAGTTTCGCCTCGACGAGCTTCCTGGGCGCCTTGCCCTGGCGGAAGCCGGGGAACTGGACGGTCTTCTCCACGTTGCGGAAGGTGCTCTCGATCTCGGCGTCCACGCGGGCCTGTGGGACGCTGATCTTGATCAGGCGCGAGCAGGGGCCGGTCTCCTCGATCTGGGCCTCGACGGGGTGTGCGGCGGGGGACGACTGGGAAGACATGCAGTTCTCCGTTCGGATTTCTGGTGGGACGCGCGTTGGACGGTTTCGGGACGGTTTCCGGGACTACGGGTGCCGCGCGCCAATCTCTTGGCGTCGGCTCGGCCCGGGCACAAACCTCGGATGCTAACCCCCGGGGCGCCCCGGTCGATTCTTGGTCAGCCGGTTTCGGCGGAACGGGGGTCAGTTCCCAGCGTCCACCTTGAAGGTGTCCTTCAGCAACTCGCCATACTCCTTCTCGAGCACCGGCCGATGAGGCTTCGCGAGGAACTCGCCCGCGCGCTCCTTGCCGAGTACTCCCTCGACCTTCTTCTTCGTCCGCATCTCGAGCGTCATCAGTTTGCCGACGTTCTGGAAGCCACGCCCGATCGTGTCGGTGACCAGTTGCTGCATCTTGTCCGGGTCGTCGCGCGCGGCGGCGACTTCGTCTCGGATTTCGGTCAGCGGGCGGTCTCCGAAGAGGCTCTTCAGCGCCTCCTCCTCGCTGTCGCGCAGCACCTGCCGGACTCCGGCTTCGTCGCTCGCCGACATGCCCATCTCCTGCGCGATCTCCTCGAGTGTCTTCGCCTCCACGGGCTTCGTGAAGACGCCGGCGGGCCGACCGGCGGCGCCCGCCTTTGCAATCGCCGCTTCGAGTTCCGCGCGGGAGACGTACGGGGTGCCGTCGGTGGCGGTGGTTCCCGAAGGGGTGCCTTCGCCGGCCGGTGCTGCATTCCGTTGCGCGACAGCCTCCTCGATCCGCGCCAGCGCGCGTGCCTGTTCCCGCGAGATCGCGTCGAACCGCTTCTGCAGGAGGTCAGCGCGCTTTGCGGCCACGTCCGACTTCTCGTCGGACGTCCGGACCTGAGCCTCGGCTTGCGTGAGCCGGGCGTCCATCTCCGCCTTGCGATCGCCGGTGAGGAGAGACGCACAAAGGAAGAACGTCAGGATCGCGGAAACGATCCCTCCGAAGAGTGCTGCGAACAGGAGCTTGCCCATGGTGTTGTCGTGTTCCTCTGGTCCGTGCACCGCATCCTACGCGCTCCGGGTACACTCGTCCCCGCTCCTCGGGTGGACCGACCGCGGGAGAGTGGCGAAATGGCAGACGCGCGGGTCTTAGGAGCCCGTGGAGCAATCCTTGCGGGTTCGAGTCCCGCCTCTCCCACCAGCACACCAGGAGCGACGACACCCATGGACGCCCGCCGCCGTACCGCGCTCGCCGTGCTGCTCGTCGTGAGCGGCGTGCTCGCAGGCGTGTTCTTCCGCGTGCCGATCCTCCGCGCGCTGTCAGGGGTCGTGTCTGCGACTGTGCCGATGACGGCGGCGGCCTGGGACGAGCAGGTCCGGCTCGACGCCGTGTCTCTTCTGGCCGTCGTCGCCCCCGATCCCAAGCTCCCGGAAAGCCTCGACGACCCCGCCATGGCCGAGTTCAACGCCAAGTGGGCCGAGCGCCGCGCGAAGTACTCTCCCGAGAGACTCGACGACCTCCGGACCCGTCTTCACGACTACCTCGACTTCCTCCAAGCCGAACACGCGGACTGCGCGGAGATCTACCGGTCCGGGCGCCGACCCGAGACGCGGTCCGACGCGGCCGAAGAGGCGAGGCGCCGCATGCACACAGGGTTCGGCGTGTTCGCCGACACACTCACGAAGCAAGCCGACGACCTCCGCGAGGATGCGTTTCGGGCGTCCCCGAAGGTCGCCCGGGGCGAGGACCCCGACGTCACCGATTTCCGGCAGGAGTACGACGACCTCCGGGCGTGGCTCCCCCGAGCGCACCGCCGGGTGGACGAGTTGACGAAGCCGGTCGAGTGACTGGCGACGCGGTCGGCGTGGGACCGCGATCCGTGACGAACTCGCGACGGGCACAGCGTAGGTTTGCGGTACCGGGCGGAGCGGCCTTTCCTGCCGCGTTCACCAGTCGCTCGGGAATACTCCCGAACGATTCGGCACGGACCCACGGATGCGCCCGACCGGCGCCCGACCCGAGCGTGGGCGCGACCGAGAACGCGAGCACTGCCTGAGCGACACGACCGCGGACGAGAGCCGCACCGAGCGAGTCTGGACCGCGGCACTCGTCGCGGCGCTGGTGGCACTTGCGATTTACGTGCCCCGGGTCTGGGGGCACGGGTTCGTCAACTACGACGATCCGTACGTTCTGGCGCCGGAGAACCCGGCCATCGGCAAGGGACTCCTCGCGGGGCTGCCCGACCTGCTCCAGTTCTGGAAGACGCCGCAGTTCATGAACGCATGGCTGCCGCTCTACTACTGGAGCCTTGGCATCGACCACGCGCTCTTCGGCGGCGCGCCGCTCGGGTGGCACCTGCACTCCGTCATGATCCACGCGGGGTGCGCGGCGATGGTGGCCGTGCTCGCGCGCCGACTCGGCCTCGGTTGGGCAGGCGCAGCCGTCGCGGGTGTCGTGTTCGCGGTGCATCCGGCCGCGGTCGAGAACGTCGCGTGGGTCGCCGGCCGTAAGGACGTCCTGTCGTTCCTCTGGATGTCGTTCGCCGCGTACGCGTATCTCGAAGCGATCCGCCGCGCGAAGCCGGGGCTCCACGTGGTCGGCGCGTTCTGCCTGTTCGTCTCGCTCGTCACGAAGGGCACCACGCTCGTCCTCCCGTTGCTGCTCCTCGTCCACGCAACGATCCTGCGCGACGCCGCGACACCGCGACGCGAGCGACTCCGCGCGGTGCTGCCGTACGGCGTCGTCGCGTTCGTGATGACCGCGTTCCACTTCTGGGTCGCGCAGCGCGAAGGCACTGCGGGCGGCGTCGTCGCGTCGTTCGGCGCAATCGCGATCGCGGACTTCGATGTCGTCGGCAGGTACGCGGGCCTGCTGCTGGCGCCGTTCGCGCCGATCTTCCGTCAGAGCGTGGAGCACGGGATCGATCCCGACGCGCCCAACTTCGGACGCGTCGCGGTCGGCGCGGTCGTGATTGCCGCGTGGGGCGGCGCCCTCTGGCGCACCAGGGTTCGACACCCGCGTGTCGCCGCGCTGCTGCTCTGCGTGCCGCTGGCGCTCGCGCCGTTCAACAACCTGCTCCCTCGCACGAGCGTTCTGTTCGCGGAGCGCTACGCGTACATCGCAATCGTGCCGGTCGCGTTCGCGATCGGCGCGCTCGTGCACGCCGGCGGCAACCGGCAGATCATCGCAGCCGTTGCGACGACGGCGTTCGCCGCGTTCGCGTGGCTCCGGATTCCGGTCTGGCACGACTCCGTCACGCTCTGGGCGGACGCCGCGGACGCGGCGCCGGCGTCGGCGATCGTGCGGATGCAACTCGCGGACGCGTACGCGACGACGGCGCGAGAACGTCCCGCCGAATCCGACGAGTGGAACGCGAAGGCGGAGTCGGCGTGGCGCGAGTCCGTGGTGCTCGCCGCATCTGCGACGTCCGCGTTCACCGCCGCCGAGTTGGCCCGCATGCGGGCAGAGACTGGTCTCGGCACGCTTCTCCTCACGACCGGGCCCGGCGGTACGAACACCGAGGAACGCGTTCGGGAGTCGGTCGCGCTCTTCGAATCGGCGGAGCGCCGCCTCGCGGGGATCGACGCGCCGGGCGCGCAGAACTCGGCGCTGGCGACGATCCTGAGCAATCGTGCGGCTGCACGGGAGACGCTCGGCGACGTGGAGAAAGCGCTCGCCGACTGGACTGCTGCGGTGCGGGCCGACGAGACGAGCCCGACCGCATGGAGCGGCCTGGCTCGCCTCAGTTTCGCCATGGGGCACGCGAAGGAAGGCTCCGAGGCGCTTGCGAGGTCTGCGGCGCTTGCGCCGCGCGACACCGCCGCGGCCCGCGACCGTTCGAAGCTGCGTCTTGCGGTCGGCGACGTCTCCGGCGCGAAAATGGAACTCGAGACGGCGCTCGGTGTCCGCCCCGACGACTACGACCTCGTCATGGACCTGGCGCGGCTCGACGCGTCGCTCCAGCGGCCGCTCGACGCCGAGAAGCGCTTCCGCCGTGCGCTCGAGTTGCGCGCCGACGACGCTGCCGCAAAGCAGGGCGTCGCGGCGGCACTTCTCGATCATGCGCAGGCGCAGTGCGCGCGCGACGACGTGGAGTCGGCGCGCAAGGCTGCGTTGGCCGCCGCCGAGATCGCACCGGATTCCTCCGCGCCGCAGCAGATCCTCGGGATCGTCGCCCGCAGGGCCGGCGACCTCGAAGAGGCAACGTTGCGATTCCGCAGGGCGCGGGACCTCTATCCCGAGGGAGTCCGCATTCGAGAGGCGCTTGCCGCGGTTCTACTCGAACGGTCGGCACTCGCCTTCGACGCGAAGAGCGACACGATCGGGACGCTGCTCGCCGAGGAAGCAGTCGCCGCGGATCCGCCGACGATCGCCACCCGAAGCGCGCGCATCGAGACAGGCACCTCGGGCTGGCCGAAGCCCCCGCTGGCCCCCGACGAGCGCGCCACGGTCACCAGGCAGGCGGCTCTCCGCGGCCTCGCACTGCTCGCCGCGGGGAGAGCGGCCGACGCCCTGCCCGAACTCGTGGTGGCCGAGCGCGGAAGCCGCGACGCCGAGCCTGCGCTGCGTCGCAACGTGCTGCGACTCCTGGTCCGCGCACGTTTCCTTGCGGGCCGGATCGACGATGCAGTCGCCGCGGCCGAAGAGCTTCCGGCGCTCTGCACGCCGGAACTTCCATGGCAGGGCTGGGCGGACCTCGCGTCGGCTCTCATCGAGCGCGGCATCGCGCGACGGGGATCGAAGGACGCCGGTGGCTCCGCAGCGGACTTCGACCGCGCGCGGAGCACGCTCGACGCCGCTGCGTCGCACGGAATGCCGATCGCACGGTGGCACCTGCGCCGCGGAGAGATCCTCTTCTCCGAGGAGCGGTTCGTCGATGCGACCCGGGAGTTCGATCTCGCGTCCGACAGCGACCCGAAGGACCCCGAGCCCTACCTCGACCGCGCGTCCGTCTGGCGCGCGCACTACCTGATGGAGGAGGACAAGTCGTTCCTCGACGGCGCGGAGAAGGACCTCCGCCGCGCGCTGCTCCTGGCTCCGAGCGATCCGCGGGCGATGGCCGCTCTCGGCGAGGTGCTCGTGTTCACTGCGAAGCCGAGCGAGGCCTACCCGTGGTTGCAGCGTGCGCTGCTCGCCGATCCATCGCAGGCGGGAAGCCGTCGCCTGCTCGCGGAACTGGCCGTGCGCGCCGGGCGTTCTCACCTCGAGAAGAAGGAACTGAAGGAGGCCAAGGAGACCGCCGACCGTGCGGTCGGACTCGACGCTCTGACACCGGAGCCCTTGATCTTCCTCGGCGACGTCCTGCGCGCGCAGGGTGAGTGGGACCGTGCACTGGCGAGTTACGAGGCGGCGGCGGCGCGGTGGCCCGAGAGCGTCGAGCCGCGCGCGGCGCTCGCAAAGTACTACTTCGACGCAGGTCACGTGTACCTCCTCGACGACAAGCGTCGTGCGGCGGCACGCGCGTTCCGCCGCTGCAAGACGTACGACCAATCGAAGTTCGACGTGTCGGCGGCGGACGATCGTCTGCACCAGATCGCTGTCGGTGCCTTCCAGGACGGCATACGCCTTCAGAGGGCGGCGAAGTCGAAGTCCGACGCCGGCACGGCGGCCGAAGCCGCGAAGTTGATCGAGGAGTCCGCGAGTTCGTTCGAGACCTCGGTGATCGCGGAGCCGACGCCCGAGGGGCGGTTCAACCTGGGGCTCGTGCTGACGGAGGCCGGGCGGCTCGACGACGCGCTCGCGGCGTACACGGCTGCGTCCGAGGAATCGCCCGGCGACGCTGCGATCCGCATCAACCGAGCCGCCGTCCTGCTGCGCCTCGGCCGCTGGGACGAGTCCGAGCGCGACTATCGATGGATCGTGGAGCATCGGCCCGCCGGCGATGCCGACCGCGCTGCGGCGACGCGCCAACTCGCATGGATCGACGCGCAGCGGAAGGAACTCGACGGGGGGCCGAAGAAGTGACGCCCGGCGGCGGGGAATGAGGCGGTTCCACCACAAGGATCTCCCGTCGGCCGGGTCGTTCACGTTGGACGGCGAGGAGGGCACGCACCTGACACGCGTGCTGCGCGCTCGGCCCGGCGACGAAGTCCTCGTCTTCGACGGCGCTGGGCGCGAGGCCCTGTGCCGCGTGGTGGACGCGCGCAAGGACGTGGCACTGCTCGACGTCGTCGCGGCGACTTCGCCGCGCCGCCCGACGCGCGACATCACGCTCTGCACCGCCGCCCCGAAGGGCGACCGAATGGAGTGGTTGATCGAGAAGTGCGTCGAAGCAGGCGTCTCCTCCATCGTCCCCTGGGCGGCGGAACGCAGCGTCCGCGATCGTGCGGGCGAGGGCACGCTCCGGCGTTGGCGGCGGTCTGCGCTCGAAGCTTGCAAGCAGTGCGGTCGCGCCGATCTTCCGACCGTGTTCGACGTCCTCCCGCTTGCGGATGCCCTGGTCAGCGCCGGCGTGGTCGATCGTGCGCTCTGCGTTGCGACCCCTGGCTGCCCCGACATGGTCGAAGCGGTCGCCGGCCCCGCCGATGCTGTGCAGGCGATTGCGATCGTCATCGGGCCGGAGGGCGGGTTCACGCCGGGCGAGACCGGACTGCTCGGCGCCGCGGGCGCCCGCCCGTTCGGTCTCGGCCCGATGGTCCTTCGCATCGAGACGGCGGCCGTGATCGCCGTGCATCGCGCCGCGTTCTGAGTCCGACCTCACACGCGACGGCGCGGTGTTGCGCCCGCCGCGAGCCACTTGGGGCCAAGCGACGCTACATTGCCACGATGGACACGACGGCCGTCGGCGGCGCTGGCGGTCCCGGGAGTTCGCCCCCGGGCCGTCCGCGAATCGTTCTCGAGGATCTCGCGGCGGAAGCCCTCGACGAGTTGCCCGACGTCGCGCGAGAGATCCGCGCCCTGCGTCGCATCCTCGAGCTCGGGAAACGGCTCACGCGCATCGACGAGGAAGGCGCGTTCCTCGACGCGTTCCTGGAGGGCGCGAACTCGGTCGCCGGGAGCGAGCGCGCCTTCCTGGTGGCGCCGGACGGCGCAGGCGGTGCCCACGTCGTACGGTCCCGCGATCTTGCGGGCGAGAGTCGCGAGCCTCGGACGATCGCCACGCCAGCGGCGATGCGCGCGCTCCAGTCGCGCGAAGCGACCCTCCTTCCCCGGGCGCACGAACCCGGAGTTCCGGGCGAGGACCCTCCCCCCGGAGTGCGCGCAGTGCTTTGCGTGCCGGTCCCCGGGTCGGAGCCGCGCGCGCTCTATGTAGACGGGCGAAGCGACCGCGACTTGTTCGCAGCGTCGGACGCGGACCTTCTCGCGCTCTATGCAGAGCAGGCGGCAGCCGGCCTCGAACGGGTGCGTCTCACGGCGCAGAATCGCCGTCAGCGAGACGAACTGGTCGCGGCGGGCGAACATGCGGAGAGGCTGAACCGCCGTCTCGCCGAGCTCCTCGAACGCAGGACGCTGGAGCTTCGTGACGTTCGGGAGGACCTGGAGCGGGCGGGCGTGGACGATGCGTTCCGCTCCCGCTACCCGGAGATCGTCGGGCGCGGCGCCGCCATGTCTGCGGTGCTCCGGATGCTCGACCGCGTGGCCGACACCGGCGTTCCGGTGCTGTTCGAGGGAGAGAGCGGGACCGGCAAGGAGCTGATGGCGCGGGCGCTCCACGCGTCGAGTCGTCGTTCGGCGGGGCGGTTCGTCGCGGAGAACTGCGCGGCCCTCCCTGAGACACTCCTTGAGAACGAACTCTTCGGTCACGAACGCGGCGCATTCACCGGCGCCGACCACGCGGCGCCCGGCCTGTTCGAACGCGCGGACGGCGGAACGCTCTTCCTCGACGAAGTGGGGGACACGAGCGTCGCCCTCCAGAAGAGACTCCTGCGCGTGCTGCAGGAAGGCGAGGTTCGGCGCGTTGGCGGTTCGTCCGTCCGGAAGGTGGACGTCCGGATCGTGACCGCCACGAATCGCGACCTGCGGAAGCTCGTGGACGATGGCCGTTTCCGCGAGGACCTCTACTACCGCCTCGCGGTGGTGAAGCTCCGGGTCCCGCCGCTCCGCGAGCGACGCGAGGATCTGGCGGCTCTCGTCCATCACTTTCTCGTGCGAGCTGCCGGGGGTGGTGCCGCCACGCTTGCGGCCGGGGCGCGGCCGGAGGTCCCGTCGATCGCCGCCGACGCCATGGACGCCTTCGTGGCGTACGACTGGCCCGGCAACGTGCGGCAGCTTGAGAACGAAGTCCGCCGGGCGGTGGCGCTCTGCCGAGGCGGGGTGATCGATCGGGCGGCCCTGTCGAAGGATCTGCTCGACGGGCCGCGCGACGCGACGGCGGCGGCGGCCGGCGCCTCCCTGACCGCCGGCCGGTCACTCCGGGACCTCGTCGAGGACCTCGAGACACGCGTCGTGCGCGAGGTCATCGAGCGCGAGCACGGGAACATCACCCGTGCGGCGGAGGCCCTCGGCTTGTCCCGCCTCGGACTCCGGAAGAAGCTGCGGCGGTACGGCCTCGTCCGGGATTAGCGACGCGAACACCCGGCAGGACGGGGCAGGCGCCCCGCAGTTCTTGCTGCAAGTAACGTTCAGAACGCGGTTTGTGATGATCGAGAGCCTGCTTGCACCGATGCGCGACGGTGGGATTTCGTGCTTGGGCGCCCTTCCGGCCAGGCTCTATACTCCGCGGGCTCCGCGTCCCTTCGTATCGGGACGTGGTGGCAGCTTCGTTCGCTGGGCAGTCTGGCTGGGCTCCGTTTCCGGCATCCGTTTCAGACATCCACTGACATCGGTTTCGCACGACCGCTCACGCGGGCTCCGCGACGCCGTGTCCGAGGGCGTCGGTACGCTGGCCGGAGGCGGCGTGGTCGCGCGAGCGGCCGCCGAGCCCGGCGAGAACGAGGCGACTTGGGCTGACCGGATCGAAGTGCGTGGTCGTCTGACGCCCTCCAGCTTGACGCAGGCTGGGGGCACCTGTTGGTGAAACGATCTCCAGACGTTCGGGAGGAAGGCAAGGCATGCCGAAGCTGACCTACACGGTCGCGGGTGCGAAGAAGACGGTCGATGTGACCGATTCGTGCTCGATCGGTCGCATGGCCGGAAACACGATCGCCATCGAGGACGAGGTCGGCGCGTCGCGGCGCCACTGTCAGATCCTGAAGATCTCGTCCGGGTTCGAGTTGTCCGACCTCGGATCCACGAACGGGACGAAGGTCAACGGGCAGGCCGTCAAGCGGCACAAGCTCAAGGACGGCGACGAGATCCGCATCGGCGAGACCGCCTTCATCTGGTCCGACGGCACGGGTGCCGCGCCGGAGGACGAGGTCCTCCTTGAGGGCGACGTCGAGCTCGAGGAGCCGGCCGGCGCGGCGCCGAAGCGCGGCGCGGTGACCGCCGCAGCGGCCACCAGCGAGCAGTGCTACTTGGTCTTCGCCGGCGGCCCGAAGGACGGGCAGAAGATCACGCTCGAGAAGAAGCGCGTGACCTTCGGTCGCAACGCCAAGAACACGAACGTGTTCGCAGACGACGCCGGCGTCTCGGGCTATCACTGCGAGGTCGCGCGCGAGGGCGGCGCGTACGTCCTGCGAGATCTCGGCAGCACGAACGGCACACTGCTCGACGGCGAGGCCGTCAGCGAGACGGCGCTGCAGCACGGCAATCGCATTCGCATTGGCGGGCAGCGCCTCGTGTTCGTGGACCCGACGGTGTCGGATTTCGAGAAGGCGATGTCGGCGGTGGACGACCTCGGATCGGAGTGGGGCCTCCTCCGCGCCGAGATGGACATGTCACGCGTCCAGCAGGCGAAGCGCAGCCAGATGGTCGGCGTGGGCGCGGCCATTGTTCTGCTCGGCGGCGCGGGCTTCGTTGCGATCGCCCACCCGGAGTGGATCTCGGGCGGCGCGAAGGCCCCGGAGAACGTGCCCGGCAACCAGGTTGCCGACTTCTCCTTCGAGGGTGGCTCGGGGACGTGGAGCGTGGTGCCCGGCTCACCTTCGACGGGCAGGCCTGCAGCCGCAGCCGATGGCCCGGCGAAGCAGGGCAAGGCGTTCTACTCCGTGTCGCGCGACGGCCCAGCTGGACGCGGCGCTGCCGTGATGGCCGGCGAGCAAGAGCGCATCCGCGTGGATCCGTCCAAGTCCTACGCGTTCGGCGCGTCGGTTCGCACGAAGGGCGACGCCCAGGCGTGTGTGCGGGTCACATGGCTCGCCGCCGACAAGTCCACCGTCGTCGGTGAATCGGCCACGGATCTGGCGTCCGGCGACTCCTGGACCGACGTTCGCCAGTCGGTGGCACAGCCCCCGCGCGATGCGGCGTCGGCCCGTATCGAGTTGGTGAACGCGCGTTCCGGCACGGCGTTCTTCGATGACGTGTTCTTCGCGCCCGCCGAGTCGAAGCCGGTCGCCCCGGATCTGAAGGGTGGCGACCTGATGTGCTCCGTCACGGCGGACGGCCAGGCGACGCTGCGTCGCGGCACGACGACGCTCTTCACCGATCTGACAGTCGTGGGCGGGGCCCTCCACAAGGAGTACGTGGACGGGGTGAGCCGCACGGACCGGGTCGGAGCGCACAAGGCGAGTTCTGTGACGAGCGCCGGCAAGGTTGTCGGCCAGGCGATGGACGCGGTGAGCGGGAAAGTGGCGGCTTACTCGGTGCAACCCGCCATCGCCGAAGACCGCTATCTCGACATCGACGCGGACCTGGGCGACGACGCCGCTCTCGTCGGACTGCTCGAGAAGGAGTCGGTCGAGGAGGGGCTTGGGGTGAGGACCGACTCCGGGTTCTTCCGCATGAGCGACATCCGCTCGGTCGAGAAGGTCCGCAGTGTCACGTTTGGCGAGCGGAACCGGTTCGAGGTGCTCGGCCGCGACGGGGCCGTGTTCCGCTTCGCGCTCACCAAGCTCGGCGACCGCTGGGCGTTCGCGATCGGCGGCGCACCGGGTCTCAAACTCCGGGTGGACACCGACAAGGAAGCACTGAAGAAGGCACTGAACGACATCGACACGAAGGCGAAGGATGCGGTGGCGTCGCGCCGTTACGGTCTCGCGATCCAGTTGCTCGGTCAGCTAGCTGCCGGCTTGCCGCAGGGCACGCCGGCCGCCGCCGAAGCCGCGACGAAAGCCGAGGGCCTCGAGTCTGCGGGTCGCGACGAGATCGCACGCATCCACGCCGGCCGCGTTGCTGCGGTCGAGTTCCAGGACGACTCGGAGCTGGCGGCGATCGCTGAGCGGTCGAAGACGCTTGTGCAGCAGTACGAAGGCCACGAGGTGTGCGATCAGGCGAAAGCGGAGATCGCAGCCGTGGAGACTGCGAAGGCGCAGCGCAAGCTGGTCCTCGACGAACGCGCAGCGGCGCCGTTGATCGCGAAAGCGGACGACTATGCGAGCCGCGACGACTGGGCGGTCGCCGGCGCGATCTACCGAGGTGTGGTGGCGGCGTATCCGGGTACTGAAACTGCCAAGAAGGCCAAGCAGGCCCTCGAATCCGCTCCGGCGGGGAAGTAGGAGGGGCCATGGCCGCGACCGGTACCGGCGTCTCGATCGGCGGGAGGAACGTCCGCGTCCTCCAGGTGAGAAAGACCAAAGAGGGTGGGTGGCAGGTGCTGCGCGGCCTCGTCGCGCCGCACACCCAGGCCGAGCCCACGGAGGCGGCGCGTCTGTCGGAGGCGAAGTCCGCCGTCGCCAGCGCGCAGGCCAAGGGCCCGGCGCTCGTCGGCGCTTCGGGACGCGACCTGATCGTGCGCTACACCCACGTGCCGCCGGTCCCCGACTGGCGGCTCGAGATGCTCATGAACTTCGAGATCCAGGAGGTCGCGGAGCAGTCCGGAGGGGACGTCTCCGCGGCCTACGCGCAACTCGAAGTCGATGACGCCGCGAGCGGGGACAACGTCGTTCTCGTCGCGCTCGCGAAGAACACCTATCTGAAGCCGCGCCTCGACGCGCTGCGGCAGACCGGCTTGGATATGCTCGGCGCGTGCCCGAAGGCCGTCGCCGCGTACTGGTGCTACCGCGAGAATGGGAAGGTCCGGCTCGACGAGACCGTCCTCCTGCTCAACATCGGTCACGAGAACACCGATGTCGCGATCATCCGCAAGGGCACGCTGCTCTTCGGGCGCAACGTCGCGGGCGGCAGCAAGTTGCTCACCGACGCGATCCAGCAGAACGTGCGTGTGGACTTCGCCACCGCCGAGAAGCTGAAGATCACGAAGGGCAACCTCACGCCCAAGGGTAAGGCGAAGTACCGCGACTCGATGGAGGAGAAGATCGCCAACGCGATGGCCGGCGCCGCCGGTCACTTCGTCTCGGCGGTCAACTCGTCGGTCATGTTTGCGAAGGCGCAGACGAAGGTCCCGGAGTGCAGCATCAGCCGCGTCGTCGTGACCGGCGGCGGGTCGCTTCTGAAGGGACTCGCTGACTACCTTGAGTCGAGCCTCAACCTGCCCGTCGAGGTCTTCGACCCGATGGACTCTGTGGACCTCTCTGCGCTCACGGCGGAGGCTCAGGCCGCGCTGAAGCAGGATCAGGGCGGCATGACGGTCGCGCTGGGTCTCGCGCAGATGGCGGCCGACGACGATGCGTTCCGTGTCGCCGTGGTGCCCGAGGAAGACAAGCGGAAGCGTCGCTTCAAGGAGCGGACGCTCTTCTCGATCGGCGCAGCGGCGGTGCTCGTCCTCGGGCTCGGCGCTGCATGGTCGATGCAGAGCAAGGCGTTCGACGCGGCGACCGTGGAGAAGGCGGAGCTGGCGAAGCGCAAGGCCATGTTCGAGACCAACCGGTCCGCGTTCGACAAGGCACAGGAGCGCGTCGCGGTCGTGACGACGCGGAAGAACGAGCTGCGCACGCTCGTGGCCCTCGGACCCGCGTTCCAGATCATCACTGACGCCGTCCACTCCGTGATCAACCAGGGCGACGGGTACCAGGAAGTCAATGTTCTGAAGTGCACGTCGAAGATGTCCGACCACACGGTCAAGGACGCCCAGGACAACGCAGTGACGACCCGTGTGCCGTCCGTGGAGTTCGAGGCGAAGATCCAGGAAATCGGCGGGCGACCGATCTCGGTGGTCGAAGCGCAGTTCAAGTCGGACCTGCGATTGAAGCTGAAGCAGGTCGGCGGCTCGGTCGGCGGCAAGGATGCGATCGAGTACCAGGACGTCGGTTCGCTCGACGTCCAGAACGGTACCTTCAAGTTCCGCGTTCGCCAGATGGCGTTCCCGGAGAAGGTCATCCTGGAGGCGCAGTCGCCCTCGGACGACGCGGCGCCCAAGAAGGAGAAGCCCTAGATGGACGAGATCTGGCAGCGCCACAAGACGTTCATCCTCCAGTGCATCATTGGGGGCCTCGCCTTCCTCATCGCCCTCGTCGTGATGAGCAATTCGTACTCCGGCACGAAGGAGATCAAGGATCTCAACGTTTCGGGGAAGCGTGACCTCGACAAGCGCATCGCCGACGGCACTGCGCCGTCGGCCAAGTCGATCGCCGCCCAGAAGCAGAAGGCGGAAGATGCGAAGAACCAGATCCGCGACATGAGCGCGAAGGTCGCGTCGCTCGCGCAGGACGAGGACTACGTACGCGAGAACATCGTGTGGATCTTGAGCACGATCGAGAAGCCGGCGGTCGAGGCGGAGCGGTTCCTGACGCTGTACAAACAGCTTCCGCAGACCTGTCTCACGAGCGTCCGAGAAGAGGCCAGGTCGGTGCTGGTTGGTCGCGCTGCCCAGAAGGGGCGGCAGATCGACGAGAGCTTCGGCCTATCCGCGGGCGTGGACGAGACCGAAGTTCCGGGCGCCCTGCACGCGCTGGCGATCGTCTGCGACGTCATGCGAAGGGCGCTCGACAAGGACGGCATCCAGGCTGTGAGCGACATCCGCGTCAACCCCCGCAACGCGGTCGGCTCCGACCTCTCGTGGATTTCGGGTGTGGACGTTCGCGTCTCGCTGGTCGGCGACCCGGACGACGTGATGAGCGTCATCCGGAGCTTCAACCAACTCGACCCCAAGATGAACCGCATGACCGTCGTTCGTGAGGTGGAGTCGATCCTCCGCCGCAGTCCCGACGAGGACACTGTGAAGGCGTCCATCGCGCTCTACGGGCTGCAGCAGAAGGGCGCCCAGGGAGAGGACCGTTGAAGAAAGAACAGATACTGCTCGTCGTGGCGGTCGGAGTCGTCGGACTGCTCGTCTGGTCGAGCACCGGCCTCTACGAATCGGTCGGAACACTCCCGGGCGACGGTCGCGACGTGGACGTGAAGCAGACCGTTCCGGCGAATCCCCAGGAGGGGGTCAAGTCCGATCCGCCGCTCGGCCGGAGCTTCCTGCGTCAGAAGCGCGTCGAACATCGCAAGGCGGCTCCTGAGCTCGATCTTCCGCCGGGCGTCGGCGTCCCGTGGATACGGCCGCTTCCCGTGCCGGAACTTCCCGCGGCCTTCTGGGGCGTGCTGCGCGAACCCATGGCTCCGGTGGCGAGGGCTGCCGCGGCGGCAACCGACGACGCGGCGGCCGCCGGTGCCGGTTCCACGGAGGAGGAGGATCCTGCCGTCATCGCGGCGCGCGACGCCGCCGCAGAGAAAGCGAAAGAGGAGACGCTCGGTCGCGAGCGCATCGCCAACGCAGCGAAGCTCGTTGGCAAGGACGGCAAGGAGTTGGCCGTCCGTCTGATCCCCCTCGGTGATCTCGCCGGAGCCGAGGTCTGGCGCCTGCTCGAGCGCTGGCCGAACTGCCGCTTCATGGTGGAGGAGTTGAACGCCGACGGGAAGTCGGTCCGCGGTCGCTACGAGGCCGACCCGGCCAAGTTCACGACCGTCCATCTCGAGAAGACTCTCGACAACGAGTACAACGAAGAGCGAATCCGCCGCGGCGTGCGCGACAGCGATCGGCAGACGAACGTCGAGTTCGCCCAGTGGGTGCGTACGGCGCTGACTCCGAAGTACGGCGTGCCTGCGATTCGTTTTGCGCTGAAGCACCTCGCCGTCGCCAAGGCCGTTCAGTTCGATGCGGCTCTCGTGTCGCTGATCGGCGACACCTGCCGTGACGCGTACGACATCGACGAGGAGATCAAGGCGTATCTCGAGTACCTCCAGGGCACGCGCGCATCGGAGACTCCGATCGTCGTGCGCCTGGGCGACGCCTACGAGCGCGCCGGCGCTGTGCAGGCGGCGCTCGACACGTATGATCGCGCTGCGAAGATGGGGGACAACGAGGGGCGACTTCGCCACGCCCTGGTCACCCTCATGCTCGCCCGCGGTACGTCGGATCTTCAGGCCGCATACGACGAGTTCGAGAAGTCGCAGTCCGGTTCGCAGCGCGGTCGTGCATTGGCCGGCATGGCACGGGTCCGTCTCCGCCAGGGCAACCTGGCCGCTGCGGCGCAACTTGCGCAGCAGGCGCGCGATCTCGAGCCGTCGTCGTTCGACGCCGGAATGGTGCTGGGTGCTGCGCTGTACGCGACCGGCCAGTTCCCGCAGGCAGAGGCCGCCTTCGCCGCAGCAGCGGGTTCGGAGGCCCGTGGAAGCACGCGGTCGAAATCGAACCGAGCCATGGCGCTGCTCGCGCAGGACAAGCTCGTGGACGCGATGGCGGAGGCCGACGCGTGTCTCGCGACGGATGCGCTCAACTACTTCGACCCGCTCGTCGTCGCCGGCGAGGCGCAGCAGCGCTGGGGCGATCTGAACAAGAGCAACGACACCTTCCAGACGGCGCTGCAGCGGAACCCCCGCAACGCTTGGGCTCTGCTCCGCCTTGCGGCGATCCGCCTCCGCGACGGTCTGCCGAAGCCTGCCCTCGACCTCTGCCAGGGCGGCGAGGGTGTCACCGGACTCCTCCAACTCGCGCCTGAGTCCGTGGACGCGCTCCACGTCGCCGGTCTCGCGTGTGCCGCCCAGGAGCGGCCGGACTGGGCGAACGCCGTGAAGTACCTGCGCCGGGCACTTGAGAAGGACCCGAAGAACTCGGAGCTGGTCTACGACCTCGGCAAGGTCCTACACCTCGCCGGTAAGACCGACGACGCCGTCCAGCTCCTTGAGAAGCTGACCGACGCGAACACCGGATCGTCGAAGAACGACGCACGAATGCTCGCGCTGCTTGCCTACATCTACTTCGACGGCAGCAAGCCGGTGGATCAGGTGTTCGCCACGTTCGACCGCGCCCGGCGCGCACCGCAGGCTTCCTGGACCAAGGAGTACATCGACAAGGCGTACGCCAAGGTCGTGGAGTGGAACAACACGCGCATCTGGGAGGACGACTGCAATCGCGCCCCCGGGAACCGCGTGGGCAACGGCTGGGACGAGACCGAGGCGCTCGGCGTGAACATCGGGCTGAGCGGTTCGGCGATCGTCTTCAGCGGTCGTGCGACGCCGGCTCCGGACCGGCCGAAGATGACCGGGATCTTCCGGCCCGAGGAGTTGGCGCCGTTGCAGGCGGTCGAGTTCTCCGTGAAGGCCGATCCTGGGTACGAGATGGTCCTGCATCTCTATCAGGGTGAACTCGCCTCGACGGATCCGACCAATCCGGCGGCAGGTGGCTCGCGCGGCGGACGCCGCACGGGCGGCGGCACGGAGCTCGGCTTCGGCCGTGCCCGGGACGGCCGGATGATGCTCTGGATCTATGGCGGGGCTGAGAACAAGATGTTCAACATCCCCGTGAAGGACGACAAGGGCGCCGACCGCCAGTGGCCGCAGGACGACCAGTTCCACCGCGTGTCGTTCCGCCGCATCGGATTGCCGCAGAAGGGCGAGTTCGAGATCTACTTCGACGACGAGAAGGTGCCTACGCCGCTCACCGTCGAAATCGGTGGCCTCTCGGCCGCCTTCGGGAAGTCCGCCACCCTCGGCGTCCACGTGGACGCCGACCAGCAGGCCATGGTGAGCCTGCAGATCGACTCCGTGCAGATCGAGAAGATCCTCGGAAGAAGGTAAGGAGTCCGCATGCGCCGCAACGCAGGGTTCACGTTGATCGAGATCCTCGTCGTCATCGCGATCATCGCAGCCATCCTGGGCGGGGTCTCGATCATGATCCGGAAGGCCTCGGGCGTCCAGCAGACGCTCAAGGCAACGAATCGTGTGAACGGGCTCGGGGCTGCCATCGACATGCTCCACGCTCCCGACAACCTCGGGATGTATCCGCCGTCTCGGATGGACCAACTGATCGGACCGGGCGCCACCGGACCGGTGGGCAAGAAGCTGGGGACGCCGCCGAACGACGTCAACTGCGGCATCGAGTCCGTGTACGTCGCGGTCCGCCTGAAGGGCGTGAAGGCCGACGTGAGCGGGTTCGAGTCCGACGACTCGATCGCCAACCTGGACGATGACCGCGCCACGGCGATGGTCCCGGACATGATGTCCGGCGATCTCTTCGAGTACATCGACCCGTGGGGCAACCCGCTGGTGTACATCAGCTCACGGGACTACAAGGACCCGAAGAAGGTGGAACGGTACGTGCTTGGGGACAAGCAAGAGGTGAAGGTCGCGCCCGCCAAGCGGCCGAACGGCGAGTTCGT
Source organism: Planctomycetota bacterium (assembly GCA_021414065.1). Taxonomy (GTDB): domain Bacteria; phylum Planctomycetota; class JAJSAM01; order JAJSAM01; family JAJVHW01; genus JAIOPE01. The sequence goes on from JAIOPE010000004.1 coordinate 60,207, forward strand.
CCGACCGGACAGTTTCCAGCTCTTCAGCATGGGCCCGGACGGCGTGCCCGGCACGGACGACGATATCCAGTACGGAAGCAACTGATCCCCATCTGCGACCGGAACCAGCGGGACGACCTTCCGAGGAGGACTTCTTGAAGACGATGCCCCGCGTGCGGCCCTGCGGCCGCTCTCTGAACCTGCACAGCTCGGGCTTCTCGTTGCTCGAGCTGATGGTCACGATGGGACTCGCGACGCTCCTGCTCGCCATGGGGGCAGGCGTGTACGTCAAGATGGGGCGACGGACGGCCGCCGTCCAGGCGATGGCGTCGGTGAACCAGCTCGTGACGCAAGCACGGAACGCATCCACTCGCTTCCCCGCGACCATCGTCGCCGACGCGAAGGAGATGGAGATCCGGGCCTACACCGACGAGGTGGTCCAGGAACTCCACTTCGAGACCAGGATCACTGAGAACGGCGACTACGTACCCCAGGGCATCGAAGGGCGAGACTGCAGCTTCGTCGGCTCGCACGTCGAGCCCACGGCCGGCAGACTCGGCGGCGCTCTGAAGGTCGAGGGCGGCAGCGTCACCTGCGGGACCTTCGCGGCGTACGACGTGGACCAGGGGATCAACGCAGAGGTCTGGATCAAGCCGGTCTCTGCCCCGAAGTGCGACCTCGTCACGAAGGGGCGCACGTTCAAGGTCAAGCTGGACTCGTTCCCCAATCGGTCGGCGCGGGTCACGGTCACCATCCAGCTCCAGGATGACGCAGGCGCGCAGGACGCCGTCTCTCGCACCGTGGACCTCCCAGCCGTGCGCCTGAACGAGTGGCTGGGTTTCCGCATCAGCTACGACCGCTCCGAGCTCGTCACGTCCACGAATGACGGCGGGTACGGGTGGGTCTCTCGGGACCGATGGAAGGAGAGCCGCCGGCTTGCCGTCGATCCGGACGCTCCGCTCGTCATCGCCGCCGGACTGCAGGGCTGGCTGGACGATGTTCGGATCGGCGGCATCCGCGCCGCGGAGCCGCTCCGGCTCCCGGCGGGTGTCGAACTCGTGGGACTCAACCCGCCGATCCGGTTCGTGGATGGGCGCCTGGACCCCGCGGTCCACTCGGGTCCGGCGAGGCTCGCGATCAACTCCGAAGGCAAGACGTCGGTGTTTGAGATTGGCCAGAGCGGGGCCGTGCTCTCGATCCACGACGGCGAGGCCGTCACCACGCCCAATCTGGGGCCGAAGCCGGTCCCGGTTCCCGTCCCGAAGAAGGAGTGACACTCCCCGCTGGCCCGGGGTTTGTGCGTGCGGTTCGGCCTAGTTCAACCGCTCGCTGCAACCGCCTCTCGCGGTTCGTGGCGGCCCCGGTTGCTCAGGGAGCTCGAACGTGCTGACTTCGGACGGAGCAATTGCCGCAGGCAAGACTCTGAACGAGATCGTGACCAAGACGGTGACCAAGATGATGATAACTAAGTATCCGATCGGTGGTAACCAAGTGATCACTCCTCCGTCGCATTCGGCTGCGCGCGCTTCGAGATCCCGCCGGCACTCCGGGCGGCGCCCGTTCGGGCGCATCTCGCGCGGGGTCGCGCTCGTCTCGGTCGTCTCGGTGCTCGTGCTGCTGATGATCGTTGCCACGCCCTTCCTGCTGTCGATGCGCGACAGCGCGAAGCGTGGCGAGAAGTTCCTCTCGAACGAGCGTGCCGACGCCGAGGCCGAGAGTCTCTTTGAGCGCGTGCGGTCGGTACTCACCTCCGGCTTGCAGCACATCGAACGGCGCAAGCTCGACGCTGGTGCGGCAGCCTCTGGTGGGAGTCGCCCAGCGAACGACGCGACCCCCACGAGCGACACGCCCGCAGAGTTCCAGCTCCCCGCGGAGATGCTCGCCGAGTTCAACCAGATGTCCGGGAAGGAGCACCGGGTCTGGAGCGTCGAGATCGTCGATGCGCAGTCGAAGTTCAACCTGAACACCTGCAGCGTCGGCGTTCTCGCGAACCTCCTCGGGCACGGCGAGCTCGGAGATGACATCACCTCGGGAGACGACCGCATCTCCGTGGGTGCGGGGCTTCCGCTGCCGGAGAAGGACGGAGTCGTTCGCATCGGCTCGGAAGTGATCAAGTACGAGACGTACGACAAGGGCGGCGTGCTGCTCGGGTGCAAGCGCGGTTTCGCGGCCGACAAGGGCGGAAACAGCGGCGCGGCCGACCACAAGAAGGGTTCGTCGATCATTGCGGAGGCTGCGTTCCAGCTCGCCGTCCGCCCCTTCCAGGCGCGACCGGGCTCGTGGGTCCGCTACACGAACGTGTACGAGGCCCGCTCGATCTCCGACATGGGAGTCACGACGCTTCGAGCCGAGGACTTCGATCGCGTCCGTCGCTATCTCACCGCTTGGAGCGGCAACGTCGTCGGTGACGGGTGGTCGAACCCCCAGCTCGTCCGAAACGCGATCTCCGCCGGTTCGCAGGACCTGTACGCCCAGATCAAGAACGTGCGTTACTTCGGCCCGGGCACGATCGTCCGGATCACCGACGGTGTGAACAACGACTATGCGGTTGTCACCGACGTACGCGGCACGAACAGCGTGGCGCTGGTCGGGAACATCCAGCACGAGTACCAGGCCGATCAGACACGCATCTACACGCTCGCGCGGGCCGCCGTGAACGTGAACACCGCCGACGCGCAGACGCTTGCGCTCGTCTTCGAGGGACTGCAACTCGATGGCAAGGAGGCGAAGATCAGCCGGGAGCAGGCGCAGACGCTTGCGCAGTTCCTTAAGGACTGGAAGAACTCTCTCAACCCGGACGACAAAAACCCCGAGGTGGGAACGTTCCGAAGCTGGCAGGACTTCGTGAAGGCGCTCGAGGACGCCCGCGACGTGAAGAGCATCCTGAACGGCGACGACTTCGAGGCGGTCCTGCGGAACTGCCTGAATGCCGCCGACGCGCGACTCTCCTTTTCGACCGTGCCCATCTGCTTCGCGAGCTTCGACGTCTACGAAGCTCGGGTCACGGCCGCGCTCATGGGAGTGCAGGGCCAGGAGAACGCGCGCCGCGAACTGCGTCGCGTGTTCGACGTCTCCACGGCCCGTTCCTCCACGTTCGTCATCGAGACGCAGGCGGATTTCCAGGAGCAGATCCGGATCTCGCGCGACGCGAAGTGGTTCGTCACCTACCCGACGAACGTGAACGCCTTCTACGACGGCGTGAACGAGCCGCCGTCTGAGTACCGGGCCTACGCGAACAAGAACCGGTTCCCCGACACGGACCGCGCCGCGTCGGCGGGCCACCTCCAGTTGCGAGAAGCCGCCTTCCGCCTCGCAGGTCGCACGGACCGGACGAACCACTTCGACGAGGAGGACTCCCCGGAGGGCGTGGATCTCTCCAAGCAGGCGCTTGAGATCTCCATCGACGCGCCCTACGACGCCAAGGCACGCAAGGCGGATCTGGCGAAGTTCGTGCAGGTCCCGCAGCGCTCCACCGACACCGAAGTCGGCCTGGCGCCGTTCGCGTGTTCCTTCTGGTACAAGCCCGGCTGGAGCCTCGACTCCTCGGAGCACATCATCTTCGACTACGGTCGCGACGAGGCATTCCTCAACCGCGTCTCGCTGCGCTACGACCCGGCCCGCAATGGACTCGTGCTCGCCGTGGCAGACGCCACCCGCGAGCAGAGAGCCTGCGAGATCGAGCACCTGTTCGACAAGGACAAGGGCATCAAATGGGAGCAGGACACGTGGTATCACATCGCCTGCACCGTTTACGGGTGCTCGCCGTCGATGATGGAGTTGTTCGTCGACGGTGAGCAGGTCGGCCGCAATCCGCTGCAGACGCGTCTCTCGAACCAGGTCCAGCCCCTCGGAGACATCAACTCGCTCGAGGTGGAGGACGCATCCGGGTTCCCCGACTCCGGCGTGCTCATCGTGCGCGGAGTTGACGGCGTCGAGTTGTTCGAGTACTCGCAGCACAGCAACACCGGTTTCACGATCATCCGCCGGAAGGCGCGGACGCTGGACCACCAACTCGACCAGAACCAGGAGAAGCAGCGCGCACACGCCGCCGGTGAAGTGGTCGAACTCTACGGCTTCGCGGCGCCGCTCCTCTCCGACGTGAAGCGCGGCGGCGGCACGCTGCCGACGGCGATCGGGCCGTGGCGGGTGTTCCGCGTCCACGGCACCGACACGATCTCGTACACGCTCACCGCAGGCGGCACGTTCAACGTGACCAACGGCGTGGCGTTCAACCCGAACGCGACGTCGAGCACGCCGACGACGGTCACGCTCACCGAGTGGGTGAACGGTGACCCCACCGACACGAACACGCTCGACGATCTCGGGCCGCAGAACTCCGAGGGGATCGCGCTCATCGTCTCGCCGACCATCACGGTGAACGGCGTGAGCGGCAACCAGGGCGTGGTCACCACCCTCGGCGGCGTCACGAACAGCGACGTCATCGGCGGTGTGGACGTGGTGCACTACAAGGTCACGACCACCGGCAGCGGCGGACTGACCGTCGAGCTCACCAACCGCGGGCTGAACCTGAAGCACTGGCAGGCGAGCGACTACATCCGCAACGCGGAGGGACGGTCCGGGATCGGGCGCTTCTTCCCCGGGTACGACTACGGCAATCCGGCCTCCGTGTGGCCCCCCTACACGGTCAATGGCGTGTCGCTTCCGGACCGCGGCGTGCCGTGCGCCTTCATTCCGATCGGTGTGCTGCTCAACGGGACCGGCTCCAGCTATCTCGACCCGGCGAACCAGGAGCCTCAGCTCGGCTACACGGATGCACAGGGCAACTACGCGCCCAGTGCCGCGTTCGTTCAGGTGGACTCCGAGTGGTTCAAGTACGACGCGTTCGACAACCAGCTCATTCCCGGGAAGACCGCCCTTTACCGCGACTTGTCGCTGTGGCTCTCTCCGCAGCCAAGCGCGACGCAGGGTGCGTCAACGCCGAGCATCCAGTCCGTGTTCCGCGCGGGCGCTACGCAGTTGGTGGGACCGATCGTTCAGAACTCCACCGGGCAGGGCGGCGGGTCCGGCGGCGCATCGACGAACACGGAGCCTTCGTTCGCCTCGGATCGAAACGTCGAGACGCGGCAGCTTGACGTGCCGAAGACGTCCGGTACGCAGCCGAACAACGAGAAGTCGCCCCCGGAAGTCGCGGGCGTGCTCGACCTGAGCATGTTGAACATCTCTCGCTCGGTGGACTACCGGAGCTGGGAGGACCGCACGAACAATCGGATCCACCGGATCGCCAACACGATTGCGGACTCGCATGCGGCGAACGCGCCCGTGATCCCCTGCTTCGCCCTGTACTCCGGCAACGAGTGGGACGTGACCGAGATGGGACGCCGGGCCAACGGCGGGTTCAACGATCTGATCACGTTGCGCGACCAGCGCGGCTCGGACGAGCAGATCCGTCTGCAGTGGGGCTATCTCGACCGCTCGCGCACCGGGCTCGGCGCTCAGGTGCCCTCGGTGAACTGGGTCGCGCCGACGCAGCAGACGATTCAGACCTGGCAGTGGGATCGGCCGACCGACGTGAACGACATGCGCCGCTACCCGTCGCAGGCCTTCACCCGCGCGATTAAGTTCCCGAGTGGTGAGATGCCGGACCAGATCCTGACGGCGAACGTCGAGAAAGTGCGTTTCGGCGCGCGGTACGACAACGCGGGCGGGACCACGCCGGCGATCGTTGACGAACTGACATTCCCTCTCCTGCAGGTCCCGCCGGACGACCGCCGCGACTGGGTGTTCCTGGGCCAGGTCCCGGCGCAGATCTTCACGGCGCCGACGACGAGCACAACGACCACAACGACCGCGTTGAAGTTCGTCGGCATCGACGAGAAGACCGACTCGATCCCGATCTTCATGCCGTTCTACGACCCGAACATCCGGGGGATCGTCCAGCAGGGCCTGCCGATCCCCGCCGAGGTGTTCCGCGCAGACGGTGGGATCGTCCGGATCGACGAGGAACTCATCCTCTACTCCTCGATCGACACCGAGGCCGGCACGCTGCAGGGCTGCGTCCGTGGTCGCTTCGGCACCCCGGCCAAGTCGCACGAGTACGGCGCGATCATCATCCCGGTCGAGACGTTCCCGACGTCGATCCTGATGGCCGGCGTGGATGAGAGTTCCGCGTCGTACGAGATCTCGGACCCGAGCGACTTCCCCGACGACGGTTGCCTGCGCATCGGCGACGGACTCGAACTGATCGGCTACACCGAGATCTCCGGGAACCAGTTGACCGGACCGCTCGGTCGCATCGACTCCAACGCCGCGGGCACGCAGGTCAAGCCGGGGCAGGAGGACAAGCGGGTCGGCGGCGCGCTCTTCCGCGGCCGCTTCGGAACGACGCCGGCCGGGTACCAGCAGGGCGACGTCGTCCTCGCCATGCCGTGGCGACACTACGACCGCTACGCGGAACGCTCCGACGATCCGGAGAACGCGTACTCGCAGTTCTCGTGGACCAAGTCGAACGCGATCTGGAAGCGGGTCACCTGGGACGAGAATCCCGTGAAGAACGTCGAGGTCATCGCGCTCGTTCGCTTCTCCGGCGGTCCGGCGTGGGACGCCGACAAGATCATCCGCGTCGGTCAGGAAGAGATCCCGAAGTCGAACCGAAACGCGTTCCTGTACGAGATCACCGACCCGAAGGCTGAGAACCTGCTCAACGTCGAAGCGGATCGGATCGAGGTGCGCCTGATGGTGCGCTTCGCGAAGGGTGCGTACGATCGCAACATGACGCCGCGGCCCAACGAGTGGAAGCAGACGCCTTGGGTACAGAAGGTCGTCGTCGAGTACGTGGCGCCGTCGTCGGTGATGTCGCAGGAGTGATGACCATGGAACTCCAACAACGCTCCCGCGGACCGTCAGGCTTCTCGCTCATCGAGTTGATGGTGGCGATGGGCATCTTCTCCGTGATCGGAATCGCGATCGTCTCGCTGCTGACGCGGGCGACCGAGTTCAGTCGCGCGGGTACGTCCACGACCGAGGTGCTCGACACTCTCCAGTCGTTCACGGAGACGTTCGGCGCGGACGCCGGTGCGATCTACTCGCGGTCGGACTCGGACGACGGGGCGCCGGTCGTTCGGCTCTACTCCGACGTCGTGAAAACCGACGTGGACGGGGACCAACGCCCGGACGCTCAGGTCCGGCGGTTGATGTTCGTCCGCATGATCCCCGGCGAGGCGACCGGATCCGTGACACGTACCGCCGGGTCCAACGTCGGCGCCACTGCCGTCATGGACCAGAACCTGGACTTGGAGAAGGCCGCAAAGGGGTCGCTCCGCCCGACCGGCGGGCTCATGGAGGTCTTCTGGACCGCGGTGCCCGAGAACAAGGACGATCTCGCGCTCCTGACCGCCTACCGCGGCGTACTCGCGCCTCCGGGGGTTGCGGGCAAGACGTTCTTCCCGACGAAATGGGCAGCGGACCCGACGGCCCGCGGGCCGGTGGACCGTGGCCCGGTTGACCTGAAGGACGTCCAGGCCGTCGCGCGCCCGGTACTCGCCGGCATCCTGTACTTCGGCGTGGATTTCTGGTCCCGTCGCACCGAGACGTGGGATGCGACGATCGTCCCGCCGAAGGGGCCGCTCCAGGTCTGGGACTCGACGCGCGGGATCATCCCGAAGGGCAAGGGCATCGACGGTTTCTGGTTTGCCAAACCGAACGTCGTCAACGAGACGCCGACGCTGCTCGACTCCGGTGACGACACGTTCCCACGCCGGATGCGCGTCACGCTCGTCGCGGAAGAGGCGGGCCAGACCGCGCGAACCGGCCTCCTGATGTCGGAGCTCAGCGCCGACGCTGCCGTGATCGATGTGTCGGACGTGCGGTTCATCCCTGCGACCGACACGACGCAGCGTTTCGTGAAGATCGGGCCCGAGTGGATCGAGTTCGGCGGCGTCGAGGGGAACCGGATCACCGGCTGCAAGCGCGGCGTGCGCGGCACCACGGCTGTCGCCCACGAGTACGGATCACGCGTGCACTACGGCAGGACTGTGGTGCGTGAGATCGCCATCGCCACGTATCGAGACGCGTACCGGGACGAACTGCCCTCCATCAGCGGGCGGAAGTAGGTATCATGATCCCACGCATGCGTCGCGCCCGAGGGTTCACGTTGCTCGAGGTCATGATGGCCACCGCCGTCCTGGCCGTAGGCACGATCTCGGTGCTCATGGTGTTCGGCACTGCTCTCTCGTTCGCCCATCGGCGCCAGGGGCAGCAGCAGTTGACTCAGGTGCTGCAGGAGGCGAGATCCGACGCGCGTGCGCTCGTGAACTCGTACCGCCCCTCGAAGTCCGGGGCGTCGCAGTCGGGCTCCGCGGCGAAGGATCGGGCGGCCAACACGACCGGCGTCGCCTCCCCGGCGGGGCAGGACCCCGAGACGCAGCCGAAGAACAGCACCGTGTTCGCGGCCTACACCTACAAACTGCGGTTCGAGCCTGTCCGTCGCGACGTGCCCGAGTCAGGCTGGCGCACGACCGTCACGGTGAACTGGGGTGACGGGCAGGAGTACGCTGAGGCGATCGTCATCACATCCGACGTGATTCCCGACGAGGAGTTCGCCTCCTCGAAGACGTACGAAGAAGAGCGCGCCGGCATCGACGCCGCGAAGTCGCGCGAGAAGCGCTGAAGGAGATGCAGATGCGAAAGACGTGGGGCTGGCTCCTTGGACTTCTCGTGATCACCGGGATCGGCGCGATCGCGCAGGCGGATGTCGTCGAGTTGGTCGGCGGTCGCGCCGTGCAGGGCCGCATTCTCTCCGGGCAGACGTCCGAAGAGGCTCTCGCCCTGGAGTTGTACGACACCGGCGGCACGATCTTGGTCAAGTGGGACCACATCGTCCCGGCGCGTGCGAAGGAACTCCGCGTCCAGACCGGAATCGAGGTCTCCGAGGACGAGGCACCTACGGTCGCCGGTCACCGGGTGCTTCTCGTGACGGGCCAGGTTCTCGAGGGCTTGGTCCTCAACCCGGACGCGAAGGACGGTCCGGTCCAGCTCAAGACGCGGACCTCGGTGCAGAACATCGACCGCTCGCAGTGGGTGCGCACGGACCCCACGGAGCTCGACGGCCTCCTCGTCTACAAGCCCGAGGAGTGGTACCAGATCCGCCGCGACCAGAGCCCGCCGGACACGCCGTTTGCCCACAAGTTGATGGCGCTCTTCTGCATGAAGATCGGCGCGCTCTCCCAGGCGTCCACGCACCTCGAAGCCGCGATGGCTGACGGCCCCTTCTCCGAGACACCCGAAGGCAAGGTACTGCCGGCGCTCAAGAAGCAACTTGACGTGCTCATGAAGTCTCAGGGCGCGCAGGACCTGGTGGCGCAGATCAACGCCGCGATGCGGTCGAACCGTTGGAACCTCGCGCTCAGCACGCTGAACCAGCTCGACGCACAGTACAAGGACGAACAGGTTCGGAAACTCGTGCACTTCGAACTGCTTGAGAGTCGCGTCGTGCGCGGTCGCGACGGTTACTTCGGCAAGGAGGTCCAGCGCCGCGTCTATGCGACCATGGGCCGCCTGATCGAGGGGAAGTCCCGCGAGAAGAAGCCGCTGCGCGCGGATGAGAACGCGCCGCGTGGCGTGGCGACCCCGGGGACGCTCGCGGCGGCCCGTCAGTGGCTGGCGCGCGACCTGCCGACGCAGCTCTGGGAGAAGGTCGCCGCCGAGCTCGAGTTGAAGCCCGAAGAGATGGACCGCTACTGGAAGGCCCGCAGCGGCAAGAACTACCAGTCTTCGTCGTACGGCACCGGCTCGTTCATCGTGATCAAGCGAGCTGCCGCAGCTGGCGGGTCCGACCCGAATCGGCAGCGTCGGCCTGCGGGCTCGACGCGCGACTCCGGTGGTCAGCAGGGCGGTCCTCAGCGACAGAGCAAGGAAGACAAGCCGAAGACCGAAGAGGAGTGGTGGGATGAGCGCAGCCCCGGCGATCGCGCCCGCTGGCTCACGGCGTTCTTCGGTGAGTCGAGCGGGATCTTCGAGGTCATCCGCGCCGACGAGTCGGAATCCTGCGACTCGTGTGGCGGACGCGGCGTTCTCGTGTCGAACGGCACGGACGGATCGACCCAGAGCACCGTCTGCCCGAAGTGCAACGGCTCGACCAAGTTCCGCAAGGTCGTCTTCAAGTGAAAGCTGGTCGTCACGTGACATCTCACCCAATTCGCACGACCCACTCGGCTTCGACCACGACGAAGAACGTCGTCGGCATCGCGCTGGCGGTCTCGTTCGTACTGACCGCGTGCCAGCTCGCACACGCGAAGGCGCCGCTCAGCGGCCCGACGCTCGTGGAGATTCAGGAGCGCGCGAAGCAGGCCGAGGCAGACGCCCGTGCGAAGGCGGTTGAGGCCCAGAAGGACCCGAACAAGGAAGCGATCGACGCCTTCGCCGTTCGCGGCAAGACCGAACTCAAGGACTTCGGCAAACTTACGCTGATGATCCTCGACGCCGACACGGCCGGCCTCCAGAGCTATCGCATGCCTGCTGCGGAGGCGCTCGTGAAGCGCTTCCAGCAGGAGAACTGGGACGGCGACGCGAACGTGCGGCAGATCCGACTGGATGTCGCGGTGGAGCTGTGCGAGTTGCTCAAAGCCCCGGCCAAGGACGACGTCGGGCTCGCGATTGCAGAGTACGTCTTCGGCACCTGGTATCGCCCCCCCCTCGTGAACAACCACTGGCGCAAGGATGCGAAGCAGGGCGACCGCCAGAAGGCGTACATCAAGATCAAGAAGTTCCTGAAGGACTCGCAGAAGAAGTAGTTCGCCGCCCGGCTGTCCCGTCGGCGTCACGCCGAAGGTCGAGTGGACCGATCTCGTCGCGGCTCCTGCGAGCGGCGGTGTTCGGCTCTCGATGGGTCTGCGCCCCGAACACGTCGGCCGCCTGAAGCGGATTGGCCATGGACCGGCCCGCCTGCCCGAACGACGATGCGCACCAGGCCACTGACGACTTCGGGCGGCGCGCTCCATCGATCAGTGACTGCGGGAACGAACTGCGGCGGACCGCAGATCGCCACCGCCGAGGCGATTCACTCGTCCCACACGCGACGTCGTCCGTCGCGGGCCGCGAGGACCCGAACCCGTGACACAGCCCGGTTGCCCGCGCCCGTCCAGCCTCCGAGCGATCGCCCTGACGATGCTCGTCGCTGCGTGTGCACACCCGGTCGCATCACATCGGCCGGCTGCTCCGGATCCGGCGGACGCCGGAGCCGTGCGACCGGCTGAATCCGCGGCGTCGCGGACGCCGGCCGCACCACCGTTGACGCGGGTCGTCCCGCTGCCAGCGCCTGCGGCGCTCCCGTCGCGCGGTTCGCCGGAGACCGGTCTCGCCGGGCCGGGTGGCGAGCTAGTCCGTGCGGGAACTCACGTGGTGACGACCGCTGACCTCGGCGATTTCGTCCTGCGATGGCAACCCGACGTTGCGTCCGTCGCGGTGCGCCGACTCACGCTCGCGGCGATGGTGGACGCCGAGGCCTCCCGCGAAGGCGCGGAGATCGCTCCGGGCGCCGTCGAGGCCGCCGCGGGCGCCGCGTTGGGCGAGCGTGTACGTCGCCTCCGCATCGAGCACGGATCGGGCGCGGACATCGACGAGTTGCTCCGCAGCACCTACGGCCGCACGCTCGACGGCCTCCGGGATGACTTCCGCAGGGCGGTTCGCACGGACCTGCTCCGTGAGCGGCTCGCACGTCTCGATGGCCTTCGACGCGACGGAGTCGAGTTGCGCGTGGTCGTCGCCCCTGACGAACGGACGGCGCGCGCGATCGCAAGCCAGTGGCGCGACGGAGCGGACGCCGCACTCTTCGTCGCCCGGCTCGGGCTGCGCCCGCCGGCGGCGCCGCCGCCGGTTGCGATCGAGGACATCCCGGAGCGGCCGCTCCGGGAACGGCTGGCGAGCGCGCCGTCCGGCTCGGTTCTCGACCCGGTTCCGTTCGAGGCCGAGGACCCGGAGCGTCCAGGTGACGTGACGACCTGGTGGCAGGTGTTCAAGGTCATCCGCGCGTGGAAGGCATCATCGGACCCGTGGTCGGTTGTCGCGGCGCAGGTTGAGGCGTCGATCCGCGAGTCGCCGCCCTCGGACGAAGAGACGGCTGCCTGGGAACAGCGCGCCGCGCGGCGCCTGCGGCTGGCGCGTTGGACGCCGGCGAGCGGATTTGGAGCGTCACCCCCTGACGGAACAATCAGGCGGCCATGAACCCAGAACCGACGACCGAGCCCGAACCAGAGTCCGCCAGGCCGAGCGACGCCGGGAGCGAACGCGAGCCCGCGCGACCGGAGCTTGCGCCGGGAGTCCTGGAGGCCGCGATGAACGCGACCTCCTCCGGCGCACCTGCTGCGCCCGCGCTTTCCGACGACCCCAAACCGGCGACGACCGACGCGGTGGTCGATCAGGAGGCGGGCGTCCGAGAGCCTGACGCTGCGGCTCCGGACAGCACCAGTTCATCCGACGCCGCGGAACCGTTGACGGTAGACCTCGCAGACCCGGACGCGGAGGCGCTCGCAGCGATCCCCCTCACGACGCGAGTGGAGGCGCTGCTGTTCGCTGCGACCGAGCCGATCCCGTTGAAACGGCTGCGCGAACTGACCGGTTGCCCCGACGCGAAGACGGTCCGCGAGGCGATCGAGTCGCTCGGTCGCGGCTACACGGAATCGGCCCGGGCGTTCCGCGTCGAGGAGATCGTTCAGGGGTTCCAGCTTCGTACGATCGACGCCGTCGGCCCCGTGGTCGCCCGCCTCGGACGGCGGCCCGCGGACGACCGCATCTCGACCGCGGCGCTCGAAACGCTGGCGGTCGTCGCGTACCGTCAGCCCGTGCTGCGGGCCGACATCGAGAAGATCCGCGGCGTCGCCTGCGGCGAAGTGCTGCGCGCCCTGCAGGAGAGGGGACTCGTGCGCATCGTGGGCCGGGCCGACCTGCCGGGCTCACCGCTCCTCTACGGCACGACGCAGCGGTTCCTCGAGATCTTTGGTCTTCGGGACCTGCAGGAGTTGCCGAAGGACCGTGACCTCCTCCGGCCCCGCCCGGAGTAGGCGTTCCCTGCATCGGCCCGCTCGCGCAGCGGAATCGAGCCCGCGGCGGCAGCGTCAGGTACAGTCGGCGGAGCATGGCCAACGACAAGCACCACCTGGATGAGAAGCCCCTGGACCTCGAGGTCCACGAGGGCGAGACACCGTTTGCCGTCTGGTCGCGGCGTCTGATGTTCCTCCTGCTGATCGTGCTCTGCGTGTCGTTCGCGGCGCCGGCGGTCGGCAGTTGCAGCGGCGCCCTGGGCAGCGGCGGTTCCAAGCTCTGGGGCACGTTCGAAGTCGCGGGGCAGAAGTTCGACGTACACGAGGCCGAGTTCCAGCGCCTCCACGCACGGTACGCCGCAGTCTTCCGTCTCTTCGACCCGCAGGGGCAGCGCAGCCTCTCGAACGACGAGGTCTGGAGTCAGGTCATCCTCGACGAGGTGGCGAAGGCCGAAGGCATTCACGTCTCGGACGACCAAATCGCCAAGTTCATCGCGATGCACCCCGCGTTCCAGAGCGGCGGCAAGTTCGCCGAGGACAAGTACCGCGCCGAGATGAAGAACCTCGCACGCTACGCGGGCGTGGATCACGAAGGTTTCACGTCGGGTTTGAAGTCGATCCTCCGAACCGAGATCTACCGCGGCATCTATGCGTCTGCGTTCACGCTGCCGCAGTCGCGCGAGGCATACGACGAGTGGAAGAAGACGAACACCAAGATCACCGTGGACTACGTCGTCCAGCCGTTCTCCGCGCTCCGCGAGAAGGCTCGCACGCTGCCCGTGACCGACGAGGACCTGCGTCGCGCGGCAATTCTCCCCGACATCGTGGAGATGCGCACCACGCCGGCGCGTCGCGGGATCGAGGCGGCGTACGTCCGCGTCCACGAAGTCACGCCCGAGCAGCGCGCGGCGATGCAGTTGTTCGTCGAGTCCGCGGGGCTGCTCCCGAAAGACCAGTCGCTCGAAGCGGTCGCCTGGCGAGAGTACTTCAGCAACAAGCAGGAAGGCGGCCCGTACACGCGCCAGACGTGGATCGCTGCCCACCGTCCGGCGTACGAGAAGGAACTCGCGGCGTGGACCGCGTTGCCCGAGCCGCGACCCGAGGCGTCGAAGCCCGTGGATCCTTCCACCGTGGCGTGGCCGGAGAAGCCGTCGGACGTCTTTTACAAGCAGTGGCGCGGCGCGGTGGAGATCGAGGTGCTTGGGCGTGAGGTCCTGCGGAACATGGCATCGCGGGCCGAACGCGAGGGCAAGGCGTTCGCGGACCTCCTCCCCGAGTTCGCCGCGATGGGGGTTCGCGTCACGAGTACGCCTGAGCCGCTCACCGACGCAGAGCTGGTCACCAAGTTCCCCGAGGGGCTGGGGCGCGAGTCCGAGCTCGAGCAGGCGGTTCGCACGCGCTTCCGTCTCCCGGAGGGCGGCGCCAAGTTCGCGCCCACCGCGCTTCCGGATCCCGTGCCCGCGTGTCGCGTGTCGGACAAGCCGCTGGAGCGCGGCTGGATCGCGCTGCGTTGGACTTCGTACGAGCCGGCGCGCGAGCGCGACGTTCTTGAGATCCGTGAGAAGGCGACCGACGCCTACCGCGCGTACCGCGCGACGGAATTGGCGCGCGACACGCTGGTGGAGATTCGCAAGAAGGTCGAAGATGCCGGCGGCGACGTGGCTGCGAAACGGGCCGCACTCCGGAAGCTTGCGGGCGAGGCCGGTCTGTCGGTCCAGGAGATCCGTCGCTTCAACGCTCGCACCGAGAAGCCGCGGCCCCAGTTGCTCGCAGAGGACGCCACGCAGGATGCTCGCGAAGCGGCGGATCGGGCCGTGCACCGGAGCCGCATCCAGGACGATTACCCGCTTCTCTCCAAGCAGGAGGCCGGCAAGATCCGCGACCCGATCCTGCTCGACGAGCGCACGCTTGCTGCGTACCTCATTCTGCTCGTGGACAAGTCGGAACCTGGTCCGATCGAGATGGACGCAGCCACGCTTCGGAACGAGCGGATGATGCGCTCGTACCAGAGCCGCACGCTCATGGGGAGTGCGCTGGGAGCGAAGGAACTCAAGAGTCGTTACCGGATGGTGCTGACGCCCGACGGCAAGGCAGCGACCGAGAAGGACTCCGAGAAGAGCACCGAGTCGAACTGACGCGAGCAAGGCCGTCGGGCACGTCCGCGGCTGCACCGGGAACCGCTGCAGCGAGAGCTGTCACGCGCAGCTCCGCGACATTTGAGCGGCCCACCGCGACCGAAGAACCACACGTGGGCGTACTGCTTCAGTCCTGGCCCGGACAGGAGTCCGGCGTATCAGGCGGCAGCGGCACCGGGTCGTAACCGCCCGGACACCCGGGTCGGCAGCGCGCGAGACGCTTCACCGCAAGTGTGACCCCGCGCCACGCGCCGTATCTCGTGACGGCTTCGGCGGCGTACACCGAACAGGTCGGCTCGAACCGGCACGCCCTGGGCAGCAGCGGGGAGATCCAACGCTTGTAGGTCCGCACCGCGACGAGAAGCACCCGCGCGACAGGGCTCACGTCGCGGGCGCTCCAGCCGGGTTCTCGCCGCATCGAGTCTCCACCGACTCCGGCGGCGCTGCGGGAGCGACGGACGCCGCGGTCGTGGCTGGGATCACGGGCACCACAACTGCTTTTGCGCACTCGACGGCGTACCGCCTCGCAGCGCCGTGCGCGGCGCGGACGAGCATCTCCCGCACGGCTTCCATCTTGCGCCCGTGGATTCGGCCACGGGGAAGGAGCAGGAAGTCGAACCCGACCGGCAACGTCGGCCGTGCCGTGCGGAACGACTCGCGCAGCAGGCGGCGCGCCCGGTTGCGCCTCACCGCATCGCCCCACTTGCGGCCGACGACGAGGCCGAAGCGCGGCGGCTGACCGTCGGCGCGATCGAACGCATAGACGACGACGTCGGCCGAAGCCGAGGATCGCCCTCGGTCAAACACGCGCCGCACGTCGGAATCCCGACGAACGTGCGATCCGTGGGGCAGGCGGAGCCCGGTCATGGGGCCGCCAAGCCCGTCGCGGCAAAACGCGGCGTGCGACGCCACCGACGCGCCGATCCTGCGGTGGCCCGCATCGCGGTCACGATCGAAACACCGCTGGTGTGAGCATGCGCCCGACGATGCAGGACCGACGCGTGCAGCCTCGTGAGCCCAGCGGATCGTGCCGCGTCACTCCGACGGCGGGAGCTGATCGAGGTGTGTGCATGTGGTCCGGCGCATCGTAGCGCGGCGAGGGCGCGGGGCATCCGGGCAAGCATCCGCACCCGATCCGCCGGCGTCTCCGCAACGCCCCGCGTGGACATTCGTAGCGGATTCCTGCTGGACCCTGTCGCCGGGGGGTGTTAGTCTTTGGTTCGCTTACGGAGGACGAACCATGACCATGCTTCTGAGAACTGAACTGCCCGTGCTGGTGGCGCTCGCGTCGATCGTTGCCGGAGCACTCCTGCTGTGAAGGCCTACACCAAGAAGCAGCGGGCGATTCTGGAGTTCATCGCCGCGTACCAGGCGAGCCACAGTGTCTCGCCGACGCTTGAGGAGATCGGGACCGAGTTCGGCGTCCACCGGGTGACGATCTTCCAGCACGTCAGCGCTCTGGAGCGGCGCGGCGCGATCCGCCGCGGGACCCAGCTCGCCAGGGGGCTTGAGATTCTCGACGCGGACTTCCTGCCTCAGCACCCGGTGCAAATCGTCGGCACGATTGCGGCGGGCCGTCCGCTCGCCGCGATCGAGACGCCAGAGGCGCTCGACATCGACGAGTACGTCCCGCAGGACGGCGATCACTATGCTCTTCGTGTCCGTGGCGACTCCATGGTCGAAGACGGCATCTGCGACGGCGACCTGGTGATCTGCCGCAAGGCGACCGGTGCTCGCAACGGCCAGGTCGTCGTGGCGATCGTCGGCGACGAGGAAGCGACGCTCAAGCGGTTCTACAAGCTGGCGAACGGGCGCGTGCGACTCGAGCCGGCGAACGCACGGCTGCGCCCGGTGGTCGTGGAGAAGTGCGAGGTTCGCGGCGTCGTGGTGAGCGTCATCCGCCGTGTCTGAAAGCGTGTAGCGAGCCGACCGGGCCCCGGTACCGTTCGCGCCTCGTGCCTACCTCGTCGGGGACGTCGCCACGAGCGCCCGGTCACATGCTCCTCGGTCCGGCCCGGCCGCGCTGGGCGCGGATGCTCTACGAGCAGGGCGAACGTGTGTCGAGCCTCCTGTACCGTTCGCGACTCGTGCCTACCTCGTCGGGACCGCCGCCACGAGCGCCGGGTCACCAGCTCCTCGGTCCGGCCCGGCCGCTCTACTCAGCGAGTGCGCGTCGCGTAGAAACGCGTGCGTCGAGCCCCCCGGTTGATCTTGCGACATCCTCTGAGGGCGCGGGCGCGTAGGCCCTCGACGCGTGCGCCTCGCGTGGCCGCCGTGTTCCGACACGATTCGCCGCGCGTGGTTTCACCCGCGGGACCGACCACCGATTAGCCCGGGTCGATCTCCACGTTCGTCGCGATCTGAGGGCGGTAGAGTCGTCTTCGTGACGATCCGTCGGCTGGGTTCCTCGACGCACGCGGCGCGTCCCGACGAAGGGACGGCGCCGAAGCGTCGGTCAGGTGTTCGCGGGACGCCAGGCGACGATCGGCCCGGCGGGGCTTGTTGCCGCGGTGGCGCGGCGCCATCGGCCGCCGCCGCACATCCGCGGCGCTGCGCTCGGCTCGCTCGTGCCCTGCTGCTCGTCGTGTCGATCGGACTGGCGTCGTGCGCCTCCGGCGTTCCTGCCGCGCCCGACCCGGCGCTCGGGCCGACGTTCGCCGACATCGACGTGCGGCCTCGCCCGCGAATCGAGGAAGGGGCGGCGCGCGGGATCGCTGCGGCGCGGCGACTCGCTGCCCTTGGGCGACGTGGCGAAGCGTTCTCGCGTCTGACGCAGGTCCTGTCGGCGTACCCCGGGGCGCTGGAGGCGGAGCGCGCGCTGCAGGACGTGCTGGCTGGATCCCGTTCGGATGCGTGGCTTCGGCGCCGCGCGGAGCGCCGACTCCGCGCCGAGCCGGGGAGCGCCGACGCGAACTACCTGGCCGCCCGCATCGAGCCGAGCCGAGTGAGGCAGGCCATGCTGTTCGATCGCGCGCTCGCGGTTGACCCGGGGCACCCGTGGGCACGCCTCGGTCGGGCGATCACGCTCGACCGCACCGGGCGTTTCGATGCTGCGATCGGTGAGGCGTGGCGGGTTGCGGCGGGGGCCCCGTGGCTTGATCTCCCGTGGACATATCTCGGCCAGACCGCTCTCTCTCGTGGCGCCCCGGATGCCGCGGAGCGGTTCCTCCTGGAGGCCGTCGCACGCGGCGCAGACGATCCGCGCCCGTGGATCGCGCTGGCCTCGGTCTACGACGACCTCGACCAGGGGGCCGACGCCTCGCGGGCTGCTCTCGAGGCGTTTCGTCGCGCGCCGGGCGACGCCGGGATCACCTGGGGGCTCGGCCGCATCTTGGAGCGCCTCGGGACCGGCCCCGATGTCGAGGCGGTGCTTCGCGCCGCAGACGACGTGCGATCGGAGTGCGCTCGCACCGCTGCTCTCGACGTCTTCCGAGGGCGAATCCTCGTTTCGGTCGGCAGATTCGAGGAGGCACGATCGGCTCTCCTGGACGCCCAGCGGGACGGCGCGTCGCCCGGCGATGTGGCGGTTCCGCTCCGCCGGGCGCGGATCGGCGCCGCTCGCGTGCAGGAGGCGGTGGACTGCTACCTGGCGGATCTCCCCGGGGACGTGACCGACGTGGCCGACACGCGGGCGCCCGCATGGTCGGAGCTGGTCGCTGCCGGTTCAGCGTGGCGCGACAACGACGCCGCAGCCGCCGTGCGCCTCGCCGCGGCGCTCAGGTCGGTCGGATGGCTCGACGAACTGCGAATCGTGCTGACGAGGGCTCGGTCGCAGTTCCCGGAGGACGCCGAACTGGCGCAACTTTCGGCGGAGTCCGACGCATTTGCGCTGTTCCTGGAGGAACTCGGCGCCTACGCCCGCGAGTTGCGCCGCCTGCACCGGCGCGGAGTGACGGTGCCGCTCGACGACTTGGTCGGACGTATCCGCGAGATCTCGATCGCGCGGCTCGGCCGAGACGTGTCCGATGGGATCCGCGTCACGTCGTACCCATTCATCGGTGCATTTGCGTCGTCGGACACGTCTGCCGGGGCGTTCCACGACGTGTTCGTCGAGCACGGACTCCTCGCCGTGGCCGGCGAGCGCTCGGGACGCGGTGCGGAACTGCTGCTCGGCCGCGTGGTCTCGGACCGCCCTGACCGGCAGGCGGTGGTGCTCGGCGAGCCCGTCGTCTGCGACGAGCACTGGATCGAGAGCGACGGCCTCCCGGACGGGCTCGCGGGGCTGCGCTCCGGGATGGCGGGTCTCACGCTCGACCGGTTGGTCCTGCTCCAGCTCGACGTCATCCGCCACCTTCCCCCGGAAGACGACCCGGACATCCCGTACCTCGCGCTCGACGCCGGCGCAGACGGTCCTGGCGAGGCCGACGTCGACGACGCGCTTCGGTCGGTCGCCACGCCGTCCGGCGTGGCGGTCCGCATCGACCGCGCGGTCGCCGCGCGGGACCCGACCGGTGCGCTCGCGCTCGACGCGGTTCTTCGTCATGAACTTGTGCACGTACTCGACGCGGCGCGCATGCTGCCGCCCTGGCGACACATGTTCCGGGTGCTCGCATTCGTCGCCGGGCACGGATTCGACGGCGCCGCCATCGAGAGTGCGCTCGAAGCGCACGCGGCCGTGGGTTCCATCGTGGACGCCGACGAACCGCGCGCGGCGCTCGAGTCGCTCCTGGCGTTCCTCCCTGCCGAGGCGGGGGACACTGCCCACGTCTCGGGCTACCACCGGGCGGTCGCGGTGGCCATCGACGAGATCGTCAGCGACCCCTTGAGCTTCCAGTCGATCGACCTGCGCTGGAATGTGCTCCAGCAGATGGACCGTCTCACGGCCGACGAGGTTCGTGAACTGGGGCGCCGCGTTCTCCGTCGCATCCAGTGATGCGCCGCTTCCGCGGAGTTGTCGTGTTCCCGTTGCAACGGCGCCGCCGATCCGACGCAGCCCCCGTGCGTTGCTGACGCACGCGGCGCTACGAGACGTTCCCCAGCGAGCCTCATGGACGACTTGGACCACCTACCGCAGCATTCCGGCCGGCAGGTCCTCCGCCATGAGCGCCTCGACGCCCGCACGCGACTTCGGGAGCGAGCTTGAGAGCACTTCGCAGCCGGTCTCCGTGACGAGCACCGTGTCCTCGATCCGGACGCCGAGATTGCGAGCCGGATCGTAGACCCCAGGCTCCACCGTGATCACGCACCCGGGCCGGAGGACGGCGTCCGCGTGCCACGAGTCGTGCACGTCCAGCCCGACCGTGTGGCACGTGCCGTGGATGAACCACTTGTCGAGTCCGTGCTTCGCGAGGACGCCCCGCGCGACCTCGTGGACCTGACGCAGCGTTGCTCCGGGCCGGACGGCGGCGAGCCCTGCCTCCTGCGCTTCCAGCACGGCGTCGTACACGACCGACTGCTCCGGCGTGAATCGGCCGGAGACCGGAAACGTCCGGGTCACGTCGCACGCGTAGCCCTCGAACTCGCCCCCGGCGTCGAGCACCACGAGATCCCCGTCCGCGAGGCGCCGCTCGTTCCGATCGTAGTGGAGTACACACGACCACGGGCCCGACCCGACGATCGACGGATACGCCTGACGCCGGCATCCTCCCGCCTTGCACCTGAACTCAACGAGTCCGGCGAGGTGGAACTCGAAGAGCCCGGCGCGCGCGGCGCGCATCGCGTCGGCGTGGCCCTCGACCGTCGCCGCCACCGCGCGGCGGATCCGCTCGACCTCGGTCGGCGACTTCACCTCGCGTAATGCGCCGATGATCCCAGTCGCTGGCCGGACGTCGATGGGCGTCAGCTTGGAGATCGCGCCCACGGGGTCGCCAACTGCAACCCGCTCGGGGAGTGCCTGGCGCAGGGACTCGATCAGATCGTCCTTCCCGGCGCCGGGCACGCCGACAAGACGCACCCAGTGCGTCGGGAGCTTCTCGCGCAGTTGGGCGACCAGCTTCGCCAGTGCCGGAGTTCCGGTCGCCGCAGGCCCGGCGCTCACCAGCAGGGTCGTGCGACCACGCAGGACGAGCGCCAGGTCGTCGGCCAGCGCGTCGAGCGGGCGCGCGTCCGCGAAGCCCGCGAGCGAAGCGGTGGGCGCGTCGGCGGCCGGTTCGGGACCCGTCCAACGCTCCATCGCGGGATTGCGGAGCGGAAGGTAGACGCGGTCGAGCGCGCGCGCCGACACCGTGGTCGCGTCGTCCGGACCGGGCTGCCCGGACGTACCCGGCGCGGGTGCGGCGTCGGCGGGCGGCTGCGCGGCGGGCGGCTGCGATCCGCCCGGCGGGGGAGATGGAGCCCGCGGTGACGACGACGTTGCGGGAGACGACGGTGTCAACGGCGGCGGTGACTTCGCTGGAGAACTCGGCGCACGAGCCATGGCGATCAGTAGTGCAGCCGAACGGGGTGCGAGCGGGCACAGGTATGCGAAGTCCGAGTTGCGATTCGTGTCGGCGATCCCATCGGCGGTGCCGGGGAGCAGCACGAGCACGACGGAGTCGTCACCCGCGGCTTCCGCTGCGCGGCGCCGACGGTCGGCCGCCTCCGGCGCAGCGCGCAGCGCCGAGTTTCGCGCCGCGACGACCGACTCGTCGGCGGGAGGTGCGGGTGTTGGCGAAGGCCCGGACGTCGGAGGAGGTGCGGACGTCGGAGGAGGTGCGGCGGGCGCCTCCTGCCCCAACGAGACCGACTGCGCGCCTGCCACGAAACCGAGGAGCAGCGCCGTACGGAGCGCGGAGTGGCGCACTCCGAGACAGCGGCGCGCACGAACGGTCGACTGGCTGAGCATCCGCGAGATGGTAGCAGCCCGTCGGAGTAGACGGCCGCCACGGCGCAGTGAGGGGGGTGCAGGCTCGAGGTCGCGCGACGCTGACCGGCGCGGGCGAATACTCCGACAGGCTGCTCGCCGGGATCATCCACGAAGCTCCGCGCCTGGACGAGGCCCCTCGTCGCCGACTGGCCGACCGCTGCGTTGGGACCCTTGCGTGGCTTGACAAAGCCGACGCTGCGGGTCCCGCCTTGCGGTCAGCTCCGCGGATCTCGTTCGCACGGCGACACACGCTCACGACGCAGCAGCGAGTATCCGGTGCAGGTCCGCGGGCGCAGCGGCGTGCTCGAGGTCGCGGCGGAAGTCCGACTTCTTCATCGCGTTCATCACCGAAGCGAGGAACTGGAGGTAGCGCGGCTGACGCTCCTGCGGGCCGACGATCAGCACGATGTGGTGCACCGGGCGTCCGTCGATCGACCCGAAGTCGATGCCGTCTCGCGACCGTCCGTACGCGAGGACGAACTCCGTGACGCCCACCAGCTTCGCGTGGGGGACTGCAACGCCGAGTCCGATGCCGGTCGACAGCACGTTCTCGCGGGCCGTGACCGCCTCGAGCACCGCGTCGGCGTCGGGGACTTCGGGCACGCCGCGGAGCGTGTCGACCATCTCGCGCAGCGCCGTCTCTTTCGTCCGGCTCGCCAAGTCGATCACGCGCGCCGGAGCGAGATACTCACCGAGATGGATCATCGGATCTCCTCGACGGGCACGATCCGGATGTCGCCCGGCGCGCCGTCGTCCTCAAGCGTCACCGCAATCCCGAGGAACTCGCGCCGCGCTCCTTCGAGCCCGCGCGTCCGGAGCACGTGCTCCGCAGCCCGGCCGACACGACGCAGCTTCGCCGGGGTCAGCGCGTCTTCGCCCGTCCCGGCGGAGCCGTCGCGCCGCCGGGCCTTGACTTCCACGAACGCGATCCGGCCGGACTTCTTGGCGACGAGATCGAGCTCACCGAACGGCGTCCGCAGGTTGCGCGCGAGGATGCCGTACCCAGCGCGCTCCAGCGCGCGGGCGGCGGCATCCTCCGCGACACGTCCTGCGATCGGGTCTGCGCGACCCACGTACGGGGCGCCCGACTACTTGGTCGCAGCCGCGTCGGGGGCCGTTGCGGCTTCGTTTGCGGCCGACGGTGCGTTGATCTTCTCGCGCAGGCGCGTCGCCTTGCCCTTGCGGTCGCGAAGGTAGTAGAGCTTCGCGCGGCGGACGTGCGACGAGCGGACGACCTCGACGTGCGAGACCTTGGGGGAGTGGAGCGGGAAGACGCGCTCGACGCCCTCGCCGGCGACGATGCGACGGACGGTGAACGTCTCCGTCACGCCGCCGCCGTTCTTGGCGATGACGCGCCCGGTGAAGAGCTGGACGCGCTCCTTCTCCTCGAGCTTGCCCTTCTTCTCGATCGTCTCCGTGATGACCACGCCGACGTTGACCTCGTCGCCGACCGCGAACGGCTTGCGCTTCTTGAGGTAGGGGGTCTCGACATCCTTCAGCTTGCTCATCTCACGCATCTCCCTGGTCGGCGTCGGCCCTGCGGCGCGACTCTGTCCTCTTCCGGGCTTCCTCCGAGCGCCACCGCGCGATCCGCGCGTGGTCTCCCGACGTCAGCGCCTCGGGCACCGCGAGTCCGCGCCACACGGGGGGGCGCGTCCATTGCGGGGCTTCGAGGTCGTCGCCGTCGGTGTACGACTCGAGCGCGGCCGATTCGGCGTCGCCGAGCGCCCCCGGGAGGAGGCGCACGACCGCGTCGATCACCGACATCGCAGCAATCTCGCCGCCGGACAGCACGTAGGGCCCGATCGACAGCTCGTCCGGCCGGAGAACCTGCCGGATGCGCGCGTCGAAGCCCTCGTAGCGTCCGCAGACGAGAACAAGATGGTCCATCTGAGCGAATTCGCGAGCCACCGCCTGCGTGAACGTACGGCCGCCCGGCGTCAGGAGCACCACGTGCCCCGGACCCCGTTCTGCGAGGATCGTCTCCACGCAGGCGACGACGGGTTCGGGCCTGAGGAGCATGCCCGGTCCGCCGCCGTAGGGCCGGTCGTCCACCGTACGGTGGCGATCGGAGGAAAAGTCCCGGATGTCATAGAGCCCGGCGTCCAAGATCCCCTTGCCCCGAGCCCGACCGAGGATGCTGGAGCCCAGCACCTCGTCGAACATTCCTGGGAAGAGGGTCGCGACGTCGATCTTCACGGTCTCGTCCTCGCGGTCGCGTCTTCACGGTCTCGGTTGGACGATGGCGATCAGAACTGCGTCGGTCGGAACAGCCGTCCGAAGCGGTTCGCTGGCTGTTTCTCCGCCACCCGCATCGGCAAACCTCGAAAGATGCCCTGACACCGCAGCGGAGGCCCGAAAAAAGCCCCCGCTCCGGGCTCCAGAGCCTCGAATTGTCGGCATGTTCGGAGGCATCGTCGCCGGCCTGGGTCGAATCGTCTCGGTGAAGCCGACGGCGGGGGCTGCGCTCCGCCTCGACGTGGACGTGTCCGTACTCCGCCGCAGGCTCGTTCCCGGCGCGTCGGTTTCGGTCTCCGGCGTGTGTCTGACGGTCGTTCGGGCTGCGCCGGCGGGTCGGGTCTCCCGTCGGGCGTCGTTCGACGTCGTCGGGGAGACGGTCCGGAGGAGTACGCTCGGCGGGCTCGCGCCGGCCGATGTCGTCAACCTTGAGGGCGCTCTGCGCGGCGGCGACGAGGTCGGCGGACACCAGGTCTCGGGGCACGTGGACGGTGTCGGCGAGGTTGTCGCGGTGGACCGGCGAGCCGACGAAACCTGGATGACCATCCGCGCGCCGCGCGACGTCCACGACACCCTCGTGCCGAAGGGCTGGGTCGCCGTGGACGGTTGCAGCCTGACTGTCGCCGAGCTTGGCCCCGCCAGTCGGACGCACGGCACGTTCTCCGTCGCGCTCATTCCGACGACGCTGGCCATCACGACGCTCGGCCGCGCCGAACCCGGTGCACACGTCAACCTCGAGGGCGACCCGCTCGGCAAGCACGTGGCGAAGTGGATGGCGGCGCGGGCGGTACTTTCCGCGACTCGGGCCTACCTCGTCGGGGACGACTTTGCGAGTGCCGAGTCGGAGGCTCCTCGGTCCGGCCCGGCCGCTCTGCGGAGTGAGAGCGCGTCGGAGAGGCAATCCGGCGTCGCGCCTGCCCCCGCGGCCCGCAAGTCGCGCCGCCGGCCGCCTGTCAGAAGCCGCTGAACAGGAAACCGGCGAACGTCAGGATCGGCGCGTTCTCGCGGACGTCGTCGGTGCCGGCGCGGAGCGACCGAAGCGCCGATTTGAGGTCCGTGTAGACGGAGTCGTCGTTCACGAGTTTGCCGAGCGTGCCCTCGCCGCGGCGGATCTTCCCCGTGATCTGGGCGACGTCGTCGGTGATGGAGTCGAGCCGTCGCCCGAACTGCTCGTCGTAGATGAGCTTGCCGAGGGCCCCCTTGCCCGACCGCGCGTCGGTCGCGAGCTGGCGCATGTCGGCGGTGGCGGACGCGAGGTCGTCGAACGGCTTGCGGTCGTTCAGCAGACGGCCGAGCGTGCCGTCACCCGAGTCGAGCTTCGACGCGACCGACTTGATGCTCGAGACCGACTCCTTGAGATCGGTCGCGAGTTTCTGATCGTGCAGGAGGATGTCGAGGGTGCCGCCGCCGGACCGCGCTTCGTCGCCGATCTTCTTGAGCGAGGCAACCGCTTCCTCGAGGTCCCGGTGCAGCGTGTCGTCCTTCAGCAGCTTGCCGAGCGAGCCGCGGCCGGCCGCCAGATCCTCGGAGACCTGCTTGGCGTTCTTCGCGAACGCATCGAGGTTGTCGGTGATCGACTGACTCTTGCCCGCGAGGTCGCTTGAGATCCGCTCCGCGTTCTCGATCGTCTTCCGCAAGGGGCCCTTCAACTCCGCGGCGAGGTTCGCGATCTCCTGGAATGGATCGGTGACCGACTGCCCGTCGAAAATGCCGCCCTTCCAGGCGGGCTTGTCCGTCGTGCCGGGGTGGATGGCGACGACCGATCCGCCGAGCGCGGAACGCGGCTTGATCATGACCGTCGCGTTCTCCCGCATGTTCGGATCGCGATCGAGGAGAAGGTCCACCTCGACCTCGCCCTTTTCGTCCGGTCGAATCACTTTCACGCGTCCGCCGGGAGTTCCGTAGACCCAGACATCGGCGCCCACGGCAAGTCCGGAGACGTCGTGGAACCGAGCGGTCAGCGCGAACGTACCGTCCCGCTTCTTGAAGAAGCCGGGGTCGTTCACGTACAGCGTCGTGGCCAGCAGCAGTGCCAGGAGAGCTGCGAACAGGGCACCCACGAAGAGCTCGCGCTTCATCTCACTTACCTCCGGCGGCACCGCCGTCGTCGCGCACGAACTCGCGGACGATCGGATGGTCGCACTTGATGAACTCGCGCGGCGGGAGAACGACTGCGATCCGGCCCTCGTAGAGGAGCGCGATCAGGTCGCCCGTCCGCATTGCGCCGCGCAGGTCGTGCGACACGATCACGCCCGTCGCGCCGAACTTGTCGCGGCCGTGCACGATCAGATCGTCGATCGTGCGCTTGGTGATCGGGTCCAGCCCGGTCGTCGGTTCGTCGTAGAGCAGGATCGCAGGGTTGGCGATCGTCGCGCGGCAGAACCCGACACGCTTCGCCATGCCGCCGCTCATTTCGTCGGGGCGCTTGTTGGCGGAGTCGCCGAGTCCGACCTCGTCGAGGCGTTTTCTGGCACGGGCGTCGGCCTCGGCGCGTGGGACGCCGTTCTCGACGAGCGGAAGCGCGACGTTCTCGAGTGCTGTCATCCACCGGATGAGCGCGCCGCTCTGGAACAGGAACCCGAGCTTCGAACGGACGGATGTGAGCGCCGCGCGGCGCGCGTTCTCGACGTGCACGCCGGCGACGACGATCTCACCCGCGTTCACTTTCTGGAGACCGGCCACGGCCTTCAACGTGACGCTCTTCCCGGTGCCGGAGAGACCCATGATGACAACGTTCTTCCCGCGCGGGACGACCAGGTCGAGATGGTCGAGCACGACGCGATCGCCGAACGCCACGCGCACGCCGGACAGCCGGATCGGAGCGTCCGCGGTGTCCGCCGCTGCGAGCGGCGCGACCGGGGCTGGTGCGGGGGCTGCTGCGGGTGTGCTCATGCCCAGAAGAACCAGGTGAGGATGTATCCGACGATCAGCGTGAGCACCACCGAAGCGGTCACCGCGGTGCGGACCGCGCGGCCCACGCCGAGTGCGCCGCCCGACGCGTTCAAGCCCGACGCGCAGGAGAGTCCGCCGATGATCACCCCGAAGCACCACGCCTTCACGAGTCCCGAGAACAGCGCCTTGGAAAGTACGCCGAAGATGCGGTCGGCCGACAGCGTCTCTCGCGCACCGTAGAAGAAGTCGCTGTAGAGCGTGCCGGTCTGCGAGTGAGCGACGACCGCCGCTCCGATGATGCCGACGAAGTTGACCCAGACCGTGAGGATCAGGCACGACAGGCCCATCGAGACGATCCGCGGCGAGACGAGGAACGCGATCGGATCCACGTTCATCAGCTCGAGGGCGTCGATCTCCTCGCTCACCTTCATCGTGCCGAGCTCTGCGGCGATCGCCGCTCCCGCCGTTGCCGCGAGGATGATGCCCGTGATGAACGGTCCCATCTCGCGCGAGAGCGAGGCCGCCACGATCTTCGAGAGTTGGTCCTCGACTCCCAGGTTCTTCAGTTCAGCCCCGGTCTGGAGCGCCAGCACCATGCCGGTGAACGTGCCTACGACCGTCACAACGAGGAGGCTCTTCACCGCGTGGACGTAGAGTTGCTCCACGAGCCGACGGAACAGACGGATCGGATGGCGGTGCGTGAACAGGCGCGAGAATGCGCCGAAGATCAGCTCGATCATGTAGCCCGTCTGCTCGATCGAGTCTGCGAAGACTCCGAGCGGCGAGCGTTCGGGTGTGACCGGCGCACTCATCGCGCGGCCTCCGCGACCGGCTGTACCGGAGCGACTGAAGGACCGACGTTCGGCGCGGCTTCGTCGAACGGGATGTCGATCCACCAGAGAAGCGTCAGCTTCGACGCGCCGGTCTCGCTGCGTCGCCACCGGACGATCCCCAACGGGCCGTCCCACGCGACGCGCCCTTCCGTGTCGGAACGGTGGTGGAAGAGCGTGACGAGGTCGGCCCAAGCGGTCTCGCCTGCGCGCCAACCGAAGACGGGGATGATCTCTGGCACGCGGAGAGTCTCCTCGCCCGACGCCTTGTGTTCGAACGAGAAGAGAGGCCACGACCGAACCTCGCGCTGGTCGGACGGGCCGCTCTTGGGACCGCTTTCCCGTTCCATCCAGAACGGGACCACCAACGTGTGCCGCGAGGTGCGCTTGTCGCCGCGGTACTCGCCGGTCCACACGATGGGCCATGCGTAGAACGCAGACGTCTCGGTGTCGGACGTGTAGGTGCCGTAGGCCGGCCACCACCAGCGCGACGACTCGTGCGCCTCGGGGCGGTCCATCGCTCGGTAGAACGGGAACAGGATCGACCGGAATCGGTCGCCGGACCTGGCGTCGTCGCTCCACTCGAAGAACGGCCAGAGCGCTGTCCACTCCTCGAACGTGCCGTCGCGCGACGTGCGGTGACCGACGGCGGGGAACACGAACCAGCCGTCGAAGGTCCGGTCGCCGCGTGTCTCGGTGTTCCAGTGCACGATGGGCCACAGCGCCGTGCGCCTCGACCCGTTCGGGCCGTCGCTCTGCGACCAGAACGGAAGCACGCGACGGTGCGATCGACCGTTCCCGTCGCCCCAGGCGATGAGCGGCCAGAGCAGGTGCGTCGACTGCCAGTCGCCGTCCCGCGTGTGCGCCCAGATCGGGAATGCGGCGAACTCGATCTCGTCGGAGAAGAGCTTCTGACGCAGGTGTCCGTAGAAGGGGAACGCCATCCACCAGGGGTCCTGCCCGGGCTCCTGCCCCCATCCGACGAATGGGAGCAGCATCGTGTCGTCGTCGGTCTGCCCCGCGGCGCGTTCGGCGTCGTCGCCGACCGAGTCCGTGCCGAACAACGGCCAGACGCGCACGCGACGGCGGATGTCGGACTCGGTCTGGACCGCGATCGGCGGCAGGAACTCCCGAACGTGCGTCGCGCCGGGGGCGCTCCGTTCGACGACGAGCGGACGGATCGCCGACTCCAGCGCGCCGCCTGGATAGCTCCGCCGTACGAGCAGTCCGAACGCGCCGCGCTCCTCGGTCAGTCCTCCCGGAAGGCCCGTCTCGATCTCGTGCAGCGGCGGAACGTTTCCGAGCGCGGCGCACCCACCGAGAGACGCCGACGCGACGGCGATCGTGATCCACGCCGCGCGACGGCGGTGGGTCGGCATGCGGTCGCACGGCGCGTCAGCTCGCGCGTGGGCGGCTCGTGTGTGTCGTCCCAACTCGTTCACAGTTCCGTGCGCCTCCTGGGGGTGCGGCCGCGGGATCTTAACCCGGATCACTCACGAAGCTCCGCGGGAGAACGGCGTGCAGCGCATGAACAGCTTGCGATGTACGCCGATCCGAGGCTCGCTCGCGCGACGACAGACCGCCCTGGGCGAGATCCGCGGAGCCGACCGCAAGGCGGGACCCGCAGCGTCGGCTTGGTCAAGCCACGCAAGGGTCCCAACGCAGCGGGCGGCTCGCGGGCTCGTCCAGGCGCGGAGCTTCGTGAGTGATCCGGGTCCAACAACCACGCTTGACGTCATCCTGTTCCCTGGCAGGCGCTTTCGTCCGCGACTCGGGCCTACCTCGTCGGGGACGCCCCTGCGAGTGCCGCGTCTCCTTCTCCTCGGTCCGGCCCAGCCGCTCTGCTCCGCGGAAGCGCGTCGGGTGAGGCAACGTCCGTCGGTCCTCCGCGTTCTCGTCCGCGGCTCGGGCCTACCTCCTCGGGGGCGTCCGGGCTAGTAGATCGACAGCACCTCGTTCAGCGGGTCGTTCGTGAGCGAGTAGTCGCCGTCGATTGCGAACTGCGCGAGCTTCGGCGGGTCGGACGGATCGGCGAGCACACCCAGCGCGACCACTGCATAGGCCCGCATGATGTCCTGCTCTTTTCGGTTCTGCCACACGCCGACCAGCAGCGGGACCGATTCATTGACCCGCAGGAGGCCGAGAGCCATGGCTGCGCCGCCGCGCTCGTAGATCGTCCCGCCGCCTCGGAGCGTCGCGAAAAACCAGTCCCTCGCCTTCGCGTCGTGCAGCAGGCCGAGTCCGACGGCCAGGTTCGCCCGAAGTCGCGGATCGTTCGTCGCTTCGAGCTCCTTCCGCAGCGTCGGCGCGGACTCCGCGATGCGAGCCATTCCGATCGCCAGCGCGCCGTAGCCCTGCGCCCAGATCTTGCCGCGGTCCTTGACCTGCGCTTCGAGCACGGACCGCGCGCCCGTGTCACCGATCATCCCGAGCGCGATGGAGATCGCACCGCGCCGACTTTCGCTCGTCTCCGCTTCGAGCGCCTTGCGCAGGATCGGACCCGCCGCCTCGTCGCGACCGATGCCGAGCGCGAGTGCGACGAACGGTCGGTCCTGGTCGTCGGCTCCGGGAAACAGCTTTCGCAGTTGCGCGAGGATCGGCGCGTCGGCGAGGCCGCCGATCGCAACGGCCGCGTAGTGCCGCACCAGCGGGTCATCGCTCGTGTGGAGCGCCTGGAACAGCATCGCCAGGGCGTCGTTGTCCTTCGTCGTCGCGGTGCGGCCGAGTGCGACGGTCGCCGCGCGCCGGAGCGACACTCGCGCCGCGGCGTCTCCGATCACGGAGATGAACGCCGGGATCGACGCGCGGTCGGCCGCCCGACCCAGCCCCAGGATCGCGAATGCGCGAACCTGATCGTCGTACGCACGGTCCTCCGACGCCCGGCGGAGCACCGGCAGAACGTCGGCCTCGCCGGTGAAGCCCATCGCGACCAGGCACGAAGCGAGGAGCTGCGGGTCCTCGCGATGGCGCAGTTCGTCGCCGATTCGCATGTAGTCGATCAGCGACGTGGCGGAGGCCTTTCCGCCGATCAATCCCAGCGAGAATGCGGCGAACGAGCGGTGGCGGGTCGTCGCCTGTTCGTCGGCGAGAACCGTCCGCAGCGCCGGGATCGCGTCGGCACGGCCGAGCAGACCGAGCCCCAGGATCGCCGCGTCGCGGACGTCCTGGTGCTCGTCCGACGCGAATGCCTTCCGGAGCGGCTCGAGCCCCGACGCATCGCCTGACTTCCCGAGCGCGACCGCCGCGGCCGTGCGGACCTCGAAGCTCGGATCCGAGAGCGCCTCGATGAACAGTGGTACGACGGCCTCGCGCACGAGCAGATCCTGCGCGTCGCGGACCGCGGTAGGGTCCTCCGGCTTCGCGCCGGCGGAGTCCGGCTGCGCACCGGGTGCGGCACCGCCCGGAGTGACCGGGCCCGCGGACTCGCGCATGCCGGGCCCGAGCCCGAGGTGGAGGTACTTGTTGTTCGCCCACCACGTTTCCCACGCGGTGATCGGAGAAGGCCCGTCGGATGGTCCCGGCGGCGGCCCGCCCGGCCCGCCGCCGGTCGTCCCCCGGCCCGGCGGCCCCCGGTACGCCCCGCCGTGCGCGAGTGCCTCGTTGCCTGTTGCGGCGGACGTGACGAGTGCTGACGCGACGAGCAACGCACGGCAGATGGCGCGTCGGACCGACGGGTGGGCCGAGTGTGTGAACATCCAGACGCCAGGCTACGCCGCTCCGCCGCGGCGACAAGGGGCACTGTCGCAATCGCGTCGCTCGCGAGGCCGACGGCGCCCGGCACGATCCCTGCTAGTCTCGCGCTGTGCGAGTCCCCGAAACCACCACCGGCCGACTCATCGCGACCGTCCTCGTGTCGCTCGGACTCGTCGCGGCGTCTCCTGCCGGGGACACGCCCCACGCCCAGTGCGGCGGCGCCTCCGCATTCGCCGAAGGCTCTTCCGACGCGCGGCGCGACGTCCAGCGTGCGCTCTCCACGAAGGACGTTCGTGAGCGGACGAACGCGCTCGACGCAGCGCTCCGTGGCGCCGACTCCGCAGAGGCGGCCGATGCCGTGATCGAGTTGGTTTTCGCCACGGAGACGCCGCAGATGGTGCTCGACGTCGGTGTCCGGGCGCTCGGGCGGATGACGTCGGTGGCGGCACAGGAGGCGGTCGGCCGCGCGCTTGAGAGACCGATCCGGGTGCGGAGGGTGCTCATCGCGGAAGCGCTCGGGCGTTCGTCGGAGGCGTCGGCGCGGATCCGGCTGACCGCGCTCGCGAGGAACCCCGACGTTCGGGTGCGCGCCGCGGCGGTCACCGCGCTCGCCGAGCACCGGAGCCCTGCCGCGCTGGACGAGTTCGCTGCGGCTTTGGACGACCCGGAGTGGACCGTTCGCTCGGCCGCAGTACGCGGCATCGCGCTCATCGGCGAGCCGAAGTCGGCACCTCTCCTTGTCGCCCGGCTTCGGAAGGAGGACGGGCGTTTGCTCGACGATCTGTCCGACGCTCTTGCGACGCTCACCGGAAAGCGGTACGGACCCGACGCTGACGCGTACGACCGACTCTCCGGAAAGTCGGACGCGAAATCAGACGGGAAATCGGACGCGAAGTCAGACGCGAAGCTCGGTGCGCAGGTCCCGCCGCCGACGTTCACCACCGGGCTGTTCGAGACGAGATCCCGCCGCATCCTCTTCGTGCTGTCGGTCGCCGAGACCATGAAGGACCCGGTCCATCGCGCGGGCTCCGAAGGCGCCGTCGTGGCCGGCGTTGCGAAGGCGGGGGCAGACCTGGCCGACCTGCTCATCGACGCGAAGACCAAGATGGACGTGGCCCGCACACATCTGCGCGGCATGCTCCGCACGCTCGGGGACGGCGTGGAGTTCGACGTCATGACGTACGCCGGATCGCCCACCTTCGCCTTCGGACAGTTCACGCGCGCCGACGACGCCGCTCGGCGCAAGGCCGAGAGTCGCATCGCTCGACTGACGGCGGGCGGCCCGCCCGACCTGTACGACGCGTTCGAGCGCATCCTCGACCCGCGAGCCAAGGACCCGCTCGACGTCGCGGACGGGCCGGACACCGTTGTCCTCGTCACCGACGGCGCGTTGCCGTCGCAGGGGATGAACGATCGGACGGAGATCGGTCCGCGCGAGGCCCGGTGGAACCGCGCGCGGCAGATCCGCTACATCGTGGTCGCGGTCGGACAGGCGGAGCCGGGGCCGATCGGATACCTCGCCGGCGGGCCTCCGGCGGGGATCACAGTGTCTGTCCCGTAGACTCGCGACGGAGGAAACACATGCTCCGACACGGTCTGACCGCGGTCTCCGCCGCGTTTCTCGTCGCTGCTCTGGCGCAGATCGGCTGCTCCGGTACCCAACCTGGGAGCGGGGACCGCCAGCAGGGACCATGGCTCCCGCCGCGCGAGGACCGCGAGGGCCAAGTCTCGATCCGGTCGTCCACTGTCGCGGAGTTGGACGCGTGGCTCGCGCAGGAGACGACAGTGATCGGCGACGTCGTCGAGATCGAGGCCACGCGTGTCCCGTTCGCGTCGGATCTGTCGATCCAGGCGACGACCGAGACCGACGGAGCCGGGCACCGGATCGTCGAGCGCACGGAGACCACCGATCCCGCGACGGGCGTCGTGACCATCACCATCTCCAACAAGTCGAGCGTCAAGACGAACCTGAAGTTGCTGCCTCAGGTGCGCTCGGGCGGTCGGCAGTTCGTCGCCACCGATCGCATCCTCCTGCGCTGGATCCCGTCCCCGAGCACCGAACACCCGGTCACGTTCACCGCGGTCGCCCGTGGCCGGGTCACGTTGCTTGAGTCCTCCCCGCTCCGAAAGGTCAAGGGGGCTGAGATCGTACTTCGCGCCGACGTGCAGCGGAACGGCGCGGACTACGAGTTCCGTCCCGGCGAGACGAGTCGGCCGTGACGCCGCGGCCCGCGCTCTATGCGGCGGCGATCGGGGCGTGCTGCGGCATCGTCGGCGGCGCACTCGGCGGGTGGCTTGCGACACGCGACCCCGGACGGGGGCGCGGTGCGCCCGAGACGATCCGCGGAGACATTGACCGACTGGAGGCGGGCACGCTCTCAGCGCGGGCGGACACCGCAGATGCGTTGCAGGCTGTCGTGGCGCGTCTGGAGACCCTGGAACGGGCCGCCGCCAATGGAGACCCGGCGGGCGACATCGTGGGGACCGCGAAGGCACTCGCGGCCGACATCCGCGCGCTACGCGACGGAACCGCGCGCGACCTCCGCGCCGCCGACGCTCGGATCGCGGGACTGGAACGACGCGTGGACGAACTGATGTCGCTCGTCGCACTCTCGCCGCTCTCCGCGCCGTCCACACGCGAGGCGACGCCCACCGCCGAGGAGGAGGCGGTTTGGGTCAACTTGGCTCAAGACGCCGACCCGATGCGGCGGTTCTCGGCCCTCGCCATGCTCGGCCGCGGGCGCTCCGATCGGAGCATCCGCGCGTCGCTCGAGGCGCTGAAGGACCCCTCGGAACTCGTGGCGTGGCAGGCCGCACAGAATCTGGGACGGTTCGGCGAGCACAGCGCGGTGCGTGACCTCGCAGCACTGCTGCGTCACGACGCGGTTCTGGTCCGACACGCAGCGCATGAGGCGCTTCGCAGGCTCGGTGCGCCCGACACCGGCTTCGATGCGAGCGCGCTGCCGGCAGAGCGGAAGGCCGCCGTCGAGGCCATCGAACGATGGGTCGTGGAGACGCAGTAGTCGGCGCCCGGACGCAGTAGCGACTTTCGGCACACGTTGGGGTTGCGTTCCGTGGGCGGAAGCCGGACGCATCGCCAAACGTGGGACCGCCACCGCGCCCTTCGCTAGGATCGGCCCTTTCCACTCCGCTGCGGACGCCGAAAGTCCGCGGATGTGCCGCAGAACTGCCTCGCCGAGCGACCGGGCCACCGGGTTGCGAACGCCGGGCGCACGCGAAGGAACAGGCATGAAGCTCCACGAGTACCAAGCCAA
The DNA here is from genome assembly GCA_021414065.1 of Planctomycetota bacterium. Lineage (GTDB taxonomy): Bacteria > Planctomycetota > JAJSAM01 > JAJSAM01 > JAJVHW01 > JAIOPE01. The sequence goes on from JAIOPE010000004.1 coordinate 95,025, forward strand.
AGAGGTGCTCTCGAAGTTCGGGGTGCCCACGCTCCCCGGGTTCGTCTGCACGACCGCCGACGAGTGCGAGAAGGCCGCCACCGATCTCGGCGGGCTCGTCGTCGTCAAGGCGCAGGTCCACGCCGGAGGCCGCGGCAAGGCCGGCGGCGTCAAGCTCGCGAAGGACCCGGCCGAGGCCCGCGCAAAGGGCGCCGCCATCCTCGGGATGACGCTCATCTCGCCGCAGACGGGCCCCGAGGGCGTGCTCGTCCGGAAGGTGTTCGTCACCTCCGCCTGCGACATCGAGCGCGAGCACTACGTGGCGATCACGCTGGACCGAGCGAAGGGCCTCCCGGTCGTCATGGCCTGCAAGGAAGGTGGCGTCGAGATCGAGGAGATCGCGGCGCACAATCCGTCGGCCATCCTCCGCGAGTACTTCCGTCCAGACGAGGGCCTCTTCGCGTTCCAGGCGCGCAAGATCGCGTTCGCCCTCGGCCTCACCGGGCCGCTCATGGGCGAGACGGTCAAGTTCCTCCAGGCGCTCTGCAAGGCGTTCGTCGCCCGCGACTGTTCTCTCCTGGAGATCAACCCGCTCGTCGTCACGAAGCAGGGGAAGGTGATCGCGCTCGATGCGAAGGTCGCGGTCGACGAGAACGCCGAGTACCGCCACAAGGACCTCGCGGCGTATCGCGACGACTCGGAGACCGACCCCGTCGAAGCCCGCGCAAAGGCGATGGACCTCGCGTACATCCCGCTCGACGGCTCGATCGGTTGCCTGGTCAACGGCGCGGGTCTCGCGATGGCCACGATGGACATCTGCAAGTTCCACGGCGCGGCGCCGGCGAACTTCCTCGACGTCGGCGGCGGCGCCTCGCGGGAGAAGGTCACGGAGGCGTTCAAGATCATCCTCGCCGACCCGAAGGTGAAGGCGATCCTCGTCAACATCTTCGGCGGCATCATGAAGTGCGACGTCCTCGCCGAGGGCGTCGTGGCTGCCGCGAGAGACGTCGGCCTGAACGTGCCGCTCGTCGTGCGGCTCGAGGGAACGAACGTCGAGCGCGGTCGGCAGATCCTCGCAGAGAGCGGGATCCGGCTGGTGGTCGCCAAGGACATGACGGACGCCGCGCAGAAGGTCGTCGCGGCGGCGGGGGGCAAGTAGCCATGTCGGTTCTCGTCAACAAGGACTCCCGGATCATCGTCCAGGGCCTCACGGGCTCGGCGGGCGCGTTCCACGCGGCGCAGTGCAAGGCCTACGGCACGAAGGTCGTCGGCGGCGCAGTGCCCGGCAAGGGCGGCACGATTCACGAGGGCATTCCGGTCTTCGACACGGTCGAGCAGGCCGTGCGCGAAACCGGCGCCGACGTCTCGATGGTGTTCGTGCCGCCGCCGTTCGCGGCCGACGCGGTCATCGAGGCGGCGTACGCGGGCGTCAAGCTCGTCGTCTGCATCACCGAGGGAATCCCGGCGATGGACGAGGTGCGGATCAAGTGCGCGCTGGAACGCACCCAGACGCGCCTGATCGGGCCGAACTGCCCCGGCATCATCACGCCGGGCGAGTGCAAGGTCGGGATCATGCCCGGCTACATCCACAAGCCGGGTCGCGTCGGACTCGTCTCCCGCTCCGGCACGCTGACGTACGAGGGCGTGTGGCAGCTCAGCAACCGCGGCATCGGCCAGAGCACGTGCATCGGTATCGGCGGCGACCCGGTGATCGGCACGACGCACACCGACGCGATGAAGCTCTTCATCGCCGACCCCGACACCGACGCGATCCTGCTCATGGGCGAGATCGGCGGGACGAGCGAGGAAGAGGCGGCCGCGTACTACAAGGCCTCCGGCACGAAGAAGCCCTGCGCGGCGTTCATCGCCGGTGCCACGGCGCCCCCGGGCAAGCGAATGGGACACGCCGGCGCGATCATCTCCGGCGGCAAGGGCACGGCGGCCGAGAAGAAGGCCGCGCTGCTCGCGGCCGGGATCGCCGTCGCCGACTCGCCGGCGGACATGGGAATCACCATGATCCGGCTGATGGTCGAGCGCGGTCTCGCGCCGTCGTCGGCGCTCGGGTAGGACGCACCGCAATGCGCGGCGCGGGCCGGGCGCTTCAGGCGGTCGGCCTCTTCGCGATGCTCGGTGCTTTGATCTACGGCGTCCAGACGGACGATCTCGGCGGCGAACTGCTCGGCGCGCTGTTCGGGCTGGCGTTCGTCCTCATCGGGCGCAACCTGCAGGCGCGCGCGGACGCTCGCGGGTAGTCTCGTACGCCATGGAGAAGAAGGACCTCAGCGCGACGAGTTGGATGTCCACACGCCTCAGCGTGTTCGTGTTCGCGCTGATCGGCGTGTTCTTCGTGCTGCGTCCGCCGTGGCTCGGCTGGGACGCGCTCGCGTCGTGGCTCGGCGGCGAGGTCCGCCTGGTGTCGGTCGGCGTGGGGATTGCGTTCGTCCTGATCGCGTCGCTCACCTGGGAGAAGGACCAGCTCCGCGTGCAGTCGGCCGAGTTGATGGAGGCACTCAACCAGCTCCTCTACGGCGAGAACTACCAGCACCAGCGTGAAGCGATCGAGATCCTGCTGAACGCGCTCGACGCAAAGGACCCGGTCGCCCGCCGGGCAGCGCACGAGAACCTGGTGCGTCTCACGGGCCAGAACTTCGCCGACGACGCCGCCGTCTGGCGGGCATGGTGGGAGGCGAACAAGAAGTCGTGGGCCGCCCGGCGCCGGGACGCCTGATCCGATGCACGACACCGCGCGACGTGGGCTCGTCCGGCTGATCGGGGGCGTAGCCGGGGTCGCGGGAATCGTCTTCCTCGTCCTCCTGATTCTGCGCAGCTGCCGATCGGACGAGGAACGCCTGCGCGAAACCGTGGACGACGCGCGCGACGCTCTGGTCGAGCACCGCGCCGACGACTTCCTCGCGTTCTTCGCCGAGGACGTCACCTACCGGCACAAGCAAGCGCGGAAGGACCTGGAGCGAGACCTCGCGCGCTGGAACGAGTTCAAGCTTCTGCGCATCACCATTCAGGAGGCCGCGATCGACGTGACCGGCCGCGAGGCGTCGATCCGACTGCGCTGCGACGCGGGCGACATCTTTCGCACGTACCAGACGGTCGCCGTGGAGCTTCACGCCGAGAAGCGCGAGGGAGCCTGGCTCGTGACGTCCTTCGACTGGAAGTGACGAGGGGGTCCCGTTCGCTCGGCGAGGAACGTGCACGAGACGCCGCGCTCGGACGAGCTTCCACCCGGCGCGTATCGCAAGCAGATCCCGCGACGCACGCCGGTTTCCCGCGGACCCTCGCGCATGATCCGGGCGAGCCCGGATCATGCGTGAGGGCCCGCGCCTGGGCGAGCCTGCGGGCCGACCGCTGCGTTGGGACCCTGGCGTGGCTTGACGAAGCCGACGCTGCGGGTCCCGCCTTGCGGTCAGCTCCGCAGATCTCGCCCAGGACGGTGTGTCGCAGCTCGCACGTGCCTCGCCTCGGCGTCCGATGCACGGGACTCCCGCGACGCACGCCGGTTTCCCGCGGACCCTCGCGCACGATCCGGGCTAGTCTCCGCCGTTCCCAGGAGGACGTCCGCTTGAGCGCCACAGGAAGCAACAAAGCCGCCATGGAACTGCTCCTCGCCGAGATCGCGCCCGACGTGGCGAAGGTCGAAGCGGCGATCGAGCTCGTGGCCGACGCGCCCGCCGGCTACGTGCGGGAACTCGTCGAGCACGTCCGCGGGTTCGGCGGCAAGCGACTGCGCCCTGCGATGGTGCTCCTGGCCGGGCGCGCGGTGAACCCGGAGAAGACGGGCGACCAACACGCCCGGCTCGGCGCCGTCGTGGAACTGATCCACACGGCGACGCTCGTCCACGACGACATCCTCGACGGCGCGCTCATGCGCCGCGGTCGCCCGACGCTTCACAAGATGGAGGGCCAGGAGGTCGCGGTTCTCCTCGGCGACTTCCTGCTCGCGAGCGCCTACGCCGAGGCGGCGTCGATCTCCGGCGGCGCAGCGCACTACCTGGCGCACGTCACCCGGCAGGTCTGTCAGGGCGAGGTGCTCCAGGTCCACGAGCGCGGCAACCTCGACCTCGAGGAGAAGACGTACCTCGAGATCATCGAGAAGAAGACCGCGATTCTCTACGCGGCTTCCTGCCGGGTCGGTGCCGAGTACGCGGGCGGCACGGCGGAGGAGATCGCAGCGCTCGACGCCTTCGGGCTCGGGATCGGCATGGCATTCCAGGTGATCGACGACGTGCTCGACCTGGTCGGCGACGAGCAGGTCGTCGGCAAGTCGCTCGGCACCGACCTGCAGCGGCAGAAGATGACGCTTCCGCTCATCCACTTCATGCGGACCGCCGACAGCGCGATCGTGGCGAGCGTTCGCGACGCGCTCTCGTCTGGTCGCGGGTTCGAGATGGCGTCCGTGATCCGCGACGCGGTCGTTGCCAACGGGTCGGTGGACGCCGCCCGCGATCGCGCCGAGAAGATGGTCGTGGACGCCAGCGCGCGGCTCGACGTGCTCCGGCCGTCGCGCGAGCGAGAGACGCTTCGTCGCATCGCTGACTACGTCCTCGAACGCAAGCGCTGATCACGCGCCGGGACGCGGAGCTCTCGCGATGACGCGGACCGCGGACGACGCGCAGTAGGTCTCGCCGCCGAGGCGTCCCGTGGCGTCGAGCTTGACGGGGTCAGGGCGGCCGTCGGCGTCGAGCACGTCGTCGGACAGGTGGAACCGGACGATCCGGAGCAGGAAAACGTCGGCGGGGCCGTCACCGACCTCGAGATGCTGCGAGACACGCGCTTCCATCGCGAGAGGGGCGCCGTCGATCCGCGGCGGGCGGACGTCCACCGAGGGCAACTTCGCGAGGTGCGCGAGATCGAACTCGTCCACGCCGTGCGGCACGTCGGCGGACGTCGCGACCATCGCCTCGGCCAATCGTTGCGGCGGGATGTGCACGACCGCCTCGCCGGTCTCAAGCAGATTGAGCGCCGTGTCCTTCCGGCGCCCGCGGCTCCGTCCGACCGAGATCAGCACCGTCGGCGGTGTCGCGGTGATCCCGGCGAAGAAGCTGAACGGTGCGAGGTTGGCGCGGCCGAGAGCGTCCACGGTGCTGACCCACGCAATCGGGCGCGGCACGACGCAGGCGATCAGTAGGCGATAGGCGTCTGCGGCTGCGAGGGAAGAGGCGACGATCTGCATGGGACCTCCGGGGCGACTCGAGTCAGAGACGGTCGTATTTGTCTGCACGCCCGCGAGCCTTCTCGACCGGGTACTTCAGGGCGTTCTCCTCGATCTTCCGGAGCGTCGTCTCGTAGAGGTCCACGCCCATGACATCCGAGGCCGACAGCAGGAGGATCAGCACGTCGGCCATCTCGCGTGCCACGGCGGCCTTCTTGGCCGGGTCGGCCAGATCCGCCCGCGTCTCGTCGTCCGTCCGCCACTGAAAGTGCTCGAGCAACTCCGCCGCTTCGATCGCGACCGACGCCGCGAGATCTTTCGGCGTGTGGAACTTCCGCCAGTCGCGGTCGTCGCGGAAGCGCCGCACGTTTTCCTCGAGGACGCCGAAGTCGCGTGGTGCGGTCATCCGGTCCAGTATCGTCTCCGCGCAGGCGCGCCTCGAACTTGGCCGCGCCCAGCCCGGAGGGTTCGATGTCCGTCGAAGGCTCGCGCGTCACCGATCGTCACTTCCGCTACATCGAAGAACGCACCACCCCGGAGGACGCCTTCCTGCGCGACCTTCGCGAGTCGGCGGTGCGAGAGGGTATCCCCGCGATTTCGATCGGACCGGCGCAGGGCGCATTCCTGCAGATCCTGCTGCAACTGCGCGGCGCGCGCGACGTGGTCGAGGTCGGCACACTCGCCGGCTACTCGGCGATCTGGATGGCCCGCGCGCTTCCGGCGGGCGGGAAGGTCCGCACGATCGAGTTCAACCCGCGCCACGCGGCGTTCGCATCCCGGTGGGCCGCCCGGTCGGACGTTGCCGACAGGGTGGAGGTCCACGTCGGACGTGGCATCGACGTGCTCCGGACGTTCGCCGACGCATCCGCCGACGCGGCGTTCCTCGACGCCGACAAGGCGAGCTACCCGCTCTACCTCGAAGAGAGCCTGCGCGTACTCCGTCCGCACGGGCTGGTCATGGTGGACAACGCGTTTGCGTTCGGCCAACTGTTCGATGAGCGCCCGACGGACCGCGAGGCGCCGGCGGTTCAAGCGTTCAACGAGGTCATGGCGCGCGAGAGCCGCGTGCTGAGCGTCATCGTTCCGCTCGGCGACGGCGTGTGGGTCGGCGTGAAGCGCGACTGATCACGGATCGTCCGGCCCCGGCCGTCGCCAAGGGAAGACGTCGGGCGTTCGTCCAGCCCGGAAGCGGATTGCACCGGTCGTGCCCGTGACCCAGGCGCCCGGCATGGTGACGGTGGACGCGTCGGAACTGCTCGCCACGCTCACGCGCGCAGCAATCGCGAGCGCAAGTCGTTGCTGCGCCTCGCCGTCGCCGCGACCGTGGTGCGGCAGGACGAGTACGTCGGCCCGCAGCAGGTCGGTCCGGGCGGCCAGTGCGGTCAGCGGAGGCCCCTCGAGGTCGCCGGTGAGGAGGACCGAGAGTCCGGCGCCGCCCGCGATGCGTGCGTCGCTGACGACGGCGTGGAGTACGAGTGAGTCGACGTTCTCGGCGCCGCTGGCTGCGGGTGCCGACGGGTGGAGCGCGATCGCCTCGATTCCCGCGACGGAGATCCGATCTCCCGCGAGGGCCGCCGCGACGGGGATAGCGGCCTCGCGGCATGCATCGAGTACCGACATCGCAAGTGGCGACGCACCGAAGCCCGCCGAGACGACGACGCGCCCGACGGCGACCTCGCGCAGTACGTCTGCCGCAGCGCCGCAGTGGTCGGAGTCCTCGTGCGACAGGCAGAGCACGTCGATCTGGCGGACACCCAGTTCGCGAAGTGCGGGCACGATGACGCGATCGCCTACGCCCGGCGATCGCCCGCCGGCGTCGTAGAGGATCGTGCCGCCGGCGGGCGACCGGAGAACGACGGCCAGGCCGTGGCCGACGTCCAGGGCAACGACTTCCGCAGCGCTGTCGCGTGGTTGGATCGCCGCGGCGAATCCGGGCAACGTCGCGGCGCCGACGAGCAGCCAGAGGTCCCGGCGGCGCCACGTCCGGAGCATCGCGGCGCTCACCAGGATCGCCACGCTTGCAGCGGTGGCCCACGGCGGTGGCCGGCCGAGCGCGAAGTGTCCGAGGGGAGCCGCCGCCGCCACGTCCACGGATCCGACGAACACGGCGCATGCGAAGTCCGCGAGTCGCGTCGTCAGCGTCGCGCACGCGCCGCCCACCATCGCCAGCGCAGCCGCCAGGGGGAGAACGACTGCGAAGATCGGCACGGCAAACAGATTCGCCACGATCCCTGCGGGCTGCGCCGATCCGAACGCCGCGGCGACGATCGGCGCAGTTGCGGCCTGCGCGGCGAGCGTGGTGGCGAAGCTCGTCGCCAGCGCGCGCATCCACCGAAGCCTGCGCGCCGGGATCGCACCCGGGAACTTCGCCAGCAGCAGCAGTCTTGGGAAGAGCGTGTCGCGAATCCGCGTCGCGAAGAGCGAGATCCCGGCCACCGCCGCGAACGAGAGCTGGAACCCGGGGTCCGCCACCTGAGGGGGGTCGGCGCCGATCACGATCGTGGCCGCGAGCGCGAGGTGGTCCAGCGTGGATGTGCGCCGCCTCGATGCCCGTCCGATCGCGCCCACGACGAGGAACACGGCGGACCTCACGACCGGCGTGTCGAACCTGCACACCGCGGAGTAGAGAAGCACGGTCGCAGCGATGGCGACCACGCCGGTCCGTCGCAGAACGAATGCCGGCACGAGACGCCGCGCGACCGCGGCGAGTCCTCCGACGAGGAGCACGAGGTGGAGTCCGCTGACGGCGAGGAGGTGCGCCGTCCCGCTGTCGCGGAAGGCGCGGGCCACCTCCGGCGGGAGCGCGGACCGGTCGCCGGTGAGGAGGCAGAGGAAGACGCCGAACGTCGGGGTTTCGCCGCCGCACGCATCACACAGGCGGTCGCGCGTCGTCCGGCGGAGTCTCTCGGCGACGCGTCGAAGTCCCTCGATGGCGCCGAGCGCGCCGCCGTCTTCGCGGACCACCGTCGCGGCGTCGATCTCGAACTCGGGAGCCCGGCGACTTTGCGACTCGCCCGGGTTCGACGGCGGGCGCCGTGGGCGGACGCGCCCGATCACGCGCAGGCGGTCGCCGGGAAGCAACTGAGGGAGCGCGGCGTCGTCGGGCAACTGAACCAGGACGCGTGCCTGGCAGTCGCCGACCTCGATGCGCAACGACGCGCTCCGGACGCCCTGGCGGTCGCGCATGCCGTGGACCATGTCGGGGCCGGAGATCAGGACGCCGTCCGCCGCGGCGACGTCGAACGTGGGCAGGCTCAGCAGCGAAGGTCCCCGCGGGGCACCTCGCACGCTCGCCGCAGCGAAAGCGAGCGCGGCGGCTGCGATCGTCCACGCAAGCCTGCGTCGTCGGCCCAGCGCAAGGGCGAGGATCGCGACCGTGAGGGATGCGACGCAGGCTGCGGCGGGCGGGACTCCGGCGAAGGCTCCCGCCGCCGCACCGCCCAGCAGCGCGACGGCAACGGGTCGGAGCGGAGGTGTCATCCCATGTAGTCGTCTGGGACCACCCGAAAGTGACATTTGCCGCGCTTGGCCGATGGGGGGCTGCGCCGTAGACTGGTCGCGCGTCGAGAATCGGCCCGGCATCACCGGCGCGAGCTCGTCGTAGGATCGATCCGGAGGCACGCGTGGCGCCGAGGACTCGCAGTCGGAGCCGTTGGATTCTCGGAGCGCTCGCGCTCTCAGGGGCGTGGGTGTCCGACGCGCGTGCAGCGGATGACCCTCCGCCGCCCCCTCCGCCGCTTCCGCGCGGTGTGAAGTCGGGCGGCGATCGGGCCGGCGAGCGGATGCTGGATCCGTCGTCGCCCGAGTTCCGCGGCGCGGTCCTTGGCGACCTGTCGAAGTCGGAGAACGTGGGCGGCGAGCGCGTCGTCTGGGCCGTCGGCGGCGTCAGCCAGCCTGTCTGGATCAAGTTCCCTGGGTTCGAACTGCGTTGCGAGAGCGCCGTCATCTGGGGCGACCGCGAGCGGTTGACCGGCGCGCTGGAACGCCGCAAGGGATCTGCCGTCGCAGAGGGCGACGACATCCTCGGCAATGCGATCCACGCTGTGTACGCCGAGGGCGACGTCTTCGTTCGGCGTGACAAGTACACGTTCCACGCGAACCGCGTGCTGCTCGACTTCCAGCATGACCGCGCACATCTCGTGGACGTAGTGGTGCAGGGTGCGGTTAAGACGTCCGGTCAGCACGAAGCGCCGTTGAGCATCCGGGCGGCCGTCGTGCGGGGCGTCGCGAAGGACAAGTTCCGCGCCGAGGACGCCACGTTCACGTCGTGCACGTACGAGCACCCCCACCTGGCGTTCCACACATCGTGGGTCGAAGTGGACTTCTCGAAGAAGGAACCGGAGTACGAGACGAGTTGGTGGCCGACCGTCCGCGCCGACACCGCCGCAGGACGGGACATCCCCCTGCTCCCGATTCCGAAGATCGGCGGCGGCTCGGGGAACATGCCCGTCCAGTCGATCGAGTTTTCGAACTCGAACCGGTTCGGCGTGACGATGGGCCTCGGCTTCGGCGGACGCATGAAGCGCGACGACGGATCGACGTGGGGATCGTGGCAGGTCACGCCGCGATATCGAACGCGCCGCGGCGAGGGCCTCGGCGTCGCGCTCGACCACGAAGGCCTCCCCACGCGTCCGGGCGGTCGTGCCGACCAACTCTCGTTCGACGGCAGCTACCAGCGGGACGGGCAGGACAAGGACTCCTTCAGCGACCGCCCGTTCGACGGACGCCTGGGCGGGAAGTCGCTGAACGACCGGGGGCGCGCGGACGTCTGGTATCGCCACTACATGGACTCGGATGCCGAGCGCGGCTTGCTGGGCAACGGCTGGCGGCTCGATCTGTCAGGACACTGGTTCTCCGACCGCGGCTACGTTCCGGAGTACAACTCCGACGACGCGACGCAGGGCGTGCCGTTCGAAACGTATGCGCAACTCAGGAAGACGTGGGACACCCAGGGCGTCTCGATCCTGGGCTCGTACCGCCCGACCGACGAGGCGGCGACTCTCGTCCGGCGCACCACAGACCCGGCGCTCACGGGGTATGTCGTGCAGACCGACTACCTTCCCGCCGCCGGGTGGCACCTCTTCAATCAGCCGATCGTCTCGAGGGAGGCCACCGGGTTCGCGCCGCTCAATCTCTCCGCCGAGGCGAGCGTCGCCCAGGTCGAGCGTCGGTACGACGACTTCCTCGAGGACGACTACGCGGCGACCCTGGGCTGGCGTTCGAAGCGCGTCCTGCGCGAGGACGTCGAGGCGCGTGTCACGGCGCCGTTCGAAGTCGGGTCGGTCCAGGTCACCCCGGCCGTCGGTGGGTCCCTCTACCACGTGAGCGATGCGAACGGTTTCGCCAACGCCGGTACGCCTGCGGCGGGGGAGAGCGAGGGCCGGTCATCGGCCTTCTGGTCTCTGCGCATGGGCACCGAGGCCCACCGGACGATGCCCGATGCGTGCAGCGAGTTCTTCGACCTGCACGGCCTCCGCCACGTCGTCTCCGCCGATGCGACCTGGCTCAACCGCTTCCAGGTGAGTGACCAGACGCCGTACGGGTTCCAGACGAACGACTTGCACGATCAACTCTTCGAGGAGAACGTCGTATCGTTCCGGCTGCGCAATCGCCTGCAGACCAAGCGCGATGGCGAACTCGTGGACTGGATCGACTACGAGGCGCGGTTCCTCTACTACGTGGACGAGACCGAGGCGTTCAAGGGCACGGGGCTGAGCGTCCGCGAGGACTTCGCGTCGCCTCTCGATCAGATCGACTTCCCGGGCGAGAGCAAGTACCTGTCTGCGACTCGAGACGGTTCGGCGTTTCACCAGCACCGTGCGCGGGTCGAGTTGCTCCCTCAGGTCTGGCTCGTCGGCGAGGCCGACTACGACATGACGCGGTCGCGGATGGAGACCTCGGCCGCCGGTTTCCGGTGGTTTCCCGACAAGCGTTTCTCGATCTACGCCGGTCGCCGCGTCATCCACGACGACTCCGCGGTCTGGACCGTTCGCGGCGACTATCGCATGTCCGAGAAGTGGGGCTTCACGGGCGATTTCCAGCGGGACGCGAAGAGCGACCGCGGGCTTCGCACGCGCGTGGGGCTGTACCGCCGCGCGCACGACTATACGATCGCGATCGAGTTTGAGAGCGAGCGGTTCCTGAAGGAGACGAACTTCGCATTCGTCATTTACCCGCACGAATGGATGGTGCGGAAGAACGACCCGTTCAGCTCGCGTCGCCCGCTCGACTTCGAGGCGCTCAGGTGGTACCGGTGAGGCGGGCGCTCTACCCGGGCACGTTCGACCCCGCAACCTTCGGCCACCTCGACGTGATCCGGCGCGGAGCGCAACTCTTCGACCGACTGACGGTCGGCATTGCGGACAACCCACGCAAGAAGCCGCTCTTCACGGTGAAGCAGCGCATGGAGATGCTTGTTCGGCACACGAGTGGCTTCGAGAACGTGGATGTCGTGTCGTTCCGGGGCCTCGTCGTTGACTTCGCGGCGGAGTCGGGCATCTCGGTGCTGCTGCGTGGCGTGCGTACGTCGTCCGACTTCGAGTTCGAGTACCAGATGGCGCTGACGAACCGTGCGATGCGCCCGGCGATCGAGTCGGTGTTTGTGATGCCCTCGGCCGAGTACGCATTCCTGTCGTCGTCGCTCATCAAGGACGTCGTGGCGAGCGGCGGCGATGCGTCGCGTTGGCTTCCAGCGGACGTGCTGAAGCAGCTTCGGCGCAGGATGGCCCGTCCCGTCTGAGAGGGATTCGCGAAGCCAAGCGGGGCCCGGTCACGCGGGTCACTGCGGACGCGGCGGCGCGACGCCCCGGCGGGATTCCGGAATCGCGATGTGACTTTCAGGGTGCGCCAAACGAGCCCGGATCACTCACGAAGCTCCGCGCCTGGACGAGCCCCATCGTCGACGACTGGCCGCCCGCTGCGTTGGGACCCTTGCGTGGCTTGACAAAGCCGACGCTGCGGGTCCCGCCTTGCGGCCGTCTCCGCGGATCTCGTCCAGGACGGTGTGTCGTCGTGCGACCGAGTCTCGGATCGGCGTGCATCGCAAGCTCTCCCTACGTTGCACGCCGTTCTCCCGCGGAGCTTCGTGAATGATCCGGGCTAGCAGCCTGTCGGAGTAGTCGGCCGATGCCGGATGCGTCGTGGCGAGCCGGCTGCA